>CAZSYV010000038.1:0-23213 GCA_964610955.1 uncultured Klebsiella sp. | reverse complement strand
AAAGATCATGGTGTACTCGAATATCTTTATATGGTTAGCACGGAGGACGCCTAACTACAATTCGGTTGCAAATCGCCGTGTAATCCGGCTGCCTAAACCCTGTTTTCCCCTCAAGCATCAGAAAAATCCTACGCGCGATCAAGCGGTTGGCTGATTCTGTCGTGTAACCCTGTCATCTAATCTTGCAGTATTTCCGACACATGGGAGCAGGTGATGGGGCGATGGTCACACGGTGATGGGCGTGATGCAAGTTCGCAGGAGGCAAGGGCGGCTGTGTCGGGAACGCGAGCACCGAAGCTGCTGGATCAGGTGCGAGAACGGATTCGTCGCCTTGGTTATTCGCGGCGGACGGAGGAGGCGTACGTTGGATGGATCCGACGCTTCATCGTGGCAAACGGCAAGCGTCATCCGCGTGAAATGGGCGCCGCGGAGGTCGAGCGATTCCTGAGCGCGCTTGCGAACGCGGACCATGTGGCGGCATCGACGCAAAATCAGGCCCTGGCAGCCTTGTTGTTTTTGTACCGACAGGTGCTCGGGATCGAGTTGTCGTGGATGGAAAACATCCAGCGAGCGAAGAGGCCGGTGCGTTTGCCCGTGGTGTTGAGCCGTGACGAGGTTGCCGCCCTGCTCAATCAGATGGGCGGGGTGACTTGGCTGGCGGCGGCGCTGCTGTATGGCTCGGGGCTGCGCCTGATGGAGTGCCTGCGGCTGCGGGTGAAGGATGTGGACCTGGTGCGACGTGAGATAACGGTGCGGCAGGGCAAGGGTGGCAAGGATCGCCGCACGATGTTGCCCGCGATGGTGGTTGATCGCTTGCAGGAGCAGTTGGCCGAGGCACGGCGTATCCACGAGCGTGATCTTGCCGCAGGATTCGGCGAGGTCAGCTTGCCGGATGCGTTGGTGCGTAAGTATCCGAACGCGGGTTGGGAATGGGCGTGGCAGTACGTGTTTCCGGCGGGAAAGCGCGGTGTTGATCCGCGCGGTGGGCAGATCAGGCGCCATCATCTGGATGAGTCAGCCGTTCAACGGGCGGTGAAGCGAGCGGTGCAGCAAGCCGGTATCGACAAGCCGGCCAGTTGCCATACGTTGCGGCATTCGTTCGCCACGCATTTGCTGGAAGCCGGGCAGGACATTCGCACGATCCAGGAACTGCTCGGGCACAAGGATGTGGCGACGACGCAGATCTACACGCATGTGCTCAATCGCGGCGGGAACGGGGTGGTGAGTCCGCTGGATCGCAATTGAGCACCGGTTGCCGGTTCACACCTCGCGCAAGGCCTCGACAATGGGCAGTCGCGCGGCACGCAAGGCGGGGAACAAGCCGCCGACCAGCCCGATTCCCATGGCCCATTTGAGCTGGGTCCACAAGAGATCGGGGCTGACCTTGAACTGGCATACCACTTGGCTGAAGTTGTTGCCAAGGGTTGGGGCGCTGTTGCGCGGCTGTGCCGCTACATCGCCGCCGGCGTGAGCTGCGAGGCGCACCAACGCGACGTGCGCGAGCGGCTGTGCCGCTACATCGCCCGCCCTGCGGTGGCCGAGCAGCGGCTCACGGTGAGCGCGCAGGGGAAGGTGGTGTACCTGCTCAAGACGCCGTACCGGGACGGGACGACGCATGTGATGCTCGAACCTCTGGATTTCATCGCCCGCCTTGGCGCACTGGTGCCGAGGCCACGTGTGAACCTGACGCGCTACCACGGTGTGCTGGCACCGAACCACCGCTGGCGGGCCGAGGTGACGCCCTCGGGCAGGGGCCGGAGGAAGGGCAGGGCAAGTGCGCAGTCCGAGCGATCCGCGATCGAGCGGCATGCGGCGATGACGTGCGTCCAACGGCTGAAGCGTGTATTCGCCATCGACGTCGAGACCTGCGTGCGCTGCGGCAAGGCGGTGCGCGTGATTGCGAGCATCGAGGAGCCGGCACTGATCGAGCGGATTCTCGAGCACGTGCGGGGGAAGACCGGGAGCGACACGGCATCACGCGGCCCGCCGTCGACGGGGCCACCGGTGAGTGCATGAGCGGCGCGCACGGAAGGCGCGCGAATCGTGAGCAGGGAGGCTGTGATCGGGGATCGGCAGCAGAGAGCCGTGCTGCGCGCAGGTGATCAGACTGTCGTAGCTGTTCGCACCGGATCCGCGTCGGGCCTCGTTCCGCGACCCGGCGCGGCAGGGGCTCCCGATGTCAGGGAGCCGGCGGGATTCCCAATCGTGCGAGATTTTCGGACGTTGCCTCGATGTAGCTGTCAGCAGCAGGATCGGCCACCCAGAGGGTGTCGCCGGTGCTCGCGCGATAACCGAGCTTCTGCAGATCGACCTTGCGCAGCTTGAAGGTCGGGGTGATGTCGGTGTCGGTGGCAACGCGCACGAACACGGGCACTGCATAAGAAGGCAGGTGCTCGCGTGCCAGCTGAAAGAAACCGGCGGGGTCGAAGGCGTGGCCGGGTTGCATCACCAGCGTTGCCATGCCGGCTCGCCCCTCGTTACCCGGGATGACGACGCCGTAGACGGTGATCGTTTCCATGCCGGGTGCATCCCCGAGTGCATCGGCAACCTCGGTGGTCGAGACGTTCTCGCTCTTCCAGCGGAAGGTGTCGCCGATGCGATCGACGAAGTAGTAGTAGCCTTCGGCGTCGCGGCGAAACAGGTCGCCGGTGCGCATCCAGGCGTCGCCGGACTGAAAGACGTTGCGCAGGATCTTCCTTTCGGTGGCCTCCCGGTCGGTGTAGCCATCGAAGCGCCCACCGGTGATTCCTGGCAGCGCGAGGATCATGCCGAGCATCTCGCCAACCTCGTCGTCGGCACACGCGATCAGCCAGCCCTCGGGACTGCGCGGGTAGCTGTCGCTGTCGCGGTCGTAGCGCACCAGGCGCACGTTGCTGCGCTCCGGGAACGGGATGCGGCCACAGGAACCGACGCGGTTGTCGAGGTTCATCAGGCCGACGTTGATCTCGGTGCCGCCGTAGCCCTCGATCATCTGCGTGACGCCGAAGCGCTCCTGGAAGGCGAGCCAGATTGCCGGGCTCAGGCCCGAGCCGGTCATCACCCGCAGGCGGTGGTTGCGATCCTCGGGGTGTGGCGGCTGGTTGAACAGGTAGCGGCACAGCTCGCCGCTGTACTGCGCCACGGTGACGCCGAACTCCCGCACATCCGCCCAGAAGCGACTGGCGCTGAAGCGCCGGCGCAGCAGCACGCTGCCGCCGCTCGCCAGCGCGTTGGACAGCAGCGACATCAGGGCGGCGACGTGATAGAGCGGCAGCACGCAGTAGAACACGTCATCCGCACCAAGTTCGAGCAGCGCCGACCAGCCCTCGCCAACGCCCAGCCAGCGGGCGTGCGTGACCTTCGCAGCCTTCGGCAGTCCGGTGGTGCCCGAGGTGAAGACGAGACACAGCGTCGATGAGCCAATCACGCTGCTGCGCAGGTTGCGATCGGGGTTCGCATCCGACTGTGCGGCAATTTCCGCGTCGATGCGTCGACTCCCCGCTGGAGTGGCATCGCTGTCGTCGTCGGCGATCGTGAATATCGGCATGCCCTCGCCGATGCCCGGGGTGGCACTGAGGCGCCCCGCACATTCGCTGCCAAGAAACAGCAGCTTGCTGGCGGTGGTTGCCAGCGCATGACGCAGCGCATCGCCGCTCACCTGGGTGTTGATCAGTGCCGAGATGCAGCCGATTTTCGCCAGCGCGAACCAGATGTAGAGGAACTCGGGGCGGTTTTCCATCATCAGCGCGGCCACATCGCCGGCTTTCAGGCCCTGCGCCAGCGCGAAGTGCGCGTAGCGGTTGGCGCTGGCGTTGACCTCGCCGTAGCTGAGCGCGTGGCCACCCCACAGCAGGAAGGGATGGTCGGGCGTTGCTGCCGCCCGCTCCTCGAGCCGGTCGGCAACCGTGTAGTGCTGCTCGGGGGTGTGTTTCATCACGCCTGCCGAAATGCGATCCAGCAGGGCCTGGGTCTGTTCGCGAGTGGCCATTCGGGCCTCCGTTGCCGGGTTGAGGTCAGATTGCTCCACCGCAGACCGAAAGGGTCTGACCGGTGACGAAGCTCGATGCGCTGCTTGCCAGGAACAGCACCGGGCCGACGATTTCCTCAGGGCGTGCCGTACGCTTCAGCATGGTGGCCGCCTCGGAGTACTCGAGAAAACCGTCCATCTGACCGGCAAGATCATCGAGCATATCGGTGTGGAAGGGACCCGGCGCAATCGCGTTGACGCGAATGCCGAACGCTGCCCATTCGTCGGCCATGCTGCGGGTGAGGGCCACCATTGCCGCCTTGCTCGAGGTGTACATGGCGAGGTGGCCGCACGAGCGCAGGGCACCCATGGTGACGATGTTGACGATCGCACCTCCACCGGTTTCTGCCATGCGCCCGGCAATCCGGGCTGCCAGGTGCATCGGACCCTTGGTGTTGATGCCGTAGATCTGGTCGAACATCGCCTCGGTGGTCTGGGTGAGCGGCATCATCTGCTGGGCGACGCCGGCGTTGTTGACCAGCACATCGCAACGACCGAAGGCAGCGCAGGCCTTCTCGGCCAGCGCATCGACCTGTCGCCAGTCGCCGATATCGCAGCCCAGCGCCAGCGCCCGCCTGCCGAGCGAGCCGATTTCATGCGCCACCGCGTCACAGGCCTCCTGGTTGCGGCTGGTGAGCACCACATCGGCGCCCGCTGCCGCCAGTCCCACGGCGATTGCCCGCCCGAGGCCGCGGCTTGCGCCGGTGACCAGCGCGACCTTGCCGCTCAGATCGAACATTTCAACTGGATTTTCCATGAAGGGATGCTCCGAAAACATTTTGATCACTTGCTTTGTTTTGCAGGCAAATATAGCATCCCGACCCTCAGCATGAATAGCCGCGAACAGCGCGGAAAGACGAGGATCGATGGCTGCAGCCAGGCAGCGCAGAACGCAGGACGAGCGCAGCGCGAGCACGCGCGAGAAGGTGATCCGCGCCACCATCGACTGCATCGTCGAGGAAGGCCTGCATGCGGCTACCGCAGCACGCATCGCCGCGCGCTCGGGTGTCACCTGGGGTGCGATCGTTCACCAGTTCGGCGACAAGAACGCACTGCTTCGCGCAGTCGTCGAGAGCAACGTGGAGGTCTATGGCGCCCTGCTCGACGACGCGCTCCGTCGTGCCGGGTCGACGCCGCGCGAGCGCATCGCTGCGCTGATCGACGTGACCTGGCAGTACATCAATGAACCTGCCGCGTTTGCATTCAACGAGCTGATCATCCACAACCGCGCGATTCGCAACGAAAGCATCCAGCAGCAGCAGGAAGAGTTGTCGAACACCTTCACGAAGGCAACATGGGACCGCTTCCTGGGCGAGTTCCACATTCCCGCCGAAACGCTCGATACGGTGCGCAACCTGACCATGGGTGCGCTGCACGGGCTGTCGATCATGCGGCTGATCTCGCCGCGACTGCGCCCGCGCTATCACAAGGAAATTGCCGCACTGAAGGAGGTCGCGCAGGATCTCCTCGATCCACCCGAAGCAGCCAACGAGGGAGTGAAGTACGCATGAAGGCAGTCGTCGTTCTGGAACATGGCACGCTTGCCGTGCGCGAGCTCACGCTCGATGCGCCCCGCGCAGGAGAGGTGTGCATCCGCATGGTGGCGGCCGGGGTGTGCCACTCGGACCTCTCGGTGCTGAATGGCACGCTGCCGATGCCGCTGCCGATGGTGCTCGGTCACGAGGGCGCTGGCGTGGTGGAGCAGCTCGGTCCCGAGGTCAGCGGGCTGGCGGTCGGCGACCATGTGGTGCTGTCGTTCATCCCGAGTTGTGGTGACTGCCATTTCTGCGTCCATCACGAGCCACATCTGTGCATTGCCGGATCCCCGGCGGGTCTGATGCCCGATGGCAGCTCGCGGGTGCGTCTCGATGGGCGGGAGATCGGCGCGATGGCGATGCTCGGCTGCATGGCCGAACGGGTGGTGGTGCCTGCGATGAGCGTGCAGAGGATCGATCCGGCGATTCCACTCGACCGTGCGGCGCTGGTTGGCTGTGGCGTGATGACGGGCGTCGGCGCCGTGACCACGACGACCCGCGTGAAACCGGGCTCGACCGTCGCCGTCTTTGGCTGTGGTGGTGTCGGCCTGTCGGTGATCCAGGGGGCGCGCCTGGTCGGGGCGCGACGCATCATCGCGGTCGACATGCTCGACTCCAAGCTCGAGTACGCCCGCCACTTCGGTGCCACGCATACGGTGCGTGCCGACGGTGACGTGGTGGCGGCGGTGCGCGAGCTCTGCGGCGGCTGGGGCGCGGATTACTGCTTCGAGGTCACCGGCAAGCCGGTCGTCATGGAGCAGGCCTACAACGCCTCGCGCCGTGGCGGTACGGTGTGCATGATCGGGATCGGTCACTACACGGAGCACTTCGCGCTGAATGCCTGTGGCTTCCCGTCCGATGCGAAGACGGTGGTCGGTTGCATGTATGGCAGCACGAACTTCCGTGCCGACATGCCGAACCTGCTCGAGCTCTACCTGGCAAGGCGGCTGGATCTCGATGCGATGATCACGCGCACCTATACCATCGACGAGGCGCAGCAGGCCTTCGATGATCTGAGCGCCGGACGCAATGCCCGTGGCGTGATCGTGCTGTGAACGCACTCGAGGCGCGCTCCAGGCTCTACGGCCTGCTTGGTGAATCCTTTGCCTACCCTGATGAGGAATTCGCCGCTGCGGTGCGTGATGGCACGCTCGCTGCCTTGGTCGAGGAGCTTTGCACTGCGATCGACCCGCAGCTGTGCGCGGGCCTCGATCTCGATGGGCTCGCCGATCCGCAGCTGCGGGCCGAGGCGCTGGCGGTCGAGTACACACGGCTGTTCGATGCCGGTGCCCACGGCACCCGCTGCTCACTGAACGGCGGGCTGCAGCATGGACCGCAGATGAAGGTCATGGAAGAGGCCGTGCGCTTCTACAACCACTTCGGGCTGACGCTTGCCGAAGACCGCCAGGAACTCCCCGATCACCTGACGACCGAGCTGGATTTCCTGCACTTCCTCAGCTGTGGCGAACAGCAGCTCAGCGAGCGTGGCGAAGCGACACGGTCCTACGAACTGGCTCAGCGCGACTTCATTGCCCGTCATCCGGGACGCTGGGTGCCGGTGATGCACGGCAAGCTCGCCGGGCTGCAACCGCTGCCGCTGTTCCTTGCGCTGAGTGCGCTGCTGCAGCGATTGCTCGAGCATGAGCTGAGCCGTCTGCAGGCCATCCATGGCCGGGCCTCGCTCGGGGTCTCGGGCGAACCGCCCTTCGGTGGTGCCTGAACCGGCGGCGTATCAGCCGATATTCGCCTGACCGCCGTCGAGCCCGATCGTCTGACCGTTCACGTAGTCTGCCGCCGGTGAACACAGCAGTGCGACGAAGCGCCCGATATCCTGCTCGCAATCCCCGACCCGGCCCATCGGCAGTGTCTTGAAGAATGCAGCCGCCTCGGCGGGATTCTTCTCCATCCACCACTTGAGCCCCGGTGACATGGCATGCGGCAGGATGACGTTGGTGCGGATGTTGTCCTTGCCCCACTCGCATGCCGCAGCACGCGTGAGCTGGCGGATCGCGTCCTTGACCGCAGCGTAGGCGCCGTAGCCCGACATGTCCCAGCGCTTGGTGGCGGAACTGGACAGGTTCACGATCGAGCCATCACCCTTCAGATACGGGTGACACAGCTTCATCAGGCGAAACGTCGCCAGCGGGCCGGACTGGAACCCGGCCTCGAAGGCCTCGTCGGTGACCGTGAACAGGTCCCCGTTCGGAACCTCCTGCGCGTTGTTCACCAGGATGTTGATGCCACCGAAATGCCGGACCACGGCCTGAACACAGCCGGTCAGCGATTCGAGGCTCTTCACCTCGCACACGACTGCCAGCGCCTCGCCACCGCGTGTCTGAATCTGCCCGACGGTATCCTCGAGCTTGGCCAGCGTGCGCCCGGTCACCGCAACGCGTGCACCCTCGGCCGCCAGCGCCAGCGCGATCCCCTGGCCAACCCCCTGCCCGGCGCCGGTCACCAGCGCCACCCTGTTCTCAAGCATTCCCATCGTGTTGCTCCTTCATGTGTTCCCGGACGTGTTCATGTGGCTTGCCTCAGAAGTGCACGCCCTTCATCAACTGCGCCATGGCGACCTGTTCGGTGGTTGCCTCGAGCGCCTTTGGCTCGCCCGGCAGGCCTTTTGCCGCATCCGAATCGGGGAACATGCGGAAGGTGGCGTTGTTGGTGATCTCGGCGAACTTCGGGAACAGCGTGGCGATGACGTGCTGCATCCAGCCCATCCCGGTCGCGACCCGTGTCTTCTTCTGCGTCAGGGCGTCGACGATCATGTCCACCGCCTCGTGCACCTCGAGTGCCGGAGCGTATTCGTAGATCTTGGTCGGCGCGATCATTTCGGTGCGCACCAGCGGCATGTTGATGTTGGTGAAGTGGATGTCGCGGTCCGAGTACTCGGCTGCGGCGCACAGCGAGAAGCCCTCCAGCGCCGACTTCGAGGCGATGTAGGCCGAGAAGCGCGGCGGGTGCCCGAGCACGCCCATCGAGGAGATGTTGATGATGTGGCCGTGGCGGCGCCTGTCCATGCCGGGCAGGGCACGCAGGATGAAGCGCAGCGCGCCGAAATAGTTGAGCTGCATGGTGCGCTCGAAGTCGTGGAAGCGGTCGTAGGCAAGCGCGACCGAGCGGCGGATCGAGCGCCCGGCGTTGTTGATCAGGATGTCGACGCCGCCGTGCTCGGCCTCGATGCGTGCCATCACCTCGTCGACCGATGCGAGGTCGGCCCCGTCACAGATGTAGCTGAACGCCGTGCCGCCCTGGGAGGCGATCTCGGCGCAGGTCTCGTCGAGCTTTTCCTGGGTGCGAGCGGTGATCAGCACCCGGGCTCCCGCTGCAGCCAGGCGGATTGCGGTGGCCTTGCCGATGCCGGCGGAACCGCCGGTGATCAGTACCACCCGATTCTTGACCTGGCCCTCGAGCGTGCGGTCGACGAACAGGTCCGGATCGAGGTGACGCTCCCAGTAGTCCCAGATGCGCCACGCGTAGCTCTCGAGCTTCGGTGGCTTGATCCCGCTGCCTTCGAGGAGCCGGCGTGCCTCGCGGCTGTCGTACTTGGTCTCGTACTTGGTCAGGATCGAGGCCGACTCGGGCATGCCCATGCGGTCGAACATCGCCGCCTTCAGGCGTTTCACCGGTGGCAGCTTGTTCAGCAGATCGACCAGCGCAGTGGGCACGAAATCGAAGATCTTCGGGTCGAAGCGCACGCTGAACTTCGGTGCGTGCGCTGCCTCGGCAAAGATGTTCATCATCTGCCCGGTGCTGTAGTGCTCGGTGTCGACGATGTGGAAGCAGCCGCCGTCCTGGCCTTCGAGGTGCGAGAGGTAGTCGATCGCGTTGACCACGTAGTCGACCGGCACGACGTTGTTCACGCCGGACTCGACACCGACCAGGGGCATCCACTTCGGCATCATGTTGCGGATGCGCTGGATGGTCTTGAACGAGTAGTAGGGGCCGTCGACCTTGTCGATCTCACCCGTTCGCGAATGTCCGATCACGGCGCCCGGACGATAGATGCGGTACGGGATGTGGCAGCGCTGGCGCACGACCTTTTCCGACTCGTGCTTGGTGCGGAAATACGGGTGATCGAGGTTCTCCGCCTCGTCGAACATGTCCTCGCGGAAGGTGCCGCGATAGAGCCCGCTCACTGCGACCGAGCTGACATGGTGGAAGCAACGCACCTCGAGCTTCTCGGCGGTCTGCACCGCGTACAGCGTGCCGGCGATGTTTGCCGCCTGCTGGCTTTCCTCGCTGGCGGCCATGTCATAGATGGCGGCGAAGTGGAAGAAATGGTCGATGTGGCCCTTCAGCGCTGCAGCGTCGGCATCGGAGATGCCGAGTCCGGGGCGAGTGATGTCACCGGTCACCGCAACGATGCGCTCGGCAGCAACGGGGAAGCGCGCCTTCAGCTCATCGAGCTTGTGTCGGGACGACTCGCGCACCAGCACGTGGATCGTGCCGGGGCGTGCCAGCAGGTTCTCGATGAAGAAGCGGCCGATGAAGCCGGTTCCGCCGGTGATCAGGTAGTTCATGCTCGTACTCCCATTCTTGGCATTATGGAATCGTCTCGCGGAATCAGCGGTACTTCGCGAGGTAGAGTTTCTCGAAGAAACGCTTCGCCCAGTGCATGGTGCGCGCCGATGGCAACATCAGCCTGCGCCGTTCAGTACGCCAGACAAGCGTGCCGGTGTCCAGTGCATCGATGATGCACATCAGCTCGGGCTCGAAGCTGGCCTGTACCGGCCGTCCCGCCAGCGCGTCGAGGAGGTTGCGCGCTGCCGCACGGCCCTGCAGCTCGGCCATGTGGGCCTGCTTGGGCATCCAGTCCGGTGCCGGGAAGCTGCCGCAGTCACCGGCGACGTAAACGTGCTCCTGGCCGATCACGCGGCACTGCATGTCGGCGCTGAGCAGTCCGCCAGGCGAGCGTGGCAGAGCGGTGGCGTCGAGCCACGCGTTGCCGGTCATGCCCGGCATGAAGAGGATCATCTGCGCGGGGATCTCGCCCGTGTCTGTCACGATGCGATCGGCCTCGAAGCGCTGTGGCTTCTCCCCCAGTCGGGTGACGATGCCGCGCCGGCGCATCTCGCGCAGCAGATGGGCCACGGTCTTCGTGCCGAGCCGCTTGCCGGGTTCGTGCGATGGGTTGAAGAAGACCAGCTGGAAACGATCGCGACGACCTTCGCGGCGCAGCTGGCGCTCGATCCCGAACAGGAACTCGAACATCGGGCCACCACGCATGGCAGTCGGCTCCGCCGGATTGCCGCCAAACCCGATCGCGATGGTGCCACCCGGCATCTCGCGCAGGCGATCGCGGATGCGCTCCGCAGCGCTGATGCCCTCGCAGGGGATGATTGCGTGCTCGATCCCCGGCAGCCTGTGGATGAACTGCCCGCCGCTGGCGATCAGCAGCGCATCGTTCTCGATGTCACCGGCCGTGGTGTGCAGCACCCGTGCCGAAGCGTCCAGGCCGGTCGCGCTGGCCTCGACATGGCGGACCCGCTGGCGGCCGAAGTAGTTGCGCAGCGGTACCACCAGCTGCTCGCGGCTGCGCAGTCCCGAAGGAATCCAGATGATTCCGGGCAGGTAGTGCAGCTCGGCGCGCGGCGAGACCACCGTGATCTCTGCCTGCGCATCGCGTGCGCGCAGCTCGTGCAGTGCAGCGAGTGCGCCGAAGCCGGAACCGACGATGGTGATGCGGGAGTGCTCGCTCATCCCGTCAATGTCCTTGCTGTTGTCGGGCTCCAATGGTCGCCGCATTCCTTGCCCGGTGCAACGCGGGATCGTCGGGTGGCGCGCCGGATCAGTCCGACAGGTAGTACTCCACCGTCGACACCACGCGGATCTTCTTGATGTGCGGCGTGTTGCTGTCGCGATCCTCGATCGAGAACTGGCCCTGGTTGGCAGTCTTGATCTTGCCGAGGCGGCTGGATGAGTCCTGCGCGAACTTGCCGGCAACCTCGCGTGCGTTGCGGGTGGCCTCCTCGATCATTTCAGGCTTGAGCTCGTTCAGTCGTGTGAACAGGAACTGGGTACGCGATTCGTAGTCCTGGCCGGTGATCGCCAGGCCCTGCTTGCCGAGATCGACCAGTCGGTTCATCGTCTCGCGCACCCGTTCGACGTCGCGGCTGTAGACGCTGATGCTCGATGTGGCGGTGTAGCGGAAGCGGGTGTTGGTGTCACCGCCATAGGTCTGTGCCTGGCGATCGGTCACGGTTGGCACGGCAACGCTGATTTCCTCGGGAGCAAAGCCAGCTTGCTGGAGGAAGGCAGCGATCGAGGCACTGTTGCGCTCGACCGTGGCGTACAGCGCGACGAGGTCGTTGTCGGCGACGCTGAACTTGATCGGCCAGATCGCCACATCGGCCGGCATGTCGCGCTCGGACAGACCCTTCACCGTGACGGTGCGCTCCAGCGCCTTGCTCTGCAGCAGCCCGTTGGTGAGGAGATAGCCCATGCCGGTCAGTCCGGCGCAGATGAAGGCGCCAAGCACGAAGGCGCCGACGATCCCGAATCTGTCGCTCATCGCTGCTTTCCCCGGCTGGTGGAACGAACTGCAAGGACGCGGGTGAATCTACCAGAGCCGCCGCGCATTTGCGATTCGCTGCACTGATGGTGATGCGGACGACTGTTTCCGCATTGTGGCATTTGTGATTGCACAATTCTGGGTCGAGGTTCAAGATCATCCGGCAACCGATGGATCCGCTGCGGATCGGCTTCCTCCAGTCCGGGTGGTTCGAGCCGAATCAAGGTGTGAAATTCGGCGTGCCGTGTGTTCACGGATCAGGGGAGGCGTGACTGATGATCGTGCAGGACGTGGCCTGGTTGATCTGGTTCATCGGGACGGCATTGATCGCCCTGGTATTCCTGTGGGTCGTCGTGCAGGCGGGCAAGCCAGCCAGTGAGGCCGAGCAGCGTGAGTCGGTGCGTCGGTCCAGATCCTGGCAGGGATGGACGCTCGGCGTGCTGCTGGCGGCCTTTGCCGTCGGCAGCTGGGCGACGCTGCGCAGTTTTCCCATTCCTGATCAACACGGTGCGCTCGACGCGACGCAGGTCGTCGATGTGGTGGGGCATATGTGGTACTGGGAACTGTCGACGAACACGGTGAAGGCGGGGTCCGACGTGGAGTTCCGGGTCACCAGCGCGGACGTCAACCACGGCTTTGCAATCTACTCACCGCAGGGCCGCATCGTCACGCAGACCCAGGCCATGCCCGGGTACACCAACAGGCTGGTACACAACTTCAGTGAGCCCGGCACCTACACGGTGCAGTGCCTCGAGTACTGCGGTATCGGACACGACCCGATGAAAACCACCATCGAGGTGGTGCCTGCGCAGGGAGACTGACCATGGCTTCGCTGACACTGTACCCATCCGAGGAGCGCCTCAGCGGTGGCGAGCGCACCATCTTCAACCTGTACCTCGTCACCGCACTGCTTGCCTTCCTCGCGCTGATGGTCGTTGGGCTCGCCATGCGCATGACGCAGGCAGCCTGGCTCGATTTGCCAAGGAACACCTTCTTCCAGTACCTGTCACTGCACGGGGCCGGCATGGTCGGCACCATGGTGATGGTGACCACGGCGGTGATGTGGTTTTTCCTGCGCAAGTACGTGCGCCTGCACCTGTGGGCCTTCGTCGCCAACTATGTGTTCTTCCTTGCCGGTGTGCTCTGCGTGGTCACTGGTGTGGCACAGGGCTACCTGGCACTGTGGACCTACCTCTACCCGCTGCCGGGGCTCAGCATGGGCAGTGCGGGTGTCGTCAGCGCCGCCTGGTTCATGGTCGGTTACCTGCTGCTTGGCGTGGGGCAGCTGATCTTTTATTTCGACGCAGCCGCCGGGGTCATTGCCCGGTATGGCAACCTGGGTCGCGCCATGGGCTGGCAGTGGCTGTTTGCTGGTGAGATCGACCCGGATCACCCGAAGGCCGTGGTCGCCGGTACGGGGATGATCATCGCCAACTCGCTCGGCATCCTGGCAGGTGCGGTGTCGCTGGTGATGAGTCTGGCCAACCTGTTCTATCCCGAGATCCGCATCGATCCGCTGTTCACCAAGACGCTGATCTACTGGTTTGGCCACATGTACATCAACGCCGCGATCTACATGGGCGTGATTGCCATCTATGAACTGCTGCCGCGCTATTCCGGCAAACCCTACGCGATCTCGCGGGTCTTTCTCTGGGGCTGGGCGGCAAGCACGGTGCTCGTGATCATCGTGTTCCCGCACCACCTGCTGATGGACTACGCGATGCCACACTGGATCCTGGCTGCCGGGCAGATGGCATCCTGGGGTTCGGGTTTTCCGGTGGTACTGGTGACCACCTGGGGCGCGCTCGCGAACATCCACCATGCCGGCATGCGTTGGTCGATGCCGCCACGGTTGATGATCCTGGCCCTGTTCGGCTGGGTTGCGGGCGGTTTTGCGGCAGTGCTCGACAGCACGATCCGCGTCAACCTGACGATGCACAACACGCTGTGGGTGCCGGGGCACTTCCATTTCTACCTGCTGGTCGGGGTAATGGCGATGATCCTGGCGATGATGTACCACTGGATCGGAGCACAGCGGACTACGGCACCGGCGAACACCTGGGCCGATCGCATCGCCTTTCCCGTCTACCTGCTGGGCGTGGCCGTATTCCTGTACGGTTTCCTCGACGGCGGCCGCCACAGCGCGGCGCGGCGCATGGCGACACACTGGCCGGAGTGGGTCGCCTACGACCGGATCGCATCCATCGGGGCGGTAATCGTGATCGTGTCGATGGGCTATTTCGCGCTGCGCATCATCATGGGGCTGCTTTCCACGCCCGCCTCGGGGGCATCCGGTGCACCCGGTCCTGCGGACACTGCTGGCTAGCCTGGTGATTCTGGCGGCAGGCGTTGCGGCGCTTGCGGCCATGACTCACGGGTTTCGGGTCTACACCACGGAGGGTGCGCTGCGACTCGCAGTCAGCGCACACCCGCGTCCCATCCCCTCGGTGGTGTTCGAGCGTGCCGACGGCACCTTGATCGACACTGATCGGTGGCGCGGCCAATGGCTGCTCGTCGACTTCATCTACACCCGTTGCACGACGTACTGTTCCGCGCAGGGCAGCCAGTACGCCCAGCTGCAGGAGCGCCTGCCCCTGCTGCTCGAGTCGGGGCGGCTGCGCCTCGTCAGCATCAGTTTCGATCCGGCGCACGATTCGGCGGCCGAGCTTGCCGCATTCCAGCGCCGCTCGGGTGATCGGGGACTCGGCTGGAGTGCCGTACGCACCACGCGTCCCGAGGACCTCGATACTCTGTTGCGGACTTTCGGCGTGACCGTGATCGACGATGGTCTGGGGGGCTATGAACACACGGTCGCCCTTGCCGTGGTCGACCCGAAGGGGCGACTGGTGAGGATTATCGACGGTGATGCGATTGCGGAGGCGGAGCGCTACATCCGCGCCCGTGTGCAGTCGTGAAGTGGCCGTTGCGCGGACCGGGCTGGTTTGGCGTGACCGTTTGGGTGGTGCTTGCGCTGCCGGTGTCGCGCCACCTGCTCGAATCCGGCATGCTGTTGCACATGCTCGTGCAGCTGCCGTTGCTGGCCGTCTGCGGGTGGTGTGTCGCCGTGACCGTACCGTTTCGATCGAGCCAGGCTCTCGCTGCGTGGAACCATCGAGGCATCAGCGGGCTGCTCCTGGCGTCACTGGTTGCGCTGGTCTGGATGCTGCCGCTCGGCCTGGATGCTGCAATCGTCGACTGGCGTGTCGAGCTGGCGAAGTTTCTCACGGTACCCGTGCTGCTTGGCATGGCACTGACGATCAGCTGGCCGCGGGCGGGTTTCGTTGTGCGTGGACTGGTGCTGTCGGAGGCGGTTGCGATGTGTTTTCGCATCGGCTGGCTGTATCTGGCGGCACCGACACGGCTTTGTGCAAACTACCGCATCGACGAGCAGCAGCTGCTCGGCAAGGCGCTGATCATGCTTGGTGCGCTCACCCTTGCCGTGCTTGCCTTGAAACTGCTTGTGGGCCATGTCGTGGTGAACCCCGTCTGCGACGTGGTGGAGACGGAAAACCCGCTGGAAAACAGGAAACCCGAACGATGAGCGATACCGTGTTGCAGCAGCTCGATGCCGGTGTGCTGGAGCTGATCCTGAATCGACCGGAGAAGAAGAATGCCTTCAGCAACGAGCAGTGGGCAGCGCTTGCGGCGGCGCTCGACGCGGCGCGTGAAAACCCCGCGGTCGCCTGTGTGCTGCTGCGCGGTGCCGGTGGCAATTTCTCTTCAGGGGTCGACCTGTCGGCCTTCTCGGCAGGTGCCGGTGCGGACAACCCCTTCCTGGAAACGCAGCGGGCGATGTTCGACTTCGACAAGCCGTTGGTCGCGGCAGCGCAGGGTGTCGCGGTCGGGGGCGGGGCGACCCTGCTGCTGCACTGCGATCTGATCTACGTTGCCCCTTCGCTGCGCCTGCGCTTTCCCTTCGTCAGCCTGGCACTGGTGCCCGAGTTCGGCAGCAGCTACCTGCTGTCGGCGTCGATCGGTGCGCGTCGTGCGGCAGAGCTGATGTACACCGCACGCTGGCTGTCGGCGCAGGATGCGCTGGACTACGGCATTGCCACCGCCATCGTCGATGACGATGAGATCGTTGCGCAGGCGCGCGACAGGGCGCTCGAGATTGCGCGGTGGCCGGTACGCGCGCTGCAGGAGACCAAGCGCTGCCTGAAGGCTCCACAGCGTGAGGCGCTCCTTGCGGCCGCAGAGCGCGAGCGGGCCGGCATGATGAGGCTTGCCGGGTCTGCGGAGAACATCGAGGCGATCAGGGCCATTGTCGAGAGGCGGGAGGCGGACTTCGCGCAGTTTCGTGAACGAGCACGCGGCTGATCGCGCCACGTGCGCCATTCATTTTCGTGAGATGTACCGACTGCCGGGCACGTACCAGCGCCAGGGTTCGTCGGCGGCACGCGTGATGCCGATCCGTGTGGCGATGACAGGATGTTCGGGCGGCGGTGTCCCGTCATCTGCGATGCCGATGCTCCCGGTGGCACGGACCAGATCCGCCCCGTCGAAGTGGCCGTCGATGCCGAGTGCCTGGCACAGCCGTGCCGGTCCACGGCAGAGGTCGATGTCGCGCTGGCACGCCGGACGGGCGTCCCGCATGGCATTCAGCCCAGCGACGGGCTCGAGTGCACGCAGCAGCACGGCCAGCGCCACGCCCTCGTCGCCGCAGACGGCGTTGCAGCACCAGTGCATCCCGTAGGTGAAATAGACGTAGAGGTGTCCGGCCTGGCCGTACATGGTTGCGTTGCGTCGCGTCCTGCCGCGAAAGGCGTGTGATGCCGGGTCTGCCTCGCCGCGGTAGGCTTCCACCTCGACGATGCGACCGCTGCGACCATCACCCATCACCAGCAGCTTGTTCAGCAGCTCCGGCGCAACCTCGCGCGAGTCACGTTCGTAGAACGAACGATCGAGCATCCGCAGTGCGTCCTGCCCGATCGTGTTCCTTGATTTCACCGTACATTCACTGCCGATGCGGATCCTTCTCGAGGAGCTGGCGCACCATGTAGGGAAGGATGCCGCCGTGGCGGTAGTAGTCGGCCTCGACCGGGGTGTCGATGCGCACGATGGCGTCGAATTCCTTTGCCACTCCCTTCGTGTCGACCGTACGCACCCGAACGTTCGAGACCTTGCCGTCGGTGCCGGCAAGGCCGGTGACCGAGTAGGTCTCCTCGCCGGTGAGACCGAGAGTCTCGGCGTTCTCCCCGGGCCTGTACTGCAGCGGCAGTACACCCATGCCGATCAGGTTCGAGCGGTGGATGCGCTCGTAGGACTCGGCGATGACCACACGCACGCCGAGCAGCATCGTGCCCTTCGCTGCCCAGTCGCGTGATGAGCCCGAGCCGTACTCCTTTCCGGCGAGGACCACCAGCGGTGTACCAGCCTGGATATAGTTGACCGAGGCATCGTAGATCGTCGCAACCGGTGCATCGGGCTGCGTGAAGTCGCGGGTGAAGCCGCCTTCGGTGCCGGGCGCGAGCTGGTTGCGCAGGCGGATGTTGGCGAAGGTGCCACGGATCATCACCTCATGGTTGCCGCGTCGCGAACCGTAGGAGTTGAAGTCCGCACGTGACACGCCGTGCGAGCGCAGGTACTTGCCCGCAGGCGAGTCGGCCTTGATCGAACCTGCGGGGCTGATGTGGTCCGTGGTGACCGAGTCGCCGAGCTTTGCCAGCACGCGGGCACCGCTGATGTCGGCAAGTGGTGCGGGTTCACGCTGCAGTCCCTCGAAGTAGGGGGGCTGGCGCACGTAGGTCGATTCCGTGCTCCACGCGAAGGCATCGCCTTCGGGAACGTGCAGCGAGCGCCAGTTGTCGTCGCCGGCAGACACGTCGCTGTAGCCCTTGCTGAACATCTCCGCCTGCACGCACTGGCCGATCGTCGCCTGGATTTCCTGCGTGGAGGGCCAGATGTCGTGCAGATACACCGGCTTGCCGTCCTTGCCGTCGCCAAGTGAGTCGCGCAGCAGGTTGGTGCGCATCGTGCCTGCCAGCGCATAGGCCACGACGAGCAGCGGCGAGGCAAGGAAGTTCATCTGTGACTGTGGGTGGATGCGGCCCTCGAAGTTGCGGTTGCCGGAAAGCACCGAGCTGACGTTGAGCTGGTGCGCGTCGATTGCCGCGGCGACCTCCGGGATCAGCGGACCGGAGTTGCCGATGCATGTGGTGCAGCCGTAGCCGACGAGGTTGAAGCCGAGCTGATCGAGGAAGGGCGTGAGCCCGGCACGGTCGAGGTAGTCGGTCACCACGCGCGAGCCCGGCGCCAGCGAGCTCTTCACCCAGGGCTTGCGCGTGAGGCCCTTCTCAACCGCATGTTTGGCGAGCAGCCCGGCGCCGACCATCACCAGCGGGTTCGATGTGTTGGTGCATGACGTGATGGCCGCAATGACCACGTGGCCGTTGTCCATCTCGATGGCGCCGCCATCGGCGAGCGTGACCTTGACCGGCTTCGATGGCCAGCCGTGCCCGGGCAGCGGCTGTGCCGGTGCGTGTGGCGCCCCGTTGCCACTGTTGGTGCTGACGGAGACGGGATCGCTTGCGGGGAAGGATTCGTCGATGCCCTCGTCGAGGCCCTTGAGCACGGCCTTGTCGTAGGGGCTGCCTTCGAGCAGGGCGCTCACGGTGGCCGGAGTGATGCGCAACGGGATGCGGTCCTGCGGGCGCTTCGGTCCGGCAATCGAGGGCTCGAGCTTGCCGAGATCGAGTTCGAGTGTCTGTGAGAAGTCGGGCTCGTGGTTCGGGTCGTGCCACATGCCCTGTTCCTTGGCATAGGCCTCGACCAGATTGACCTGCTCCTCGGAGCGCCCGGTGAGGCGCATGTAGTTGAGCGTCTCCGCATCGATCGGGAACATCGCGCAGGTGGCACCATACTCGGGGCTCATGTTGCCGAGCGTGGCGCGGTTGGCCAGTGGCACACGGGCCACACCCTCGCCGTAGAACTCGACGAACTTGCCGACCACGCCGGTCTTGCGCAGCAGCTCGGCAACGGTGAGCACCAGATCGGTTGCCGTGGTGCCGGGCGGGAACTCGCCCGTCAGCCGGATGCCGACGACCTCCGGGATCAACATGCTGAGCGGCTGGCCGAGCATGGCGGCCTCGGCCTCGATGCCGCCAACGCCCCAGCCGAGCACGCCGAGCCCGTTCACCATCGGGGTGTGCGAGTCGGTGCCGACGAGGGTGTCGGGGTAGGCGAGCACCGTGCCGTCCGGTCCTCGGCGAGTGAACACCACGCGCGAGAGATACTCGAGGTTCACCTGGTGGCAGATGCCGGTATCGGGTGGTACCACCTTGAAGTTGTGAAAACCGTGCTGTGCCCAGCGCAGCAGCTGGTAGCGTTCGGCGTTGCGCTGAAACTCCAGGTCGGCGTTGATGCCGAAGGCCTCGGGGCTGCCGAAGGCGTCGACGATGACCGAATGGTCGATCACCAGCTCGCTCGGCACCAGCGGGTTGATGCGTTTCGGGTCGCCACCGAGCGCGATGATCGCATCGCGCATTGCCACGAGGTCCACCACGCAGGGCACGCCGGTGAAGTCCTGCATCAGCACGCGCGCCGGCGTGAACTGGATCTCGCGCGGTGTGAGCGGACCGGGTTGCCACGCGGCGAGCGCCTGCACCTGCTCGGCAGTGACCAGGTAGCCGTCCTCGTTGCGCAGCAGGTTTTCCAGCAGCACCTTCAGGCTGAAAGGCAGGTTGTGCTTCGTGGCGATGCGGTCGAGGCGGTGGATCTGGTAGCGGTCGTTGCCGACCTTCAGTGTGTCGCGAGTATCGACAGTCCTGGTGTTCATTGAAAACTCCTCACGAATGGTGCGCGAATACCTGAGCGATTTGATTGCCTAGCCTGTCCCTCAAAGCGGCTTATGGCAAGAGGCACGGATCTTTTCCGTACCGGAAGGTGGTGCGCCGGTGCTGGGGAGGCAGAGGCAGGGGCGTGCGCCGCACCACGAGCGACGTTTATACTCGGCTGACGACGACTCTCTCACAGCGCGAGGATAACAATGGCAACTTCACAGTATTCGCACCTGTTGTCAGCCGGCCGCATTGGCCCCATGGAACTGCGCAACCGCATCGTCCTGATGGCGATGGGGGTCAACTTCGGTGAGGACGATGGCGTCAGCGGTGATCGCATCGTGGCGTTTCATGAGTCGCACGCGCGCGGCGGCGCCGCCCTGATCATCTCGGGAGCCTGCGGCGTGATGTACCCGATCGGCCAGGTGCAGCCATGGCAGATCGGCATTTCCGACGATCGCTTCATTCCCGGCATCGCACGCCTTGCCGAGGGTGCGCACCGCCACGGGGCGAAGTTTGCGGTGCAGTTGCACCAGGGCGGGCTGGTCGCCGGTGACGACACGCGTGCCGGGCGTCCGCAGTGGTGTCCGTCCGAGCCGCTGCCGGTGCAGGGCGATTTTGCCGATGGCTTCCTGCTGTCGGAGCTGCAGGCCTTCGCCGGCGGTGGCGTGCCGACCTACAAGGTGCTGACGAAGGCGGATATCCAGACGCTCATCGAACACTATGCGGCTGCGACGCGCCGGGCCCGCCAGGCGGGGGCCGATGCGGTCGAACTGCACGGCGGACACGGCTACATACTTTCCGAGTTCCTGTCGCCGAAGACGAACAGGCGCACCGACGAGTACGGCGGCAGCGTCGAGAACCGCTCGCGGCTGCTGCTCGAGGTGCTGCGTGAGGTGCTGCGCGAGGCTGGCAGCGACATGGCGGTCATCGTCAAGCTGGACTCGCGTGAAGTGGGCCGCGAGGGCGGCATCACCATCGAGCACGCCAAGGTCACGGCGCGTCTGATCGAGGAGACCGGCGCGCATGCGATCACCGTCTCCGCCTACCACAACGTGGCAATGGGCAAGCTGCACTCGGAATCGAACATTCCGCACATACCAAACACCAATGTGCCCTATGCAGAGGCGATCAAGGACGTCGTGTCGATTCCGATCATCACCTCGGGGCGGGTCGAACCCGAGGACGGCGACGAGGACATTCGCAACGGCAGGTTCGACTACCTCGGTATGGGCCGCAAGCTGCTTGCCGATCCCGATCTGCCGAACAAGCTGAAGGGCGGTCAGGTGAAGGACGTTCGTCCCTGCATCTACTGCTACACCTGTGTGAGCGCGATCTACACACGCGAGCGGACGCGCTGTGCCGTGAATCCCGAGGTGGGTTTCGAGTTTCAGCGCACCAGCCTGCCGAAGCCGGTGCGCCGCAAGCGCGTGGCGGTCGTGGGCGGTGGCCCCGGTGGCATGGAAGCCGCGCGGCGCCTGGCGCTCGACGGGCACGAGGTGGTGCTGTTCGAGCGTGGCGATCGACTCGGGGGTACGCTGCGCTTTGCATCGATCGCCTACCCGGAGAACGAACGCCTGCTCGACTGGCTGATCGCACAGCTCGATGCCTCGTCGGTCGAGGTGCGTCTGGACACGGCGGCAACTGTCGAGGCACTCAGCCAGTGGAAACCGGACGATGTGGTGGTTGCCACCGGGGCGCAGCGCAACATGCCGCCGATCCCCGGCAGCGATCTGCCGAATGTGTTCAGTGGTGATGATATGCGCCGTCTCGTGCTCGGCGAGAGTTCCGAGGCACTCTCGCGCAAGACTTCGCTGTTCACGCGTCTGGCAACCAAGGCGGGTGCCATGACCGGAATCACGGGCAATCTGGAACTCGTGCGCAAGGCGAGCCGCGCGTGGATGCCGCTTGGCAAGCACGTCGTGATCATCGGCGGTGAACTGGTCGGGCTCGAACTGGCCGAGTTCCTGGAAGAGCGCGGCCGCGAGGTGCACGTCATCGACGAGGCGCCGCGTTTCGGTGCCGGGCTGATGCTGGTGCGGCGCCTGCGGATACTGGCCGAACTGCGAGAGCATGGTGTGGGCCTGCATGCCGAGGCGAAGGACATCCGCATCGAGAGTGGGCAGGTCTGTTTCACCGACAAAAATGGCGTGGCGCAGAAAGTGAAGGCCGATCACGTGATCGTCGCCAAGGGGGCGAGCGGTGATTCGCGCCAGGCGGACGCCTTCCGTGTTGCGGGCATGCGCGTGCACGAGATCGGCGACGGTGCCGGCATCACCTATATAGAAGGCGCGATCCGTGGTGCACAGCGTGCGGTCGATGCGATCAACGCGGACCAGGAGGGCCTGGCGGTAGTGGCGGCACGCTAGCGTGCCGAGTTGGAAATCCACAGACAAAACCGATCGATACTGCTCAGGTCGTCCGCGGGTCGCATCGACGATGGTTCCTTTGCACAGCAGGCATCCGGCGGATTCGAGCCCCGCGTCGATGCGCCGTACGGGCGATGTGTCCCGCTCAGTCGAAGGCGCGTGGCAGCGGCAGGTTGAGGGCCGTCAGTCCGCCATTCACGGCAACGATGTCGCCGGTCACGTAGGCCGAGGCGGGCGCCGCCAGATAAAGCGCACAGGCGGCGATGTCCTCGACCTCGCCCAGGCGCGCCATCGGGGTCAGCTCGATCATGCGCCGCTCGATCTCCGGGTTGCGCACCACGTACTCGAGCGCCTCGGTACGCGTCGAACCGACCGCGATCGCGTTGACGCGGACTTTTGGTGCGAATTCCTGTGCCAGCTCACGCGTCAGCAGCGACAGCGCTCCCTTGGCCGTGCCATAGGCGGCGAATCCGGGCGCCGGGAAATTGCCGGCAACCGAAGAGATGTTGATGATCGCGCCGTTGCCGGCGGTCGTCACGATGCGTGGCGCCGCGATACGCGAGAGCGCAAAGGCGCTGCCGACGTTGAAACGGAACGCGCTGATGAAGTCGGCGGTCGAGGTTTCGAGTGCCGGGCCGGGCGGAAAGCCACCGGCGTTGTTGACCACGATGTCGAGCCGCCCGTAAGTATCGATGGCGGCATCGACCAGCGCTTCGAGCTGCTCCTCACGCATTACGTCGGTACGCTGCGCAAGCGCGTTGCCGCCTGCGGCACGGATCTCTGCAGCCACCGTGTCGATCTGCGCCTGCGTGCGCGCACCGATCACCACGCTGGCGCCCGCTTCGGCAAAGGCGCGTGCGCAGGCGGCACCGATGCCGCGCCCTGCGCCCGTGACCAGGGCCACCTTGCCGTCGAGACGAAACAGATCGAGGATGCTGCCCATGAACGAAACCCGGTTGTCATTGAGGTTGCGAGGCTAGCAGCTCTGTCCATGCCCGCCAAATACCACGGCGC
>CAZSYV010000037.1:0-23370 GCA_964610955.1 uncultured Klebsiella sp. | reverse complement strand
GATGGTAGTGTGGGGTCTCCCCATGTGAGAGTAGGTCATCGCCAGGCACCCATCCACACAGGCCCAGTCATTCAGCAATGACTGGGCCTTCGTGTCTGTGGCAAACATGGAAACTGGTGGGCCCAGCAGGACTTGAACCTGCGACCAGCCGATTATGAGTCGGATGCTCTGACCAACTGAGCTATGGGCCCGTGAACACGACCGTTGCGGTCCATGGGGGACAGGTTTTTTTTGATCTGTCCCGTCAGCTCTCGTCCAGGAAGCTGCGCAAATGATCCGAACGACTTGGGTGACGCAGTTTGCGCAGTGCCTTGGCTTCGATCTGCCGAATGCGCTCGCGCGTGACATCGAACTGTTTGCCGACTTCCTCCAGCGTGTGGTCAGTGTTCATGTCGATGCCAAAGCGCATGCGCAGAACCTTTGCTTCGCGTGCCGTCAGGCCGGAGAGCACTTCGCGAGTCGCCTCACGCAGACCTTCACCTGTTGCGGATTCGATTGGTGAGGGAATCGAGGAGTCCTCGATAAAGTCACCAAGATGTGAATCTTCGTCATCACCGATCGGTGTTTCCATCGAAATCGGTTCCTTCGCAATCTTCAGTACCTTGCGAATCTTGTCCTCGGGCATGTCCATGCGCTCCCCAAGCTCTTCGGGTGTTGGTTCCCGTCCCATTTCCTGCAGCATCTGGCGCGAAATGCGATTCAGCTTGTTGATCGTCTCGATCATGTGCACTGGAATGCGAATGGTGCGGGCCTGGTCGGCAATCGAGCGGGTAATGGCCTGACGGATCCACCAGGTCGCATAGGTCGAAAACTTGTAGCCACGACGATACTCGAACTTGTCGACGGCCTTCATCAGACCGATGTTTCCTTCTTGGATCAGATCGAGGAACTGCAGACCGCGATTGGTGTACTTCTTTGCAATCGAGATGACCAGGCGCAGGTTGGCTTCGACCATCTCCTTCTTTGCACGCCGTGCACGGGCCTCACCGATCGACATGCGGCGGTTGATTTCCTTGATCTCGCCAACCGAAATTCCCGCTTCCTGTTCGATTTCAGCAACCTTTGCCTGGATCGCCACAATCTGATCACGCGTCTCGGCGATCCTTGGGGCGTAGGGCTGCTTGCGCCGCGCAAGTTTGTCCACCCATTTGTCGTTGGACTCGTTTCCGGGAAACTCTTTGAGAAATGTCTGCTTCGGCACTCGGGCGTGGCTCACGCACAGCGCCATGATCGCGCGTTCGTGCTCGCGCACCCTCCCCGCAATGCTGCGCACACGGTCTGTCAGCGGATCGAACTGGCGCGGTGTGAGCTTGAAGAACTTGAACAGTTCTGCGGCCTTGTCGATTTCCTTTGCTGCCGGAGCACTTTCACGGCCATGCTTCTTGATAGCGCGAAGAGCCTTCTGGTGCTGCTTGCGCAAGGCATCGAAGCGCTCGCGTGCAAGTTCCGGATCGGGGCCGCTCTCCACCTCTTCGGTCTCACTGGAGTTTTCGGCTTCCTCCTCCTCGTCGTCGCCGCCTGCGCCTGTCGCGGCCTTTTTGGGGCCGGACTTGGGTGCAGGTTCGACCGGCGTCGCGGGGGGCACGTGTTCGGTGGGTTCCAGATAGCCAACCATGATGTCGGAGAGGCGTCGCTCTTCCGTGGCGACCAGGGCGTATTCATCGAGCACCTGGTCGACGGTGCCGGGAAGCCATGCCACCGCGGCCATCGTTTCGCGAATCCCTTCTTCGATACGCTTGGCGATCTGGATTTCGCCTTCGCGAGTGAGCAGTTCTACCGTGCCCATTTCCCGCATGTACATGCGTACCGGATCGGTCGTTCGCCCGGCCTCCGACTCCACTGCGGTCAGTGCAGCCACAGCATCTTCGGCAATCTCGTCTGCCGATGTGTCACCGCTTGTCAACAGCAGTGATTCCGTATCGGGAGCCTCTTCGAATACCTGAATGCCCAGGTCGTTGATCATCTGGATGATCTCTTCGACCTGATCGGGGTCCGAAATGTCTTCGGGCAGGTGATCGTTCACTTCGGCATAGGTCAGATAGTTCTGTTCCTTTGCCTTGGCGATGAGATCCTTGAGGCGTGACTGCTGGGATGGAACCGACATTCGATATCCTGCAAGCTGTTCAGAAGAGCTGAATTAACAGCGCATTATAGCGAAAATCAGCCGGGTGGCTGTACGCAAAAGTAGCGCGTTCGCTTGACACGGTCCAGCTTCTGCGCCCTCAGAAGCGTAGTGCAGACTCATTTCTTTGTCGCCTCGAGCAGTTCTCGGTACTGTGACTTCTGCGCTGGGCTCAGCTCGGCGAAGGGGATGCGCTCCAGTTCCCGCAGTCGCCGTGTCGCGTCCACGCGTGTGATACGCTGCTGCAGCTGCGCCATCAGGTCGGAAAACTCCTGATCGATGTCCGCACCGGGTACCGGCTCATCGGCGGCGAGTCGCGTCAGGAGTTCGCCTTCCGGCGTGTCGTACCAGTACCCGAGCACTGCTCCCAGACTGGGGCGTGGTGTGGCAAGCAGTCGTACGGCGAGCTGACGCAGCAGAGGCAGGTCCGGTTCGGCCAGCAGGGCCAGTTGCTCATCCCGGGGCATGTGGGCGGCCAGGGAGGGTTTCTGCAGCAGCAGTCGGATTGCACTGCGGACCAGGCCGGGTACCTGCCGCGCTGAACGCTGTGCCACGATACGGCGCATGGTCGGCTGTGTGGTGGCAGAAGCGGTCGGTTCCTCGGGTGCGGGTGCGTCATCGCCTGTGTTCCGTGCGAGCTGGACTGGTGCGATGCCGATGCGTTGTGCAAGGTCATTGCGCATCAGCTCTCGAAACATTGCACCCGGGATGCGTTCGATTGCAGCCAGCGCCGCCTTGCCCAGCGCCGCACGACCATCCATGGTATGAGCGTCGAGACCTCGTCCGTAGTGAGTGAACAGGTACTCCGACAGTGGTATTGCGTCGGTCAGCAGTTCACGGAAGGCATCGGCGCCGATGCGCTGCACAAGACTGTCCGGGTCGTCGCCTTCGGGCAGGAACAGAAATGCTGCCTGCCTGCCATCCTGCATGAAGGTCACGGCAACTTCCAGTGCGCGCGCAGCGGCACGCCGCCCCGCCTCATCACCGTCAAAACAGAACACCACGCGCGGCGTGTAGCGGTAGAGCCGTTGCAGGTGAGCGGGCGTAAGGGCGGTCCCAAGCGTGCCGGCGACATTGCTCACACCATGCTGGGCGAGCATCACCACGTCCATGTAGCCTTCCACTATCAGCATGCTGTCGAGCTGGCGGGTGGACTGCCGGGCCTCGAACAGACCGTAGAGTTCCTGACCCTTGTGGAACAGTGTGGTTTCCGGGGAGTTCAGGTACTTTGGCTTTTCGTCACCGAGCACACGCCCGCCAAAGGCAACACAGCGGCCGCGGTTGTCCCGGATCGGGAACATGATCCGGTGACGGAAGCGATCGTAAGGACTGCCATCATCGCGGACCACCAGCAATCCTGCCTCCAGCAGCAGCCTGCGGTCCTCTTCAGTGGAGCCAAGCGCATCGAGGAGGTTTTGCCATCCCGGTGGAGCGAAGCCGATGCCAAAGCGCTCGATCGTGCCTGTGCTGAGGCAGCGCTGTTCCAGGTAGCGCCTGGCTTCGCTGGCCTGCACATGCGTGCCCAGCTGGGCATGGAACCACCTTGCGGCACGTTCGATGCGGGCAGCAAGCTCGGCCTGGTGTGTGGTGACACGGGGTGCAGTACCTTCACGCGGTACTTCGATGCCAACGAGAGCAGCAAGCTTCTCGACTGCAGCCGGGAAGTCCAGGCGTTCGTACTCCATCATGAAGCCGATTGCGTTGCCGCCCGCGCCACAGCCGAAGCAATAATAGAACTGGCGTTCGGGGTTGACGCTGAAGGACGGGGATTTTTCTGTGTGGAACGGGCACAGTGCCGAGTAATTCTTGCCTGACTTGCGCAGTCCGATGCGCGCGTCGATCACATCGATGATGTCCACTCGTTCGAGCAGCGCATCGATGAATTGCTGAGGAATTCTCCCTGACATAGGCGCTCGTGCGAAGTGTTTGCGTTCGCTGCCGTGCCGAAGGCCACTCCAGCAGGTGACCTCATGCGAGGCATGTGCTCAGCCGAGTCGTGCCTTGATGCGCTGGCTGATCAGCCCCATGTCGGCGCGCCCCTGAACCTTTGGCTTCAGAATCGCCATGGCGCGTCCCATGTCCTTCATCGTGGTCGCACCACTCTCACGCACGGCCGCGTCGATCAGCGCCTCGATCTCGGCGGCATCGAGTGGCTGTGGCATGAACTCCTGGATCACTGCGACCTCTCCGGCCTCGATCTCGACCAGATCCTCACGCCCCGCAGCTCGAAACTGTTCGATCGAGTCGCGTCGCTGCTTGACCATGCGGTCGAGTATTGCCAGCACGCGCGCGTCATCGACCTCGATGCGCTCGTCGACCTCGACGCGCTTGATCTCGGATTGGATCAGGCGTATCGCACCAAGACGGGTTTTCTCATGCGCTCGCATCGCGGCCTTCATCGCCTCGGTGATACGGAGCTTGAGTGTGGTGCCGGTCATCGGAGATACGCCTCCCGCTGAGAGTGCGGGAATCAGTACATTCTTTGCTGGCGTCGGGCCTCGCGGCTCACCTTCTTGAGGTGGCGCTTCACGGCTGCAGCGGCCTTGCGCTTGCGAACCCAGGTGGGCTTCTCGTAGAACTCGCGACGACGCACTTCGGCGAGTACACCGGCTTTTTCACAGGAACGCTTGAAGCGGCGCAGAGCCACGTCGAAGGGCTCGTTGTCTTTGACCTTGATGGACGGCATTCGGTACCTATCGGATGATTGTTCGAAATTCCTCACACCACGACAGGCAACGCTAAAGCAGCCTGCGGGGTCGCGGATTTTAAAGGCATTGACCGCCGATTGCAAAATGCCGTGGCGGAGGATTATTGCCACCCGGTGTCCTGCCCCATGCGACGAGAGGTATCATCACTCGCCATGCGCGTTCTCGGCATTGAAACTTCCTGCGACGAAACCGGCGTGGCGGTCCATGACTCCGAGCGCGGTCTGCTCGCGCATGCGCTGCACAGCCAGGTGGCGCTGCACGCCGAATATGGTGGTGTGGTTCCCGAGCTCGCCTCGCGTGACCATGTGCGTCGCACGTTGCCACTGGTGCGGCGGGTGCTGCACGCCGCAGCGTGTGCGCCCGAGCAGATCGACGCCGTGGCGTACACGGCGGGCCCGGGCCTGCTCGGTGCGCTGCTCGTCGGTGCCTGCGTTGCCCGCTCGCTGGCATTCGCCTGGGGTGTGCCGGCGATCGGGGTGCATCATATGGAGGCGCACCTGCTTGCGCCGATGCTGGAGGAGCAGCGCCCGGAGCCTCCCTTCGTGGCGTTGCTGGTGTCGGGTGGTCACACCCAGCTGGTGCTGGTCGAGAGGATCGGCTCCTATCGCATTCTCGGCGAGTCGCTGGACGATGCAGCAGGTGAAGCCTTCGACAAGGTCGCGAAGATGCTTGGGCTCGACTACCCGGGCGGTCCGCACCTGGCCAGGCTGGCGGTCGATGGATCCGCCACGCGGTTCGCATTTCCGCGGCCGATGACTGCCCGGGCCGGCCTGGATTTCAGCTTCAGCGGTCTGAAGACGGCAGTGGCGACCGTGCTGCGGGAGTTGCGCGACACTACGGGAGAGATCTCGCCGCGTGATCGCGCCGATGTTGCCGCCTCGTTTCAGCAGGCGGTGGTGGATACCTTGAGCACCAAGTGCCGGCGGGCGCTGGAGTCGACGGGATTGCGCCGACTGGTTCTGGCCGGTGGAGTGAGTGCCAACCGTTCACTGCGCGAGCGTCTGCGGACGGAGGCGGCCGCGCACGGTTGGGAGCTGTTCTACCCGCGCCCCGAGTTCTGCACCGACAATGGCGCAATGATCGCCTTTGCCGGGTGTCAGCGCCTGCTCGCGGGGCAGCATGACGATCTTGCGATCCGTGTGCTGGCACGCTGGCCGATGGAAACACTCGAGCCGGTTCCCTGAACGAGGTGCCGATGAGTGACATCGTCTATATCCATGGGTTGTGCGTCGACGCGGTGATTGGCGTCCATCCGTGGGAGCGGTGCGTGCATCAGCAGCTCGTGATCGACCTGGACATGGCCTGTGATGCAGCACGGGCGGCACGTTCCGATGCAATCGAGGATGCGCTCGACTATCAGGTGGTGGCCGAGCGCGTGCGTGAACTGGTAGCTGCGGGACGGTACCGGTTACTGGAGGCGCTTGCCGAGACGGTGGCGCGCGTGTTGCGCGAGGAGTACGGGGTCGTGTGGCTGCGGCTGAAGATCGGCAAGCCCGGCGCAGTGCCGACGGCGCGCGAGGTTGGTGTGATCATCGAGCGGGGTGCTCTTCCTCGCTGCACGATGTTCACATAGAGCGTGCCGGCAGTGGGTCAGGGGCTGGGGAAACCGCCATTTTCCTCCAGGGATCGTGCCACTGCGCGGCAGCGCTGCTGGTGCAGGTCACGGGCGATCTGTTCGCCACGCAGACCACGTGCCAGTGCTGCGGCAGCACTGACGCCACGGGCTGCATCACGTGCAAGTCGCAGTCGCACGGCACTCGGATAGGCGCGCTCCTCGAAACCGGCCCTGCCGCGGGCATCTGCCTCGCAGGCGCCCAGGAACTCATCGAAACGTTCCTCTTGACGCCACGCATCGAGTTTCTCGAGCAGTCTGACCAGTGCAGCAGCACGCATCTCCACCGCTCGGTGACAGCGTGTATGGTGCAGACAGACCAGGAGCGCGAGCTCGCGCCATGCTTTCGGTACACGCAGGCGTTCGCAGAGTGTGCGCACCGGGGCGGTGCCAAGCCGCTCGTGCCCGATGTGTGCAGGCCAGCGCTCCCGCGGTGTGAGAGCCTTGCCGAGATCGTGCACCAGAACGGCGAAACGCGCCGCTCCCGAGAGTTTCAGGCGTGCCGCAAGCTGTAGTGCCAGCAGCACGTGTTCGCCGGTATCGATCTCGGGGTGATGCAGGGGCGGCTGCGGTACGCCAAACAGTGCGTCGAGTTCGGGAAGCACGACGGTGAGTGCGCCGCACTCGCGCAGTGTGCGCACGAATTCCTGTGGTGATGGCTCAGCCAGAGCACGGCGGATCTCCGACCAGATGCGCTCCGCGACCAGGTGTCCCAGCTCGCCGCTTGCAGTGATCTCTCGCATCAGCTCGATCGTCTGCGGGTGGACTCGAAAACCGAGGCCGGCAAATCGGGCCATGAAACGTGCCACCCGTAGCACGCGCAGTGGGTCTTCGGTAAAGGCTGGCGATACGTGCCGCAGCACGCGATCGTGCAGGTCGCGTTCACCACCCCACGGGTCGATGAGCCGACCATTGGTGTCGATCGCCATTGCGTTGACGCTCAGGTCGCGTCGTGACAGATCCTCCTCGAGCGTTACGTCGGCGTCGCTGTCGATGCTGAATCCATGGTAGCCGTGGCCACTCTTGCGTTCGCGGCGTGCGAGTGCGTACTCCTCGGCTGTCTGCGGGTGCAGGAACACCGGGAAATCATTTCCCACCTGACGGTACCCGAGTGCCAGCATCTGCTCCGGGGTGCCGCCGATGACCACCCAGTCGCGCTCCGTGACCGGAAGACCGAGGAGCGTGTCGCGCACTGCGCCGCCAACCAGAAGAATCTGCATTGCTGCTCGATTTGGAGATGCACTGCCGACAGTCTAGCCAATCCTGCCGTCAGGTCGTCTGCCCGCAGTCGCAGTGGAAAAGCTGTTCATCCTCGAGCCGCAGCGCGCGCAGTCGCCCACCCCATACACAGCCGGTGTCGAGCGCGTGGACGCTGCTGATGCCGGATGTGCCTTCCAGCGCAGCCCAGTGTCCGAAGAGGATCGGAATCGATGCGCTGCGGCGCCCGGCGTGCCTGAACCAGGGTGCAAAGCCTGGGTTGGCGTTTGCCGGCCCTTCCTTGTTGTCGAGGTCCAGCCGGCCATCGGCCGAGCAGAAACGCATCCGCGTCAGGTAGTTTGTGATGAGGCGCAGTCGGTCGAACCCACTCAGTGCCTCGTCCCAGGTGGAGGGAAAATTGCCGTACATGCGATGCAGGAACTGGGCGAAATCCGGGCCGCCCAGAATGAGCTCGACCTCGTGTGCGAGCCTCAGCGTGTCGTCGACGTCCCACTGCGGGGGGATGCCGGCATGGACCATCAGGTGCGGAAAGGCCGCTTCGTGGTGCGCCAGCGGGCGCTGGCGCAACCAGGAAAGCAGCTCCTCGCGGTCCGGCGCCTCGAGGATTGCATTCAGTGTGTCCTTGCGGTTGGGTTTGCGCACTCCCTCGGCAACTGCCAGCAGGTGCAGATCGTGATTGCCGAGCACACTGACTGCAGCCTCGCCGAGCCCGCGCACGAAGCGCAGTACCGCGAGTGAGTCCGGGCCCCGATTGACCAGGTCGCCGGCAAACCACAGGCGATCGCGTTGTGGGTCGAACTGCAGTGTTTCGAGCAGGCGCTGCAGCTGGTCGAAGCAGCCCTGTACATCACCGATTGCGTAGGTCGCCATCAGCCGTGACACTCCATGCTGCATACGGCCGCATTTGCGATGGCGACGAACTCGGTGATTTGCAGTGTTTCGGCGCGCCGTGACGGCTCGATACCGATATCGTGCAGCAGTTCGGCGTCGAGCACCGTCGACAGTGCGTTGCGCAGTGTCTTGCGACGCTGGCCGAAGGCTTCCCGGACCACTCTTTCCAGCATGCGGTAGTCCAGTGCACGTCCGTGCATGTAGGGTTGCGGCAGCAGTCGCACCAGGGCCGATACCACGCGTGGCTGTGGCTCGAAGGCGTGTGGCGGCACATCGAACAACGGCTCCACGGAGCAGCTGTACTGCACCATCACACTGAGCCGGCCGTAGTCCGTCGAACCCGGCTCCGCAGCCAGGCGTTGCACCACTTCGCGCTGCAGCATGAAGTGCATGTCCTGGATGCACTCGCTGTACGAGAGCAGGTGAAACAGCAGCGGGGTCGAGATGTTGTAGGGCAGGTTGCCGACGATGCGCAGTGTCGCCTGGCCCGTCGCCAGGGAACCGAAGTCGAAGTCGAGTGCATCCGCCGCATGTACCACGAGCCTTGCACCCGCCTGCTGCTGCCAGTGAGCGGCCAGGTCTCGATCGAGCTCGACGAGGTGCAGCTGTGCGCCGCTGGTGATCAGTGTGCGGGTCAGGGCGCCGAGGCCGGGGCCGATCTCGACGATCGTATCGCTCGTGCGCGGGGCGATCGTGGCGATGATGCGCTCGATCACCTGTCGGTCGTGCAGGAAGTTCTGCCCGAAGCGCTTGCGGGGACGGTGGTGGGTGATGCCTGCGTACTGCCCCATCAGTCCGGGCTCTCCGCGTGCCGTGCGCTGCGCCTTGTGGCCATTTCGCGCGCAATCTGCAGCGCGCAGCGCAGGCTGCCCGTATCGGCGCACCCGCTGCCGGCGAGGTCGAGCGCGGTACCGTGATCGACGGAGGTGCGAATGATCGGCAGCCCGAGAGTGATGTTGACCGAGTGGCCGAATCCGATGTGCTTGAGTACCGGCAATCCCTGGTCGTGATACATCGCAAGCACGGCGTCGGCCGTGTGCAGGCGTGCCGGCGTGAACAGTGTGTCGGCCGGCAAGGGGCCGGTGAGCCGCATGCCTTCTGCGCGCAGCGCCTCGAGCACCGGTGTGATCACCTCGATCTCCTCGCGCCCGAGATGACCACCCTCGCCGGCGTGTGGGTTGAGCCCGGCGACCAGCACATGGGGTGTCGCGATGCCGAACTGCTGCTGCAGGTCGCGGTGCAGGATGCGCAGCACTTCCGTTAGCCCGGCGTGGGTGATCAGCCCCGGGACCTCTCGCAGCGGAACGTGGGTGGTCGCCAGCGCCACGCGCAGGCCGGTGGTGGCCAGCATCATCACGACCCGTGGCGTGCCGGTCGCCCGGGCCAGGAACTCCGTGTGACCGGTGAAGGCAACGCCGGCATCGTTGATCACGCCCTTGTGCACGGGTCCGGTCACCAGCGCGGCGAAGCGGCCGTCGAGGCAGCCATCGACCGCTGCCTGCAGGCTGTCGAGGACACCGCGTGCGTTCACCGGATCGAGCTGCCCGGGCCTGACCCGTCCCGCCAGGGGAGTGGGCAGCACACGCAGGCTGTGCGGTGGAGATGGCCTGGGGTCGGGAGGCAGCAGCTCGACTGCCAGCCCCAGATGCCGTGCACGCCTGGCGAGCATCCGCGGGTCGGCAATGACGATCAGCGGAAAGTCGAAACCTTCCTGTGCCAGCGCAAGGATGAGCTCCGGGCCGACCCCCGCCGGCTCGCCCGGAGTCAGTGCGATGACTGGTTCCGTCGACTCAGATCTTGATCTCGACAAAGGCCTCGTCCCGGATTTTCTGCAGCCAGTTGTTCAGCTCTTCCTCGTACTTCTGACCATAGAGGATGTTGCGGGCCTGGTTGCGGCGCATCTCGTCGCTGAGATCCTCGGTGCGCCGTTCATCGACACGCAGGATGTGCCAGCCGAAATTGGTATGAAATGGCGCACTGAGTTCGCCGGCACCGGTCTGGTTCATCACGTGTTCGAACTCCGGAACCATCTGCCCCGGGTTGACCCAGCCGAGGTCGCCCCCCTCGCGTGCGGAGCCGATGTCCTCGGAGAACTTGCGAGCGATCGTCGTGAAATCCTCACCTGCCACAATACGGTCGTGCAGGTCCTGTGCCAGTTCACGAGTCTGTTCCTCGCTGCGGATCTCGGACGGTTTGACCAGAATGTGGCGCACATGCGTCTGCTGGGCAATCTGCCCGCTGCCACCGCGTTTTTCGAACAACTTGACCAGGTGCAGCCCGCTGGCACTGCGGATTGGTTCAGAGATCGCACCGATCCCAAGCGCTGGCACCGCGTCGCTGAACACGTTCGGCAGGTCGCCGGTGGGGCGCCAGCCGAGATCGCCGCCAGTCAGTGCGTAGCGTGACTTGTCAGGCGCGTGCATGAAGCGTTCGAAGGCATCGCCGCCGCCGAGTCGCCCGCGCAGATCTTCCATGTATGCCATCGCTGCGCGTTCGTCTGCGCTCGAGGCATCCGTCGGCAGTGGCAGCAGCAGGTGGCCGATGTGATACACCGCAGCGGTGCGTTTCTGACCCTCTTCGGATGTCAGGAAATCGTCGACCTCGCGTTCGGTGACCTGGATACGGCTGCGCACATTGCCCTGCTGTACGCGTGACAGGATCATCTCCTGGCGCATCTGCTCACGCACCTCGGGATAGGATTCGCCCTCGGCCTCGATGCGTGCACGGAACTGCTCCAGGCTCATGCCTCCCTGGTGTGCCACGTCGGTCATCGCTTCGTTCAGCTGCTCATCGCTGATGCGCACGCCCGCACGCTCGCCCATGCGCAGCTGGATGTGTTCGAGCACAAGGCGGTCGAGTACCTGCCTGGCGACGACCTCCCGCGGGGGCTGTTCGATGTCCTGCCGGGCGAGATTCTGCATCACCTGCCGCAGGCGACTCTGGTACTCGCTGGCGAGAATGATGTCGTCGTCGACGATCGCGACCACGCGATCGAGCGGTTGGACCTGTGACAGCGCTGCAACACTCGGGCCGAGCCAGACCAGCACCATTGCGGTGGCTGCGAGCAGCCGACCGATCACCGATTTTCTTTCAATACGCAAAACCGCGTGCCTCCCGTTGTTCGCCAAATCCAAAGATGCTGCTCTGCAGCAGTTGATCGATGTTCTTGCCCAGTCCGCCAAGACCCCGCAGCACGAACTGCAGGTAGAAGCCGTAGTCACGTCCCCGGTCCCAGTCGAGCCCCTGCTGGTACACCATGCGCATCGACCAGCAGCACGAGTTGTATTCGAAGCCTGCCAGTGATTCCAGGCTCTGGGTATTCGTCATGTCGTACTGGTAGCGTGCGAACACGCGCCAGTTGTCGGCAACCGGCAGGGTAGCCGAAAGATCTGCCTGGTCGATGTCTTCCTTGATGATCCGGCCCGTGGTGTCGAAGGAGTGCTGTTCGCGCCGGTAGCGGTAGCCGACGTTGAACACGGTATCCGTGACCGGGTTCCAGTGTACCTGTACGCCACCCTCGTCGACGCGCGCGCTGCCCGTGTTCCAGAGAGTGGTGGCGCTCAGCGACAGTGCCTGCGATGGCTGAACCTGCACCTCGGCGGCAATCTGTGAGGTCGAAGCAGAGGCATCGACTCCCGACTGAGGCCGTCCGACGGGCGTGGAGGGAGGGGTGTTCGGGCTGCGGCACCCGGGCTTGTCGTGTGTGCGGATCGAGCCGTCGCAGACCGTCACGCGACGATCCTCGAAGTAGAAGATCTGTCCGATGCTGGCTGTGAGCACCTCGCGGCCGCTGTCATTGGCGATCATCCGCGAGGTCACGCTGAGCGAGGCCTGGTTCGCGTCCGCGATGCGGTCGTGCCCGCTGAAGCGCGTCTGGCGAAACAGCTGGTTGAAGGTGAACGTCAGATCCGACGAATCGAAGTTCGGCACATCGCTCTGGTCGTCGTAACCGACGCGCAGATAGAAAAAGCGTGGCTCCAGGGTCTGCAGGAAACCGCGCCCGAACAGTTGTGTGTCACGCTCGAGGAAATACCCTGCATCGATGCTCGTCATGGGCGCTGCTGCTGAAGGCGAGCTGCTGCCGTAGGCCTTTTCGTCGAGGCGGTAGCTGATCGTCTGGAAGCCAATCGTCGGGCGCACGAAGAGCGACGCCCATTCCATCGGATAGGTGATGCGTGGCTCGAGGTACAGCCGCTCCCCGGTCAGCGCGCTCGGGTCGGGATGGTCGAACACGATCATTTCGACACTCAGTGCGTAATCGATTGCAAACGGTGCCCCACTCGGTGTGCGCTCCGCCTGCAGCCTTGGGCGCATGCGGTAAGGCTCGATGAGTTCGGGGTCGAGCACCTGGTACTGCTGCACCGCAGCACCGAGCAGCCAGTGCTCACCGAGGCGATAGCTGGCTTCACCCATCTGCGACAGGTGAGTGGAGCGTTTCGCGTCGAGGCCGGCCGCGCTCAGGTCACGCAGGTAGTAGTCGTCACTTGCCTTGGCGTAGCTGATGTGTGTCGTCATCCCGGGCAGTGGTGCGCCGCTGTGATTCAATTCGCCGATCCAGCGATCGCGGTGCATGACGCTGTCATCGGGCAGGTAGAAGCCGCCGGTGCTCCACTGGCCCCAGTCATTCAGGTAGCGCAGCTCCCCGCCAAGCAGCATGCCGCGTCTCGCGGTGTAGCGTGGTACCAGTGTCGCGTCGTAGTTTGGTGCAATGTTGAAATAGTAGGGCTGTGCGAAGTCGAAACCGTTCTGTGACGAGTTGGTGATCGAGGGCCACAGCAGCCCGCTCATGCGGCGATCGTCGATCGGAAAGCGCAGGTACGGGGTATACAGCACCGGTATGCCTGCGACTTCGAGCCGCGCATTCTGTGCCGATCCCTGTCCGCTCGAGCGATCGAGGTGGATCGTGTCGGCGGCAAGCTGCCAGTCGTCGCTTCCTGGTTCGCAGCGCGTGTAGACCGTGTCGCTGAGGTTGATGGTGCCGTCCGTGTTGCGCTGCACCAGCGCGGCCTTGCCGCGGGCGTGCTCGGCATGCATCACGAATCGCGCCTCGCTCACCTCGCCGGCGTTGCGTGCGGTTTCGATCGTTGCCGAGTCCCCGCGCAGCAGCAACCCGGGTTCGCGATACTGTACGTTGCCGCTGATGTCGATGCGGTTCTCTGCCCGCAGATAGGTTGCGCTGTCGGCACGCATCAGGCGATCGTCCTGGCGCAGGGTGACGTCACCGGTGAAGCTCACGGTCTCGGGGTTCTGGCGCAGTTCCGATTCGGCGGCGGAGGCGCTGATCGTGCCGAAGACCGTTTCGCCGGTTCTGGCAGGGTCTGCCGGTGGTTCGACGTAGGCGCCGTGACAGTGTGCGGAAACTGCCGTGCACTGCGCCGGGTCCAGGTGTTCCAGCGCGACCCAGTCCATTTCACGGGCAAGCGCATCGGCGTCGGCCTTCCCCTTTGGGGCGGGCGCTGGTGCACCAGCGGTGCTGGGTGCGCCGACCGTGGTTCGTGGCAGGGTGGCAGAGGGGCCGGTGTGCTCGCAGACCCAGTTGCCGTCGACGCCGGCGCGACATTGCCATTCGCCGTCGGCGGCGCTGGCACATCGGGTCGCCGAGACGCCGAGGCTCACGGCCACGCAGGACAGGAGGGAAAGGAGCTTGTGTTGCATTCGGCCCGGATCCGTTCCTCGGGAAGGTGGCCGCCTCGCACCACCGCGCTGCGGATCTTTTCGTTTGCGCTCTGGCGTGGATAATGCCCCACGCTGCGGACTGGGTCGGCATTATAGCGGTATCGTGCCACCCGGATCGACTGCCGATGTGGGCTGGACCAGGAGGGGCGAATCGGTGATGGAAGCCTTGCTGCGCTGGTGCACGGCTCGGGTGACGGCGCTGCCGGGGGAGACTCTGCGGCTCGTTCCGGTGGCGGGTGATGCGAGCTTCAGACGCTACTTTCGCCTCTGTGGCTGTGAGCCGACACGAATCGCCGTGTTCGCACCGCCTCAGAGCGAGCGCAACGCCGAGTTCGTGCACGTTGCGGCCATGCTGCGCGCATCGGGCGTGCATGTGCCGCTGGTGCTCGCGCATGGAGTCGCCGAGGGATTCCTGCTGCTCGAGGATCTGGGTGATGCGCTGCTGCTCGATGCGCTCGATGCCGCGAGCGTCGAGGAGCTCTACGCGGGTGCACTGGATGTGCTGCTGCGGGTGCAGACAACCGCGACTCGACGCGAGGGCTGGACACTGCCCGCGTACACGGGCGCACTGCTCGAACAGGAGATGGAGCTGTTTCCGCACTGGTGCCTCGAGCGGTTGCTCGGCATCAGGCTCGATATGGCCGAAGAGGCGCTCCTGCGCGAGCTGTTTGCCCGGCTGGTCGCCAGTGCCCTGGAGCAGCCTCAGGTCTTCGTGCACCGTGACTACCACTCACGCAACCTGATGCTGTTGCCAGGGGGTGAATTCGGTGTGATCGACTTCCAGGACGCCGTCCATGGTCCATTGACCTACGATCTGGTGTCGTTGCTGCGCGACTGCTACGTCGTCTGGCCGGCCGCACGTGTATCGGGCTGGGCTCAGGGTTTCGCCGAGCGTGCACGAGCCGCCGGGACCCTGGGGCTGGATGTCTCGGCCACGACGTTCATGCGCTGGTTCGACTGGATGGGGCTGCAGCGCCACATCAAGGTGCTCGGCATCTTTGCGCGGCTGTGGCTGCGCGATGGCAAGCCAGGCTATCTGCGTGACCTGCCGCGGGTGATGCACTACACGCACGAAGTCGCGCTTGCACACCCCCAGACTGCCGAGTTCGGCCGCTGGTTCGCCAGGCGCGTGCTGCCGATGGCGAGCGAACAGCCGTGGTACCGCGAATCGCCATGAAGGCAATGATCCTGGCAGCCGGACTGGGTACCCGGTTGCGCCCGCTCACCGAAACCACGCCGAAACCGCTGCTGACGCTCGCCGGCAAGCCGATGATCGTCCATCACATCGAGGCGCTGGTTGCCGCAGGCGTGCACGAACTGGTGATCAATGTGTCATGGCTCGGGCATCGGATCGAGGAAGCTCTTGGTGACGGCGGCGGCTTCGGTGCACGAATCGCCTACAGTCGCGAGCCCGGCGCACCACTGGATACCGGAGGGGGCATCCGTCGTGCGCTGCCGCTGCTCGGCAGCGACCCCTTCCTGCTCGTCGCAGGCGATATCTGGAGCGACTACCCATTGTCTCGCCTCGTGACGACAGCCCTCGTGGCACGGCGGCTCGCACACCTCGTCGTGGTGCCCAATCCGCCGCAGCACGCGGCGGGAGACTTCAGTCTCGATGCGGCGGGGCGGCTTGGTGTCGCTCCTGACGCATCGCGCTGCACCTACTCGGGCATCGCCCTGCTCACCCCCGCTCTGTTCGATGGCTGGGAGGAGGAGGTGTTCCCGCTGCGTGAGCCGCTGCGGCGTGCGGCTGCAGACGGCCTGCTGGGTGGCGAGCTGTGGGCGGGTGACTGGGAGGATGTCGGCACCCTGGAGCGCTACACGGCGCTCAATCGGCGACTGCTGCACCGCCGGAAGGGGCTGTCAGCGTCGATTTCAGCCAGCCGCGTACCCGACGCGTGAGCAGGGTCTCCACGTCGCTTGCTTTCACGTGCACGCCCGTCGTGTCGATCACCAGCCGGCGGTAGCGGACGGGTCCGCCGTCGGTGGATGCCTGTTCCGGCGGAGAGCGCTGGACGGCAAGGGAAGGGCGCACGATTTCCATGACGGGAGCCGGCAGTGGCTGCGGCCACGAGAGCGTGAGCCCGGGCAGCTCCAGCGGGTCGATCAACAGCGCCGCCGAGGCGCTGGGCAGCGCGTGCAGCAGCAGTGCGGCTGTGAGCCCCGAGGCGGCGACAACCACCGTTGGATGCGAAGCGCGGGCGGCATCGAGCGCGAGTTCGACACGCGCCTCGCTGCGCACCAGCCAGTGTTCCAGGTCCGTCTCGGGGGCCGAAGCTGCGGTGTCATCGTGATCGACATCGGGATCGATGCGTCCGGTGTGAATGCCTGGTGCTGCGTCCAGGTCGAGCAGCCAGGTATTCCAGCCATGCATGGGCAGATCATGACGCAGGCGCTGCAGCGCCGTGTCCGTCGTGGTGTGGCTGCCACCTGGGGGCAGCAGTACCACCGTGCCCTGCACTTCGCCACGCGCCGCGCGTACCAACACGGCGAATTTCGCATCATCCGGGCCGAGCATGCGTGTTTCGTCATCCCGCTGCACGGCGGCAGGTGCAGCCGGCGCAGCTGCAGGTGTCGGATCGGGCGGCTCGGCCGCCCGGGCGGGCATGGCGCCGACACAGAGCAGGCAGGCCAGGAAGGGAGCGACAAGGCGCGGTTGGATACGCATGCCCGCAGTATACGGGGACGATGCATGTGCCGTCGCAGCCGCAGCCGCCAATCGGGCGCGCCATTCGGTAGAATTGCCGGGCTGTGAAAATGTGTGTGGACGCTCGCGATGAACGAATTCCTGATTGCCCCGTCGATTCTGTCGGCAGACTTCGCACGCCTGGGTGCCGAGGTGGATGCAGTGCTCGCTGCCGGTGCCGATATCGTGCATTTCGATGTGATGGACAACCACTACGTGCCGAACCTCACGCTCGGGCCGATGGTCTGCCGGGCACTGCGCGAGCATGGCATCGAGGCACCGATCGACGTGCACCTGATGGTCAGCCCGGTCGATGCACTTGCCGAGAGCTTCGCTGCCGCAGGCGCGACGTACATCACCTTCCACCCCGATGCGAGCATCCATGTCGATCGCACGCTGCAGCTGATCCGCGATGCTGGCTGCAAGACTGGACTGGTGTTCAATCCGGCAACGGGGCTGGAGGCAGCACGCTACGTGATGGACAAGCTCGACATGATCCTGCTGATGTCGGTCAACCCGGGCTTCGGCGGGCAGAAGTTCATTCCGGCGACGCTTGGCAAGTTGCGCGAGGCGCGTGCGCTGATCGATGCCAGTGGTCTGCCGATCCGCCTCGAGGTCGACGGTGGCGTCGGCGTGAACAATATCCGCGCGATCGCCGAGGCCGGGGCCGATACCTTCGTTGCCGGTTCGGCGATATTTGGTGTGCCTGACTACGCCGACGTGATCGACGCGATGCGCAGCGAGCTTGCGCAGGTGTACCGTGGCTGAAGCGGTGGCGTTCACGCACCTGCGCAGTGTGCTTGCTGGACGCCTGCCGGTGCTCGCGATCTTCGATCTGGACGGTACGCTGGTCGACAGCGTGCCGGATATCGCCCATGCGCTCGATGAGGCGCTCCGCGCTGCGGGCCTGGCAGTGGTTGGCGAGGCGCGCGTGCGCTGCTGGGTCGGACGCGGTTCGCGCATCCTGGTGTGTGATGCGCTGGAGCATGTGCTGGGAGTTGAGCCGTCTCAGGCGCAGGCCGACGCCTTGCTTGCTGCATACCTTGCACGCTATCGCGAACGCTGCACCACGCTGACACGTGCGCTGCCTGGAGCCGGCGAACTGCTCGATGCACTTGTCGGGTGTGGGGTGCGCCTTGCCTGCGTGACCAACAAGCCCGCACAGATCGCCACCCGCGTAACCGGTCATGTGTTTCCTGCAACGCACTTCGAGGTACTGGTCGGCGGTGATTCGGGAGCGGGTGTGAAGCCCGCGCCGGGGCCGCTGCAGGCAGCACTTGTCAGGCTCGGGGTCGATGCCGCCGACGCAGTGCTGGTCGGGGATTCACGCCATGACGTGCACGCGGCGCGCGCCGCCTCGGTGGCGGTCGTCTGCGTTGCCAATGGCTACAATCACGGCGAGGATGTACGCGACGAACATCCTGACCTGATGGTCGAGAGCCTGTACGAATTGCTTTGAAGGGCGCCTGCAGTAGAATCCGGCGCCCGGCTCCTGGAGTCCGCATGAATCCCACCGACCTCGAAGAGCTTGCCCGCCTGGGCTATACCCGCGTGCCGCTGGTGCGTCGCCTGCTGGCCGACCTCGACACCCCGCTCAGTGCCTACCTGCGCTTTGCCGGTGCGTACAGCTTTCTGTTCGAGTCGGTCGAAGGGGGCGAGAAGTGGGGGCGGTACTCGATCATCGGGCTGCCGTGTCGGCGACGCATCGTGGTGCGCGGACATGAGATCACCCTGTGCGATGGTGAGGAGAGCCGCACATCCACGCATCCTGACCCGCTGGCCTTCGTTGGCGAGACGATTGCCCGTGAGCGCGTCTGGGAGCACCCGGAGCTGCCGATGTTCTCCGGCGGACTGGTTGGCTACTTCGGCTATGACTGCGTGCGCTTCGTCGAGCCGCGGCTTGCGCACGGCGCGCCACCGGATGTGCTTGGCACGCCGGACATCGTGCTGATGGATGCCGAGGAATTCCTCGTCTTCGACAACCTCGCCGGTGCGATCCTGCTCGTGGTCACGGTCAACCCGCACTGTGCAGGGGCGGCGGGTGTGGCTGCGGCGCGTCTCGATGCCCTGCAGCGGCGCCTCGAAGAGCCGCCACCGCGACTGCCGGCACTCGATATCACGGCCGTTCGGCACGACGACGAGCGTGGCCGTGCACTCGAGGCCTCCTTCGTCTCGGAGTTCGGGCGGGAGCGCTTCGAGGCTGCCGTGGCACGGATCCGCGAGTACATCCTTGCGGGCGACGTGATGCAGGTCGTGCCTTCACAGCGCCTGGCTGCGCCGTTCGACGGTCACCCGCTCAACCTCTATCGTGCGCTGCGCAACCTCAATCCATCACCGTACCTGTACTTCCTCGATCTGGCCGAGTTCCACATCGTGGGCTCCTCGCCCGAGATCCTCTCGCGCCTGCAGGCGGGGGAGGTGACGGTGCGTCCGATCGCCGGCACGCGCCGCCGTGGCGCAACGCCGGCAGAGGATCGTGCACTCGAGGCGGAACTGCTCGCCGATCCCAAGGAGGTTGCCGAACACCTGATGCTGATCGACCTCGGGCGCAACGATGTCGGGCGCGTCGCGCGTGTTGGCAGTGTCGCGGTCACCGAGCGCATGGTCGTCGAGCGCTACTCGCATGTGATGCACATCGTCTCGAATGTGACCGGCGAGCTGCGCGAAGGGCTCACGGCGATCGATGTGCTGCGTGCCACGCTTCCGGCCGGAACGCTCTCGGGCGCACCGAAGATTCGCGCGATGGAGATCATCGACGAGCTCGAACCGTCACGGCGCGGTGTCTACGGCGGTGCGGTTGGATACCTGTCGTGGCATGGCGAGATGGACACTGCTATCGCCATCCGTACTGCGTTGATCAAGGACGGGCAGCTGTACGTGCAGGCAGGTGCCGGAGTGGTTGCCGACTCGGTGCCGGCGCTCGAGTGGGAGGAGACGCTGAACAAGGCGCGTGCGGTGATCCGTGCCGCAGCAATGCTCGAACGCGCATGTTGATCGGCGCAAATGGCCAAATGACACAGTGATTGGGCTTGATTGCAGCATATCGACAGGGGATAAGCTTTGCACCCACTCGAACCGACGACGGACCCAGTCCGGGAGGGAAGCACGCATGAACCAGGCTGCAAGTGCTGTGATTGAAGCCGCGCTGCACGATCACCTGCAGGTTGCTCGGGCAGTGAGTGGATCGGGCGCGCTGCGCGAGGCACTGGAAAAGGTCGCAGCTGTCTGTACGGACTGCCTGCGTGGCGGTGGCAAGATCCTGCTGGCCGGCAACGGCGGCAGTGCCGCCGATGCGCAGCACATCGCCGCGGAACTGGTGGGGCGCTTCGCCTTCGATCGCCCCGGTCTGCCGGCGATCGCACTGACTGTCGACACCTCGATTCTGACCGCCGTGTCGAACGACTACGGCTACGAGGCGGTCTTTGCGCGTCAGGTGCAGGCGCTGGGCAGCGCAGGTGACGTACTGGTCGGCTATTCCACGTCGGGGCGCTCGCCGAACATCGTGCGTGCCCTGGCCGCAGCGCGCGAGCAGGGCATGGTGACGGTCGGGCTGTGCGGGGCGCAGGGCGCCGAGATGACGGCGCTGTGTGATCACCTCCTTGCGGTGCCCTCAGGTACCACGGCGCGCATCCAGGAGATGCACCTGCTGCTCGGACACCTGCTGTGTGAGCTGGTCGAGAGCGCGCTGTTCCCGCGCGAAGGCTAGTTCGAACGGCAGTCGAGGTTGCGCAACTGCGAATCCTGGATGGTTTCGCTCGATTCGAAGTTCGGCTGACCCTGCATCCAGGAAATCTTCCACACCCCGTCTTCCTTCACGAAACGGTAGAGGTGCTGCCCTTCGACATGGGTGCGCGTGCCGGGTTCGCCCTGCTGCGGGTTGTAGCCGAAGTGGATGAAGTAGTCGCCGCCGCTGGCCTCGTTGCCATTGATCTGCACCCGCAGGTTCGAGATGCTGCTGAACGAGCATTTCTCGGATGGGAAAACCCCATGGATGAACACATTGCGGATGGCGGCGTGGCCCGTTGCGGGCGGCCGGCCATAGGCGCCGAGATCGTATTGAGCATCCCTGCTGAAGATCGTCATCAGCGTGTCGATGTCCTTTGCGTCGACCGCCCAGGCGTAGGTCGTCGCCAGGCGGGCAATCTCCACCTCGGCCAGCAGATCGTGCTGCGCAGTGTTTCCGGTGTCGGCAGCCAGCGCGCTGCCGGTCTGCATGAGTGCCACGAGGAGCGTGGCGAGGAGGGCGGATACGGTGCAGGTTCTCATTTTTGTCATCCCTGTGAGCCGAGGCACGTGATTGTCATCGAGACTGGGAACAACTGTGCGCCAGCAACTGAATTCAGGTCAACTCTCCTGACCATTGTGGCGCATCGCCGGGGGATTGCGCCGTACTCCCGGTCGCGACGAGGTGGGGCATTCGTGAATGCCGGAACATCGGCGCATGACAGCTTGATCGGGAGGCGGGAATGACGGGCATCTTCGCGCTCCTGGACAACGCGGATGCGTCCGGCAACTCCGGTTGGCCGGGCAGTCGCCTCTACAGCGGTTTCGTGCGCAGCCATGTCTGCAGTGATCCTGCCGATCTGGAGGCCTGTTGGAGTGCTGCAGGCCGGGACTTGAATCGCGGCCTGCACGCGGTGGTCCTGGCGGACTACGAGTGGGGAGTGCGACTGCAGGGTGCCTCGACACCTGGCGATGCGGGTGGTGCCTTGCGCTTGCTGCTTTTCGAGCATATGCAGCATCTCGATGAAGACGAAGTGCAGGCATTCCTGTCCCGGGCCGATGACGGCAGCGATACGCCCACGCCTGCCGGCGTGATGGACCTGCACGAGGACCTGGACCAGCGATCCTTCGAGGATGCAGTCGGGTGCATTCACGAAGCCATCCGCAATGGTGAGACCTACCAGATCAACTTCAGCTACCGGCTCGCGGGGCGGGCCTGGGGTTCTCCGGTTGCGCTGTACCGGCGTATCCGGGCCAGGCAGCGCGTTGGCTTCGGCGCACTGATTGCATTGCCGCCGGGTTCCCGGTCCGATGATCCGACGCATGTGCTGAGCTGCTCACCCGAGCTGTTCCTGATGCACCGGGAGGGTGAGGTCGTCGCGCGACCGATGAAGGGTACGGCGCCCCGGGGACTGCAGCGCGGTGATGATGTCGAAGCCGTGGAGCGGCTGCGCCACGACCCGAAGAATCGTGCCGAGAATCTGATGATCGTCGATCTGATGCGCAATGATCTCGGGCGCATCGCCGTGACCGGCAGCGTGCAGGCGCCGGCGCTGTTCACCATCGAGTCCTATGCGACCGTACTGCAGATGACATCCACGGTGCGGGCTCGGCTGCGACCCGGTACCGACGGTCCGGCGCTGCTGCGCGCCACGTTTCCCTGTGGCTCGATCACGGGCGCACCGAAGTTTGCGGCAATGAAGATGATCCGCCGGCTCGAGGGCAGCCCGCGGGGGCTGTACTGCGGAGCGATCGGCTGGATCGATACGCCGCGTCCGGGTTCCAGGTACGAGGCCTTGGGTGATGTCTGCCTGTCGGTTGCGATCCGCACGATGAGCCTGTCCGCGCAGTGCGAGGATGGTACGCGTGAGCTGCGCATGGGCGTTGGTTCCGGCATCGTCCACGACAGTCTGGCCACGGTCGAGCACGCGGAGTGCCGGCTGAAGGCGCAGTTCCTGCGTGATCTCGATCCGGGGCTGCGCCTGTTCGAGACCTTGCGCATCGAGCGACGGCCACAGCCGACGGCACTGCACCGCGAGCGGCATCTGGCGCGACTCGCGGGCAGCGCTCGCAGCCTGGGGTTCAGGATCAGCCTGCCCGGGGTGGAGGCAGCACTCGATGCCGCGCTGCTGAACCTGAGCGGACCGGGCCCCTGGAGGCTCAGGCTCGATCTCGACTGGCGCGGCATGCTGCGCTTTGACTCATCGACACTGGGTACGCTGTCGACGGATGCCGAGGGGCGTGTGTCGCTCGGCTGGTCGCCGACCGTGCTGGCGCGTCGTGACGCACTCGCTGCACACAAGACGAGCCGCCGCGCGCACTACGATGCTGCCGTGGCGGCAGCCCAGGCGGCAGGGCAGTTCGATCAGCTGTTCGTGAATGCGGCAGCCCATGTGGTCGAGGGTGGGCGATCGACGCTGTTCGTCCTCGCCGAGGATGGCTGGTGCACGCCGCCGCGTGCCGATGGTGCGCTGCCGGGCATCTGCCGGGCGATTGCGCTCGAACAGGGTATCGGCGGCGTTCGGGTGATCGAGCGATCGCTCACCGTGCCCGAGGTCGCTGGTGCTCGGGCGCTGGCCGTCGGCAACGCCTTGCGCGGTGTGCTGCCGGCGCGGCTTGCCGACGGGGGGCCGTGCTAAGATGCGCGCCTTGAAAACGGCGGGGAATCCGCCCCTGTCTGGCGCAATCGGGGCGCAAGTCGAAGGAACATGATCGAAAGTCTGCTGGTCATCGA
>CAZSYV010000036.1:0-23445 GCA_964610955.1 uncultured Klebsiella sp. | reverse complement strand
CTCGGTTGCCCTTGGCCCGCGCGAGCGCCGTGGTGACTGGCGCGAGCTCGACGAGAGCGAAGTGCGCGCCCTGTGTGCCAGTGCGGGATTCGTCGTGGATCCGCCACCGGTACAGCCTCCCCGGTCGGCTGCACCCGAGGGGCGTACGCCGCGCACGCGTTCCACGGTTGCTGCGCGCACTCGCGCAGCGCGACGGCGTCAGGACTGATCCGGGCCGGCTGCGGCAACGCAGCGATCGCGTCCCAGGCGTTTTGCCTGATACAGCGCGCGATCGGTGCGCTCGAACAGCGTGTCCATGTGCTCTGCGTCGTGGATCTGGCCGACACCGATGCTGACCGTGATCCGGCCGGTGGTGGCACTCACGCTGCCACGCTGGCGAACGCGTCTGCGGATTCGCTCGGCAACCTGCAGCGCCTTGTCGAGGCCGGTCTGGCTGAGCAGCACGACAAACTCCTCGCCACCGTAGCGAAACGCCTGGTCGTAAGGGCGCAGGCAGCCCTGCACATGCTCGGCAACGGTACGGATGACCTGATCGCCGAAACTGTGTCCCAGCGTGTCGTTGACCCGCTTGAAGTGATCGATATCGGCAATCAGCAGCGAGAACGGCTGGCCGAAGCGCTGTGCGCGCGCGAGCTCGGTTTCCAGCGCGGAGTCGAGCGCGGCGCGGTTGCCGAGACCGGTGAGCGGATCACGGCGTGCCAGCAGCTTCAGGCGGTGATGGTGCAGCGCATTGCGCAGCGGCGCCGCCAGTGGGGCGAGCAGCGTGGCGAGCGATGTGCGCAGTTCGCCGCATGGCTGCACCTCGATCTGCCCGAGGTGTTCACCGTCCAGGTGAAGCGGCGAGTGCAGGCTGCCTGCGCCGATCCTGCCGGCGACGAAGCACTCCGCCGAGTCCGATGGCGAATAACCGATGCCTTCGATCGGATGGGCGCTCTGCAGCTCGATGAGAAAGCACTTCAGCAACTCGGTGAGGTCGAGGTGACGGTGCAGCGTGTTTGCCAGCTGCAGCTGCGCGGGATCGAGCAGCGGCCCGCCCGGGCTGCCGCCGCGGGCAAGCGTCAGCTCGATGCTCTGGCGCGGGAATTCAAGGATGTCGGCAACGGCCATGCGCGTACTCCGCTGTGCTGATCGATCGCATGGCTTGCCCCAAGCGATTATCGTGCCAGCCGTTCGCGTGAGCTGCCAACATATTGAAAAACAAGGAGAATGGAAACCATCGATGATATTGCACCGGCAATGCCATGCCGGTGATCGGCGACTATTTGACGCGCGTTCCGATCTGGATGGCTGCAGCTTCAGCGCGACTGGGCATCGAAGGAGTCGCCGGTGCGGCCAACACTGTCGGGGCCGATCAGGTACAGGTAGGCCGCCATGATCTGCTCGGGGAGCGGGTTGCTTTGCGGCGCCTCTGCCGGGTAGGCCTCGCGGCGCATCGCCGTGTTCGTTGCCCCCGGGTTGATGCAGTTGACGCGGATCGAGCTGGTGTTGACCAGCTCGTCGGCGAGCGTCTGGCACAGCCCTTCGATACCGAATTTCGATACGGCATAGGCACCCCAGTAGGCCCTCCCGTGCCGCCCCACGCCGGAGCTGGTGAAAAGGATCGAGGCATCGGGTGCCGCGTGCAGCGCCGGCATCAGCGCACGCGTGAGCACGAACGGTGCGTTCAGGTTGATGCTCATGACCTCGAGCCATTTGGCGCTGGGGTACTGCTCGAGCGGCATGCGCGGCCCAAGCACGGCGGCGTTGTGCACGATGCCGTGCAGGCAGCCGAGGTGCTCGATGATCTGTTCGTTGAGCGCGCTGCAGCTGGCGTCGTCGATATCCTTCAGGTCGAGCAGGTGAATCACTGGCTCCGGACCGCCCGCATCGGTGATGGCGTCGTAGCACTGTTCGAGCCGCTCCTGGTTGCGCCCGAGCAGCACCACGGTGGCGCCGTGAGCGGCGAACGTCAGTGCTGCGGCGCGTCCGATGCCGCGCGTTGCCCCGGTCACGAGGATGTTTCGCCCTGTGAGCAGGGTAGGCGGTGCCTGGTAGAGACGAGGGTCGATCATGTCGGTATCCAGTATCCCTGGCCGGGGAGGAAACGGGTGAAAAGGATCCGTTCGATGGCCGCCACCGAATCGGCTTCATAGTCGGCACCCCAGGCTGCCGTGCTTTCCCCGGGCTCCAGGTAGCCGTAGCTCGCGGCGATGGTGCGCATGCCGGCGTTGCGTCCGGCCTCGATGTCACGGGCGTGGTCACCAACGTAGACCGCTTCGTCCACCGTGCAGCCAAGACGTGTGCAGGCGAGCAGCAGGGGCTCGGGGTCAGGCTTGGGGCGACTGACGTGATCCGGGCACACGAGCACCGCTGCCGGCGGGCTGAAGGTGTTGTGTGCAAGCAGCGGTGCAGCGAGGTGGTCGGGCTTGTTGGTGACCACACCCCAGCGTATGCCGTGCATGCCGAGCATGGTGATCAGGCTGTCCATGCCCGGGAATGGCGTGCTCTCTGCCAACAGGTGCTGAGCGTAGAGTTCGAGCAGGCGCTGTCGCAGGGCCTCGAACCCGGGGGCATCCTCGGTGACGCCGAAGGCGAGGCTGACCAGTGCGCGTGCACCGTGGGAGACGGTGGCACGAATCATGGAAAACGGCAGTGGCCCCATGGCATGCTCGGCGCGCAGGCGATTCACTGCAGTCACCAGATCCGGTGCAGTGTCGAGTAGCGTGCCGTCGAGGTCGAACAGCACGGCCCGCAGGCGGGTCACATCCCGTGGGGCAGGTTCCGTGCAGTGAGACGATGGTCGGTCGTTCATCCGTAAGAGCTTCCGTGCAGGAGGAAAAGGGTCGAGCAGCACTCAGTGCCCGACGATACGCTGGTACCAGTGCGAGGTATCTGCGAGCAGCCGATTGCGCTCGAGGCTTGGTGGCCAGTCTGCACCGAGGAGCTGGCGGCCTTCGATCCACGCATGGGTCACGGCGGACCCGCTTCCCGTATACACCAGCGACGAGTGCGGATCGTATACCGGCTGGCAGGAATAGCGTTGCATGTCCACCGCGATCATGTCGGCGTCCTTGCCGGTTTCCAGGCTGCCGATGCGCTCCGCGAGTCCCAGTGCCATGGCCCCGCCAAGCGTTGCCATGCGCAGCGTCGCGTGCGCCGAGGCGGCCGTTGCATCACCGCTGCTGCCCTTGGCGAGCAGTGCGGCAAGGCGCATTTCGGCGAACATGTCGAGCGTGTTGTTGCTCGCCGCGCCGTCGGTGCCGAGTGCGACGTTGATTCCTGCGCCAGCCAGGCTGCGCACTGGGCAGAAGCCGGCGGCGAGCTTCAGGTTCGAGCTTGGGCAGTGGAGTACCTGTACGCCTTCGCGCGCGAGCAACTCCAGATCCGTGGCGGCAACCTGGGTCATGTGCACGGCCTGGAATCGCGGCGAGAGCAGGCCAAGGGAGGCGAGGCGCTCCAGCGGCCGGCTGCCGTGTCGTGCAACGGCATCACGCACCTCGGCGGCGGTCTCGTGCACGTGCATCTGCACCGGGGCGTCGAGTTCGGCGGCGAGCATGGCAATGCGCCCGAGCATCGCATCGCTGTTGGTGTAGGGTGCGTGCGGTCCGAAGGCAAAGCTCAGGCGTGGACTGCTGCGGTAGTCATCGCGAACCTGCAGGCCCTTCACGAGGTACTCGTCCGGGCCAGATGCCCAGGCGCTCGGATGATCGAGGATGGGGAAGGCGATCTGCGCACGGAACCCGCATTCGAGCACCGTTGCCGCGACGACGTCGGGGAAGAAGTACATATCGCTTGCGCAGGTGGTGCCGCTCGTGAGCATCTCGGCGATCGCCAGACGGGTGCCGGCACGCACGAACTCCTCGCTGCCCCAGCGCGCCTCGGCCGGCCAGATGTGCTGCTGCAGCCAGTCCATCGGCTCATGATCGTCGGCGAGTCCGCGCAGCAGCGTCATTGCCAGGTGGCTGTGCGTGTTGACCAGCCCGGGCATCAGCACGTGGTTACCGAGAGTGGTCTCACTGGCGGCGCTGAAGCGGCGTGCGATCTCGATGCGTGGTGCCACGGCGACGATGCGCCCGTCCCGCACCGCGACGGCGTGCGCCTCGAGCAGTGTGTTGCGCGGCTCGATCGGCAGCAGCCAGCGTGCATTGACGATGTGATCGACGCTCTCCAATACGCCTCCAGGATTGCTGCCGGGACCGGGTCGGTGGCGGCAAGTATACCCGTTGGCCCGAACCGTGCGGCGCAGGCCCGGGCGCTGCCTGCAGCGTCTTGTGCTGTGCTATCATGCCGCCCTTTTGAAGCAGCCTCGATCGGTGCGCGGAGAATTTTGCCGCTCATCTGGTCGATCCATACAAGCCATTGATTTTTCGGATCGTTATGGGAGAAACAGCAAAAGAGATCGTAGCGGTCGGCATCGAGGGCGAGCTGCGTCAATCCTATCTCGACTACGCGATGAGCGTGATCGTCGGTCGTGCCCTGCCGGATGTGCGCGATGGCCTGAAACCGGTGCACCGCCGGGTGCTGTTCGCGATGAGCGAGCTGGGCAACGACTGGAACAAGGCCTACAAGAAATCGGCACGTGTGGTCGGCGATGTGATCGGCAAATATCACCCGCACGGCGACTTGGCGGTCTATGACACGATCGTGCGCATGGCGCAGCCGTTCTCGATGCGCTACGTGCTGGTCGACGGGCAGGGCAACTTCGGTTCGGTCGACGGCGACTCGGCGGCGGCGATGCGCTACACCGAAATCCGCATGCGTCGCATCGCGCACGATCTGATGGCCGATCTCGACAAGGAAACGGTCGACTTCGTGCCGAACTACGACGGCACCGAGCAGATCCCCGCCGTGCTGCCGACGCGGGTGCCCAACCTGCTGGTCAATGGCTCGTCGGGCATCGCCGTCGGCATGGCGACCAATATCCCGCCGCACAACCTGAACGAGGTGATCGCCGCCTGTCTGGCGCTGATCGAGAACCCGGATCTGCGCATCGACGAGTTGCTCGAGTATGTGCCGGGCCCCGACTTTCCGACCGGGGGCATCATCAACGGCCGTCAGGGAATCGTCGAGGCGTACCGCACGGGTCGCGGGCGGATCTATGTGCGCGCTCGCGCCGAGGTCATCGAGGACAGGGCGAGTGGCCGTGAGGTGATCGTGGTCACCGAGCTGCCGTACCAGGTGAACAAGGCGCGGCTGATCGAGAAGATTGCCGAACTGGTCAAGGAAAAGCGCATCGAGGGAATCAGCGAGCTGCGCGATGAGTCCGACAAGGACGGACTGCGGGTGGTGATCGAACTGCGCCGCGGCGAGTCGGGCGAGGTGGTGCTGAACAACCTGTATACGCACACGCAGCTCGAGAGCGTGTTCGGCATCAATGCCGTGGCGCTGGTCGACGGTCAGCCGCGCACGCTGAACCTCAAGGAGATGCTCGAGGCCTTCCTGCGCCACCGCCGGGAGGTGGTCACGCGGCGCACGGTGTTTTTGCTGCGCAAGGCGCGCGAGCGCGGGCACGTGCTCGAAGGGCTGGCGATCGCGCTGGCGAACATCGACGAGGTGATCGAGCTGATCCGCTCCTCGGCAAACCCGGCGGAGGCACGCGAGCGCCTGGTGGCGCGTGCGTGGCAGCCCGGCGCGGTGCTGTCGATGCTCGATCGCGCGGGTGCCGATGCCTGTCGTCCGGAGGATCTGCCGCCCGAGTACGGGCTGCGTGATGCCCACTACCACCTGTCGCCCGAGCAGGCGCAGGCAATCCTCGATCTGCGCCTGCACCGCCTCACCGGGCTCGAGCATGAGAGGCTGCTGGCGGAATACCAGGAGAAGCTCACACAGATCGCCGACTACCTCGACATCCTCTCCAATCCGCTGCGCCTGATGCAGGTGATCCGTGGCGAGCTGGAGGAGGTCGTTGCCGAGTATGGCGATGCACGGCGTACCGAGATCGTCACCAGCCGTCAGGACCTGCGCGCTGAAGATCTGATCCCGCAGGAGGAGCGCGTCGTCACCGTGTCCTTCAGTGGCTACGCAAAGTCCCAGCCGCTCGATGCCTACCACGCCCAGCGTCGTGGTGGCGTGGGGCGCTCGGGTGCGCCGGTGCGCGAGGAGGACTCGATCGAGCATCTGCTGGTCGCCAACTCGCACCACACGATCCTGTGCTTCTCCGATCGCGGGCGCGTCTACTGGCTGCGCGTGTTCGAGATTCCCAGTGCATCACGTGGTGCGAAGGGCCGCCCGCTGGTCAACCTGTTGCCACTCGAGGAGGGTGAGCGCATCACCTCGCTGTTGCCGATCGCGGAGTACACCGAAGACCGCTTCGTGTTCATGGCGACATCGGATGGCACGGTGAAGAAGACGCCGCTGGCGGCGTTCTCGCGGCCGCGCTCCGTTGGACTGATTGCCATCGACCTGGGCGAGGGTGACCACCTGGTCGGCACGGCGATCACCGACGGCGCCGGCGAGGTGTTGCTGGTCTGCAGCTCGGGGCGTGCGGTGCGCTTCAGCGAGGACGACGTACGCCCGATGGGGCGCACGGCCCGTGGGGTGCGCGGCATGCGCCTCGCCGAGGGGCAGCGCGTGGTCTCGCTCATCGTTCCAGGGACCGGGGCGCAGCAGGTGCTGACGGTGAGTGCCAACGGCTACGGCAAGCGCACGGCAACGGCGGACTTCCCCCTGCATCGCCGTGGCGGGCAGGGAGTCATCGCGATGCAGGCCAGTGCGCGCAATGGCGTGCTGGTTGGAGCGATCAACGTCTCGCCCGAGGACGAGGTGATGCTGATCAGCGACCAGGGAACGCTGCTGCGCACGGCGGTGGTACAGATCTCGCTGCTCGGGCGCAACACCCAGGGCGTGAGGATCATGAACATGCGTGAGGGCGAGGCGCTGGTCGGCCTGGCACGCATTGCCGATGCAAACGGCAACGATGAAGACGGTGAACAGGGCGGTGCCGCAACGCCGGCACCGGAGACGATCCACTAGCGACGCCGTGCCGATCCACGGCACGGTTGCTGATCCAACGAGGAAGGGACTGCAATGACACGGGTGTTCAACTTCTGCGCAGGTCCGGCGGCACTCCCGGAGGCCGTTCTGGCACAGGCTCGCGACGAGCTGCTCGACTGGCATGGCCACGGGCTGTCGGTGATGGAGATGAGCCATCGCGGCAAGGAGATGCTCGGCATCGCCGAGCGTGCCGAGGCGGATCTGCGCGAGCTGCTTGGCATCGGCGACGACTATGCGGTGCTGTTCCTGCAGGGCGGGGCAAGTGCGCAGTTTGCGGCGATTCCGCTGAACCTGCTGGGTGGTGCCACCATTGCCGACTATGCCGATACCGGGCAGTGGTCGCAGAAGGCGCTTGCCGAGGCGCGCAAGTACTGCGAGGTGAACGTCGTTGCCAGCTCGCAGGCGTCGCGCTACACGACGGTTCCGCCGCAGGATGCCTGGGAGCGCTCGCCTGCCGCTGCGTACCTGCACTACACGCCAAACGAGACGATTGGTGGCGTCGAGTATGGCTGGGTGCCCGAGGTTGGCTCGACCCCGCTGGTTGCCGACATGTCCTCGACGATCCTCTCGCGACCGATCGATGTGAACCGCTTCGGTGTGATCTATGCCGGTGCGCAGAAGAACATCGGTCCGGCCGGGCTGGTGATCGTGATCGTGCACCGCGAGCTGCTCGGGCGGGCCGATCCACGCACGCCGGCGGTGCTCGACTGGACGCTGCAGGCGAAGAACGCCTCGATGTACAACACGCCGCCGACCTTCAGCATCTACCTCGCCGGACTGGTGTTCGACTGGCTGAAGCGCCAGGGTGGGTTGACCGCGATCGGGGAGCTCAACCGTCGCAAGGCGCAACGTCTGTACGGCTACATCGACGGCAGTGGCTTCTACGCCAACCCGGTGGAGCATGCTTCACGCTCATGGATGAACGTGCCGTTCACGGTTGCCGATGCGGCGCTCGAGAAGCCCTTCGTCGCCGAGGCGACGGCTGCCGGCCTGCTCTACCTTGGTGGGCATCGCTCGGTTGGCGGGATGCGTGCAAGCATCTACAACGCGGTCGGCATGGATGCCATCGAGGCGCTGATTGCGTTCATGCAGGACTTCGCGAAACGCCATGGTTGAGTCCGGCCCCGACGAGACCATCGACGCCGACGCGCGACTTGCAGACATTCGCGCCGAGATCGACGGGATCGACCTTCAGCTCCAGGAGCTGCTGAACCGGCGCGCCGGTTGCGCGCAGCGCGTTGCCGAGGTGAAGAAGACCGAGCTGCTTGCGCTGCACGGCAGAGCGGCTGCGGAGACGGCAAACTTCTATCGCCCGGAGCGCGAGGCCCAGGTGCTGCGCAAGGTGATGGAGCGCAACCGCGGACCGCTGCCGGCACGCGAGGTCGCGCACATCTTCCGCGAGATCATGTCGTCGTGCCTGGCGCTCGAAAAACCGATGACCGTTGCCTTCCTTGGTCCGGAAGGCACGTTCACACAGGCAGCGGCGGTGAAGCATTTCGGACATGCGGTGATCAGCCAGCCGCTGGTGAGCATCGATGCGGTGTTCGATGCGGTCGAATCGGGAGAGGCCGACTACGGTGTGGTTCCGGTCGAGAACTCGACCGAAGGCATGGTGACGCACACCCTCGACAACTTCATCCGCTCCACGCTGAAGATCTGCGGTGAGGTCGAGATGCCGATCCGCCTGCACCTGCTCGGTGCGTCCGGTTGCACGATGGACCAGGTGCAGCGCATCTGCGCACATCAGCAGGCACTTGCGCAGTGTCGTGGCTGGCTGGAGGCGAACTGGCCGCGCATCGAGCAGCAGGCAAGCCCGAGCAACGGTGAGGCAGCGCGCCTGGCGATGGGGGATGTGACGGTTGCCGCAATTGCGGGCGATATGGCCTGCGAGATCTACGGTCTGCATCGCCTGGCGTCGAACATCCAGGACTATGCCGACAACACGACCCGCTTCCTGGTCATCGGACACGAGCTGGTGAAGGTGAGCGGCAGGGACAAGACATCGATCGTCGTCTCGACGCACAACAAGCCCGGTGCCCTGTTTCGCCTGCTCGAGCCGTTCCAGCGCGAACAGCTGATGCTGACGCGTATCGATACACGGCCGTCGCGCTCCGAGACCTGGACCTATCTGTTCTTCATCGAGTTCGAAGGACATCGGGAAGATCAGACGGTCGCGCGCGTGCTGCGGGAGCTCGAGGAGCAGACGGTGATGCTGAAGATTCTGGGTTCCTATCCGCAGGCGGTGATCTGAGCCATGGGTATCACGCGGGTGTGGCCGCTGGCAGGACGTCGCCGGAGGGGCGGGTGGGCGTGAGCCAGCGCATCGACACGCTGCTGATCGTCGGTCTCGGGCTGATCGGTGGCTCACTTGCGGCGGCACTGCACGGCAAGGGATTCGCGCGGCGCATCACGGCGTTCAATCGCAGCCGCGCCTCGCTCGACTTCGCGCTCGCTGCGGGACTGATCGATGCCGCACCGCAGAGTCTGGAGGCGGCGGTTGCCGAGGCCGATCTGATCGTCGTCGGCGTGCCGACCCTCACGGTCGGGCAGGTCTTCGAGGTGATCCGCGACCACGGGCGCCCGGGCGTGCTGATCACCGATGTCGCCAGCGTCAAGGGCAGCGTGGTTGCCGCTGCCGCCGCGGCATTTGGCAGTGTGCCGCCGGGCCTGGTTCCGGGACACCCGATCGCCGGGGCGGAGAAGTCGGGGGTCGAGGCAGCGCGTGCCGATCTGTTCGAACGCCATCGGGTGATCCTGACGCCGCTTTCCTGCACCGATGCCGTGGCGCTGGAGACGGTGGCCGCGATGTGGCGCCTGACCGCTGCCGAAGTGGTGCACATGGAGGTTGCAACACACGATCGTATCCTCGCGATGACCAGCCACCTGCCGCATATGCTGGCGTTTGCACTGGTCGACAGCCTTGCGCGCCAGAGCGCGAGTGAGGACATTTTCCGTTTCGCTGCGGGAGGATTCCGTGATTTCACCCGTATCGCATCGAGTGATGCCGTGATGTGGCGCGACATCGCGCTGGCGAATCGAAGCGCGCTGATCGATGCGATCGATGGCTTCTCGGTCACGCTCGACGCGCTGCGCTCGGCAGTGGCGGCAAGTGATGGGCAGGCGCTGGAGCAGGTATTCGTACGCGCGCGCAGTGCGCGTGAACACTACCTGCGCTGGCTGGAGCAGGGTACCCGGCAATGATTTCCGATGGGGGTAGCGTGAGGCAGCAGGAACGGGTCGATTTCATCGCGCGTGGCGGCAGTGCGCTGCGCGGCGAGATACGCGTGCCAGGTGACAAATCGATATCGCATCGCGCGATCATGCTTGGCTCGCTTGCCGAGGGCACGAGTGAAATACAGGGTTTCCTCGAGGGTGAGGACAGCCTGGCGACGCTCGCGGCATTTCGTACGATGGGAGTGCGAATCAGTGGTCCCGAGGCCGGTCGGGTGCGCATCGAGGGGGTGGGAATGCACGGTTTGCGTGCTCCCGAGGCGCCGCTCTACCTGGGCAATTCGGGGACCTCGATGCGTCTGCTGTCCGGTCTGCTGGCGGCACAGGCATTCGATGTCGTCCTGAGTGGTGACGAGTCGCTGACACGCCGACCGATGGCGCGGGTCGCCGACCCGCTGCGTCTGATGGGTGCGAGGATCGACACGGCAGCTGGCGGCAGACCACCGCTGCACCTGCACGGCGGGCAGACACTGCATGGAATCGACTACCGGATGCCGATGGCCAGTGCACAGGTGAAGTCGGCGGTGCTGCTTGCCGGTCTCTACGCGGGTGGGCGTACCCGTGTGGTCGAGCCGGCACCGACGCGCGATCACACCGAACGCATGCTGGAGGGCTTCGGCTATACGGTGCGGCGTGACGGCACCGCAGTGACGCTCGACGGCGGGGGCAGGCTGCGGGCAACGGGTGTCGAGGTTCCGGGTGATATCTCATCTGCGGCCTTCTTCCTGGTGGGGGCGTCGATCATGCCGGGCTCGGACCTGCTGCTTGGCAATGTCGGGATGAATCCGACGCGGACTGGGGTGGTGGACATCCTGCGTGCGATGGGTGCCGACATCGAGGTGCTGCGGCTGCGTGAAAGTGGTGGTGAGCCGGTGGCCGATCTGCGCGTGCGCCATGCGCCGTTGCGCGGCGTGGAGATTCCAGTCGAGCTGGTACCGCTCGCAATCGACGAATTTCCCGCACTGTTCATTGCCGCTGCGTGCGCCGAGGGTGAAACGGTGCTGCGTGGGGCCGAGGAACTGCGGGTCAAGGAGAGTGATCGCATCGAGGCGATGGCGCGCGGCTTCGAGGCGCTCGGTGTGGCACATCAGACGCTGGAGGATGGCATCCGCATTTGCGGTGGCACATTTGGTGGCGCTCGCATCGACAGCCGGGGAGATCACCGCATCGCGATGGCCTTTGCGATCGCCTCGCTGCGTGCCACTGCCGCGATCGAGATCCACGACTGCGCGAATGTGGCGACCTCGTTCCCGGGGTTTCGCGAACTGGCTGCGCGGGTGGGACTGCACGTGGATCGCACGACGGCGGAGGCAGCGCCCTGATGCGTGCGCAAGTCCCGGTTCTCGCGATCGACGGTCCCGGAGGGTCCGGCAAGGGCACCGTGTGCCGTTTGCTGGCGCGCGAGCTCGGCTGGAACCTGCTCGACAGCGGGGCTCTGTATCGCCTGGTCGGCATGGCGGCGCACAGACGTGGCGTCGCTTTCGATGATCCGGCAACGCTCGAAGCTCTGGCTGCCAACCTCGACGTGCACTTCCACCCGGGAGCGGAGGGCGAGGAGGCACGTGTGATTCTCGAGGGAGAGGACGTCAGCGCGAGCCTGCGCAGCGAACAGGTCGGAGCCCTGGCCTCACAGGTCGCCGCGGTGCCTGGCGTGCGCCGGGCGCTGCTGCTGCGCCAGCGGGCGTTTCGCGTCGAGCCGGGGCTGGTTGCCGACGGACGTGATATGGGCACGGTGGTGTTCCCTGATGCGACGCTGAAGGTGTTTCTCACCGCAAGCGTCGCCGAGCGCGCCAGGCGCCGCTATAAGCAGTTGAAGGAAAAGGGAGAAGCTGTTAGCCTGCCGCGCCTCATGGAGGACATGGCGGCACGCGATCGACGCGACATGGAGCGTGCGACAGCCCCGTTGCGACCGGCAGCCGATGCGGTTCAGGTCGACAGCACGGGCATGGATATCGCGGACGTGTTCCACCGCCTGATGACCGAAGTGAGGAAAAGGGGCATCGTCTGATGCCTCGTCGCGGCGCGCTGCTCCCCGTGGCGCGCCGTGTGGTTCCAGTCGCCGGGCGTTCCTGTGTCCAGCATCCCGGTGAGTGGTTTTACATTGTTGATCCCGTGCCGGCTGGGGTACGGGCAAGACCAGTGGCGGCATTGCCGCAGCAGGAAATTTCAATGACCGAGAGTTTTGCACAGCTTTTCGAAGAGAGCCTGAAGACCGTCGAGATGGACGTCGGCTCGATCATCACGGGTGTTGTGATCGACATCGACAGCGACTGGGTCACGGTGCATGCGGGGCTCAAGTCCGAGGGAGTGATTCCGCGCAGCCAGTTTCTCGATGACAAGGGCGAATTCCACCTCGAGATTGGCGATGAGGTCTACGTCGCGCTCGAGGCAATCGAGGACGGGTATGGCGAGACACGGCTGTCGCGTGAAAAGGCGCGCCGTGCGGAAACCTGGAAGAGTCTCGAGTCTGCGTTCGAGGGCAGCGAAGTCGTCCACGGCATGATCAACGGCAAGGTCAAGGGTGGCTTCACCGTCGATGTACAGGGCATCCGTGCGTTTCTGCCGGGTTCGCTGGTCGATGTGCGCCCGGTGCGCGATACGGCGCACCTCGAGGGTCAGTCGCTCGAGTTCAAGGTCATCAAGCTCGACCAGAAGCGCAACAACATCGTCGTCTCGCGCCGTGCGGTGCTCGAGCAGGCCAACAGTGCCGAGCGTGAAGCCTTGCTTGCCAACCTGCAGGAAGGCCTGGTGCTCAAGGGCGTGGTGAAGAATCTCACCGATTACGGTGCCTTCGTCGATCTTGGCGGCGTGGATGGCCTGCTGCACATCACCGACATGGCCTGGAGGCGTATCAAGCACCCGAGCGAAGTGGTCAAGGTCGGCGATGAGATCGAGGTCAAGGTGCTGAAGTTCGACCGCGAGACGAACCGGGTTTCGCTCGGCCTGAAGCAGCTTGGCGCGGACCCCTGGGTCAGCATCAAGGCTCGCTATCCGGAGAACACACGGGTGAGGGCGCGCGTGACGAACCTGACCGACTACGGCTGCTTCGCCGAGCTCGAGCAGGGAGTCGAGGGGCTGGTTCACGTTTCCGAGATGGACTGGACCAACAAGAACATCCATCCGTCCAAGGTGGTGCAGGTTGGCGATGAGGTCGATGTGATGATCCTCGACATCGACGAGGAGCGTCGCCGTATCTCGCTCGGCATGAAGCAGTGCACCGAGAATCCGTGGGATGTGTTTGCCGCAACGCACGCCAAGGGCGAGCGCATCAGCGGCAAGATCAAGTCGATCACCGACTTCGGGCTGTTCATCGGGCTCGATGGCAACATCGATGGACTGGTGCACCTGTCGGACATCTCGTGGCACGACACCGGCGAGGAAGCCGTGCGCGAGTACAAGAAGGGCGACGATGTGAACACGGTGATCCTGTCGATCGATCCCGAGCGCGAGCGGATTTCGCTTGGCATCAAGCAGCTCGAGGACGATCCGTTCAACAACTTCGTTGCAGTCAACGACAAGGGAGCGATCGTCACCGGTACGGTGGTCGAGCTCGACGCGAAGTCGGCGGTGATACAGCTTGCCGACGATGTGCAGGGGGTCCTCAAGGCTTCCGAGATCAGCCGCGACCGGATCGAAGATGCACGCAACGTCCTGAATCTCAACGATACGGTCGAAGCCAAGATCATCAACGTCGATCGCAAGAGTCGCATGATCGGCCTGTCGATCAAGGCCAAGGATGTGCAGGATGAGAAGGATGCGATCAAGGCATTGCGTGAAGAAGCCGATGCGGCAGCGCCAACCACGATCGGGGACCTGATCAAGGCGCAGATGGATCGCCGTTGATCCGCTACCGGAGACGGGGGTGCACGCTGGCCCCCGTCGCCTGTCGATCCTTTCTCCCCTGGGGTCACGAACGCTGCAGAGAGTTTCCATTAGACGCGCACGATCTTCTCCACTATGCTTGGCCCAAATGTTTTATCAATAAAAACAGCGAGTTGAATATGACCAAGTCGGAACTGATCGAACGCATCGCCGCGCAGCAGAAGCAGTTGTCTCCGAAGGATGTGGAGCTCGCGGTCAAGATGATCCTCGAATACATGGCCTCCGACCTGGCACGGGGAGGACGAGTCGAGGTTCGGGGCTTTGGCAGCTTCTCGCTCCATTACCGCGAGCCGCGGCGCGGGCGCAACCCGAAGACCGGCGATTCGGTCGAGCTGATGGGCAAGTACGTCCCTTACTTCAAACCGGGCAAGGAGATGCGCGAGCGCGTGAATCTCAACGCCAGCGAACCGATCAGCGGCTGAGCACGCAAATGCGTGGTGTGCTGCGGTTGTTGCTGGTGGCGTTGGTGCTCGTGGTGGGTGCCTGGGCATTTCTTTTCTCGCTGGCAAACAACCAGATGGTGGCGCTGGATCTGGTGCTGCTGCGTCTGCCCGAGGCGGCACTGTCGGTCTGGGTCATGGCGGCCTTCGTCCTCGGCGGCCTGTGCGGTCTGGCGGCGGGAAGCGTGGCGATCTGGCGTGCGCAACGGGCACTCACGCGCCAGCGTCGTTCCGACTCATGACGCCAGGGGTGGAAAACGCGGGTGTGGCTGCCGATGGCGGGCCACGGCTGATCGTTGCTCTCGATTTTCCGCGTGCAGGCCCTGCCCTTGAAATGGCGGCTCGCCTGGACCCGCGTCACTGCAGGCTCAAGGTTGGCAAGGAGTTGTTCACTGCAGAGGGGCCAGAGCTGGTGCGTTCCCTGGTGGTGCGTGGCTTCGATGTGTTCCTCGACCTCAAGTTTCACGACATCCCCAATACCGTCGCGGCGGCAGTCCGCGCAGCGGCCAGCCTCGGCGTGTGGATGCTGAATGTGCATGCAAGCGGCGGGCGGCGCATGATGCGCGCGGCACGCGAGGCGCTGATGACCATCGAGGGAGCTCAGCCTCTGTTGATTGCGGTAACCGTGCTTACCAGCATGGAGGCCAGCGAACTGAGCGAGACCGGCGTCGACGGCACACTCGATGAACAGGTACTGCGGCTGAGCGCTCTGGCACTCGATTGCGCCCTGGATGGCGTGGTGTGTTCGGCGCGTGAAGCACGCCTGCTGCGCAACCGTTTCGGTGTCGGCCCCCTGCTGGTCACGCCAGGGATACGTCCGGCGCGGGCGGCAACGGATGATCAGCGCCGCACGCTGACTCCCCGTCAGGCGATCGAAGCGGGTGCGGACTATCTGGTCGTCGGCCGCCCAGTCACTGCTGCTGCCGATCCTTCGGCAGCCCTGCTGGAAATTCGCTCCGAGATCTCGTACAGCCGCCGTTGAGTGCCGTTGTTAGCCTGTGTTCGCGGTGCAATGGATGCACCGTTCATGGCAGACACAGCAAGGAGGATTTCCATGAAGCTTGCAGACCTTCTCAAGGCGACCGTGCTCGGACTGTCACTGCTGGCGCTTCCGGCGGCACATGCGGCGGCAGAGCAATCGACGGCAGCCATCCCCGTGCAGCAGCTTGCACAGCTCGTCAACATCAACACTGCCGATGCCTCCACATTGGCAAACGCACTGAATGGCGTCGGGATGCGCAAGGCCGAGGCGATTGTTGCGTATCGTGACGAGCACGGACCGTTCAAGTCGATCGATGAGCTGATCAACGTCAAGGGGATCGGCGAGAAGATTCTCGAACAGCTGCGACCACAGGTATCACTCTGATCCGTCCCTGAGCCACAGCGCACGGGTACCCATAGGGTGCCCGTGCTCTTTCGTTCGAGATGCTACCGCTCGACCAATGGAAACGAGCATGGTTGGCGCTCCCCGTTTTCCGATCCTGTGCATGAATCTGAGGCGCGTGGTGCAGGCGCTCCGGGCAGGCTATGCTTGCCCCATTGCCGAGGGGCACGGCATCTTGCGTGGCGATCGCCACTCATGCCCATCACGCACACGAGGACAGGCAATGAGACACGTGGATGTGTTCAACGGGGATGCCGATGGTATCTGCGCACTGATGCAGCTGCAGCTTGCGCGGCCGCGCGACAGCGAACTGATCACCGGGGTGAAGCGCGACATCGATCTGCTGCGTCGGGTCAGTGCGGGCGAGGGTGATCGTGTCACGGTACTGGATGTGGCGATGGAGAAGAACCGCGAGGGACTCGATCGTCTGCTCGCTGCGGGTGCAACGGTCTTCTACGTCGACCATCACATCCCGGGGGAGATACCGCAGCACCCCCGGCTGCAGGCGATCATCGATACCGCTCCCGAGATCTGTACCAGCCTGCTGGTCAACGAGCACCTCGGCGGCGCCTGGGCTCCGTGGGCAGTGGTCGGTGCGTTTGGCGACAACCTGGCTGCGAGTGCCCGCGCCTTGGCGTCACGCATCGGGATGGAAGGCAGCGCACTCGAGTCGGCTGAACGCCTGGGCACCTACATCAACTACAACGGCTACGGGCCGGCGATCGAGGATCTGCATTTTGCACCGCAGGCGCTGTTTCGGCGCCTTCAGCCGTACACCGACCCACTGCGGTTCATCGCGGACGATCGTGAGACATTCACGCGGCTCGAGGAAGGGTACCGGGGTGACATGGCCGCTGCGGCTGCGCTTGCGCCGATGCATGAGACACCGCAGGCTGCCGTGATCCTGCTTCCCGACGAGCCGTGGGCGCGACGCGTCAGCGGGGTCTACAGCAATGATCTCGTCAACCTGCACCCGGCACGGGCACACGCCGTGCTGACCGAGATAGGTGGGGGAGATCTGTTGGTCAGCGTGCGGGCCCCGCTGTCGAACCGCAGTGGTGCGGATGAAATCTGTCGCCAGTTCGCAACGGGCGGCGGACGCAAGGCGGCTGCCGGCATCAACCGTCTGCCGCGCGAGGAGCTTGCACGTTTCATCGACGTGTTCTGCGAGTTCTACGCCGGCTCCGGGAGTGCCTGATCACGAGGAGTGCATACAGCATGACCAGAGTCGAAGTGTGTGACCTTGGTCGACTTGCATGTACGGTCGTGCACGGCATCACCCTGTCGTGCCTGTTGTCGAGCATGGGGAGCGCCGCGCTTGCTGCCGATGGGCGTTGCGATCCAGAGCAAGGCCCCTGTCCGCCCGGGATGGAAGCGGAGGAGGCGGAGCAGGAGGGCTGGATAGACGACTCCTACGAATACGTCACTGCACGCAGTGATGCCCTTGCCATCTGGCTGGATTCCTTTTTCGGGGTGCCGACCGCCGATCGGGAATCTGCGGATTCGATACTGCGCCTGCGCACCGAGGTGGAACTCGATGAGGCGGATGGCACCGAATCCAAGATACGCCTGCGCGGCAAGGTCAACTTGCCGCAACTCAATCGACGTCTGAGCCTGGTGTTTTCCGACGAGGACGAAGACTACCAGGAGGTCGTTCCGGATTCGACCAACAAGCACAATGATGTGGGCGTACAGCTGCGTCTGTCCGATCGACGTTCTTCACGCGCGTGGTTCTCGCTGAGCACCAACAGTTCGCTCGATCTGCGTGCCAGGCTGCGTTACAAGTACATCAGGATGCTTGGCGAAGACTGGCGCGTGCAGCTTGGCGAGACGCTGTACTGGAAGCAGGACGACGGGTTTGGCCTGCTGTCGCGGGTCGATCTGGACTATCTGCTGGATGTGGACCGCATGGTTCGCTGGACGAACCAGGTCGATTATGGAGAGGAGACGGCTGGTGCGGAGTGGGGATCCAGGCTGAGCTACCAGGTCCGGCTCGATTCCCGGCAGGCGCTCAGCTATTTCACCGCCGTGTCGGGGAGCACTGACCCGGACTATCTTACACACAGCTATGGCTTTGGCGTGCGCTATCGGCGCAACGTGCTCCGTCCGTGGATCTTCTTCGAGGTGGAACCCTCACATGTCTGGCGGCGCGAGGGCCTGGAGGAAGCGCGCGAGCCGGTGTGGATGCTGACGTTCAGGCTGGAGTTCATCGAGGAGCGCGCCAACCGGCACGATCGCCACAAACGTCGTGATCGCAGGGCGCGCGAGCGTGCGCAGGCGGCGGAGCTCAAGTAAACTCTCGGCCAGGCACCTGAGCCCGCCGATCGAACAGCAGGGCGTTCGGCATCCTCGGCTTCCACGTCTGGAGCAGATCAGGCGATGTCGGAAATGTATGGCGTACCAACCGCAGTCACCGATCTGGAGATCGGCATGTATGTGACTGCCCTCGATCGCCCCTGGATCGAGACACCGTTCCTTCTCGAAGGTTTCTATGTCAGCAGCGAGGCCGATATCGAGACGCTCGAGAAGTATTGTGATGTCGTCTATGTCGATGTGCGCCGCAGCCAGATCGACACCGGTCGGCGCAGCAGTCGAGTGATCGGAACCGCTGCGCTGCGTCGTGCCGGTGGCACACGAGCCGCTGGTGCCACGGCCGGTGAGGTGATGAAATCCCACCAGCACAACGCCAACGCGGTGGCCGAGCTGTTCCCGCATCGCAGACTGAGGACCTATGTCGATACTGCGGATTTCATGCAGGAGCTGACACCCGCACGCGCGGCGTATGCCGATGTCGTGCTGGCCTATCGGCAGATGATGGAAGGCTACAGCGCAAGCGGACGGATCGATGCATCGGGTGTCCGTACCATGGCAGACCCGCTGGTCGAAAGCATGATCCGCAACCCGGATGCCTGTGTGTGGCTGGCGCGCAACCGTGACGAGTCCGAGCATGTCTACGGTCACTCGGTCGGGGCTGCCGTGTGGGCCGTATCACTCGGGCGCCAGCTGGGGTTGCCGCGGACCGATCTGCAGCGACTTGCGATTGGTGCGCTGCTGTTCGATGTCGGCAAGCTCAGGATTCCTGATGCGCTGCTGCGCACGCCCGCGCGTCTGTCCCCGGGTGAGCTGCAGCTGCTGCGCTCGCACGTCGATTTCAGTCTCGAGATGCTGCGTGATACCGGGGTGATGAACCGCACGGTCGGCGACATGGTCGAGTTCCATCATGAGCGCCACGGTGGGCACGGCTACCCGCACGGTCTGCAGGGTGAGGCCATTCCGATCTTTGGGCGCATTGCCGGAATCGTCGATTGTTATGACGCCATCACCAGTCCGCGTCCTTATGCCAGTGCGATGGCGCCGGCCAATGCGGTCAAAAGGCTTTATGCGTGGCGCAACGTGGACTTTCAGGCAGAGCTGGTCGAGGAGTTCATCCAGGCGATCGGCACCTATCCAGCCGGGACGCTGGTGACGCTGAGCAGTGGTGAGACGGGGATTGTCATGACCGGTTACCGTACGCGCAGGTTGCGCCCCCAGTTGCTGCTGTTGCTCGATCGCGAAGGTCGGCAGCTGGCGGACCCACGTCCTCTCGATCTTTCATCGAACACTCATGACGAGGATGGCAGGGCGCTGGAGATCGTTGCTGCCATCGATCCGGCATCGTGTGATGTCGATCTCTCGCGCCTGTTGATGTAGGTGGTTTTACCTGCCCGGGCCCGAGGGGGGCGGCGTCGCGAATATCCCTGATGCAGCTTGCCTTTTGTCTCTACAAGTACTTTCCCTTTGGCGGCATGCAGCGCGACTTCCTGCGCATCGCCCTGGCGTGCCAGGCACGCGGTCATGCGATTCGCGTGTACGTGGGTGAGTGGCGAGGTGAGGCGCCAACGGGCTTCGAGATCGTACGGGTACCGATGCGTGCCGTGCTCAATCACTGGCGCTATCGTCGCTTCAGCGCCTGGGTGCAGGCGGACCTCGTCGATCGGCCGGTAGAGCGCGTCATTGGATTCAACAAGATGCCGGGACTCGACATCTACTATGCTGCCGACCCGTGTTTCGAGGCGAAGGCGCGCACGCAGCGCAATCCCCTGTACCGGCTGAGTGGCCGCTACCGTCATTTCGCCGCCTATGAGCGTGCAGTCTTCGGTGTGCACAGCCGCACCGAAATCCTGATGATCTCCCGAGTGCAGCAACCCTTGTTCGTGAAGTACTACGACACGCCGGCCGAGCGTTTTCATCAGCTGCCACCGGGGATCACCAGCGATCGGCGCAGGCCACCCGATGCCGAAGCCCGGGCCGTACGTGCGGCGCTGCGTGCCGAGTTTGGCGTGGGGGACGATGAGCTGCTGCTGGTGCAGATCGGTTCGGGTTTTCGGACCAAGGGGGTCGATCGTTCGCTGCAGGCGCTTGCAGCGCTGGAGTCCGGCGTGCGCAGCCGTACCCGACTGGTGGTGATCGGCGAGGATGAAGCCGGACCGTTCCGGCGCCAGGCGGCAACACTTGGTCTGGACGGACAGGTCGTGTTCCTCAGGGGGCGCAGTGACGTCCCACGATTCCTGTTGGGCGCGGACCTGCTGATCCATCCTGCCTACAGCGAAAACACCGGCACCGTGTTGCTCGAGGCCGTGGTCGCCGGGCTGCCGGTGCTGACGACGGCGGTGTGCGGCTATGCGCACTATATCGAGGAGGCCGAAGCCGGGTGGGTCGTTGCCGAGCCCTTCGAACAGTCGCGTCTCGACCGAACGCTGGCCGCGATGCTCGATGATGCGGCCGCCCGCCGGCGCTGGCAGACAAACGGCCTGGCCTTTGCCGCGCGGGCCGACATCTACAGCATGCCCGAACACGCGGCAGATCTGATCCTCGCGCCTGGCGCGAATGAGCGCTCGGCGTGAGCACGCTGATTCTCGATGAGCCATTTCGCAGCCTGTGGCAGGGGGGCGATGCCTTTACTGCCGTGGATGCACTGCGTGGCGAGGTGTTCCGTGAGCTCGAGGGGCGTCGCACGCTGCGTACAGTGATCGACGGGCGTGCCTACTTCGTGAAGATTCACCGTGGTGTCGGCTGGCGCGAGATTCTCAAGAACCTGCTGGCGCTGCGCCTGCCGGTGCTTGGCGCGCGCAACGAGTGGCGCGCAATCGCACGCCTGCAGCAGCTCGGGGTCGCCACGATGCACGTTGCGGGCTACGGTGAGCGGGGTTGCAATCCGGCCCGTCGGCACTCCTTCATCATTACCGATGAACTTGCGCCGACCATCAGTCTCGAGGATTGCTGCAGCAGCTGGCCCGTGCAGCCACCGGATCCCGTGTTCAAGCGTGCGCTGATCCGCCGTGTTGCGCAGATGACGCGGAGCATGCACGAGGGTGGCATGAACCACCGCGACCTGTACCTGTGTCACTTCCTGCTGCACACCGATCCGGCACCCATACCGACATCCCTGCAGCTGTCGCTGATCGATCTGCACCGCAGCCAGGTGCGCAGGGCGACGCCGCGTCGCTGGCGTGACAAGGATCTGGCAGCACTCTATTTCTCGGCGCTCGACATCGGTTTGACCCGGCGTGATCTGCTGCGCTTTCTGCGAGAGTATTTTCCCGTGCCGCTGCGCCTGACGCTGAGGTCCAGGGCGCGTGCCCTGCGTCGGCTCGAGGCCGAGGCGCAGCGTCTCAGGGCGCGCTATCTGCGCAAGTACGCACCGCCCGCACAGCGTGGAGCAACACGGTGAGTTACTGGCGGCTGCTGCCTCCCTTCGACCAGGGCGAGAGCGCCAGGGCCTTCGTCACGCTCGATGAGGTGTTCGCGCTCGACGGTGAGGTGATCGCGAGCGATCCGCTGAGCGAAGTGCTTCGTCTGCAGGTCGGGGAGAGCCGCTACTACGTCAAGCGCTACCGGCGCGCAAGCAGCAATTGGCTGCGCCGCTGGTTTGGGCGCTCCCGTGTGCAGGCGGAGTGGCAAAACCTGCTTGCCTTCCATGCCTGGGGCATCCCGAGCGCACCGATCGTCGCTTATGGTCAGGAGCGCGGCCCGGGAGGGTTTCGCCGTGGTGCGCTGATCACCCAGGAAATCCCTGCCAGCACCGATCTCGCCCAGCTGGCTCACTCGGGGGCGGCGTGCCTGCGTGACCCCGCCTGGTTGCGCGCGGTGATCACTCAGGCAGCACACGCAACCCGTGTGCTGCACGGGAGGCGCTTTGCGCACAATGACCTCAAGTGGCGCAATCTGCTGGTGGATGATGCCGTACCACCGATGCTCTACCTGATCGACTGCCCGAACGGGCGCACCTGGCGGCCTCCCTTCCTGGGCTATCGCATCACCAAGGACCTGGCCTGCCTCGACAAGGTGGCGAAGTACCATCTGTCGCGCACCTGGCGGCTGCGCTTCTACCTTGCCTACAGCGGCCGTTCGCGGCTGTCGTCCCGGGACAAGGCCGCCATTCGCCGTATCCTGGCCTTCTTCGAGGGTCGGGAATGATGGTGGTGCCAAAGGGAGGCGGCAAAGCTCGGAGTCACGATCCCGCACCCAACTACCAGAGCCTGCGCAGCGGTGCGCATGTGATCGAAGCCGACGGGTATGGCGAGAAGGTACTGCGACTGCGTGATGGCAGCTATCTGAAACTCTTTCGCCGCAAGCGCTTGTTGTCATCGGCGATCTGGTATCCCTACGCGCACCGCTTTGCGGACAACGCAGGCATGCTCGCCCGCCTCGGCGTTGCCTGCCCACGGATCATCGGCGTCTACCGCTTTGCCGACATTCAGCGTGATGCCGTCCATTATCAGCCGTTGCCGGGATCGACCCTGCGCCAGCTCATCGAGAGCGCGCCGTCTGACATCGACTCGCCCGCCCTGCGCACCCGACTCGGACATTTCGTCGCCCGGCTGCACGAGCGGGGTGTTTTCTTTCGCTCCATCCATCTCGGCAACATCGTCGTCGATGACGGGGGGTGTTTCGGGCTGATCGACATTGCCGATATGCGCATCGGGCGCGGGCCATTATCGCGTATCAGGCGCCGGCGTAACCTGGTTCACATGATGCGCTACCGTGAGGACGCGCTGTGGCTGCTTGGTGATCATGGCAGGGCCTTTGCCGAAGGCTATTCCGCCGAGACCGGCTCCGGGTGCCCGATGCATGTGCTGCTGGGCTGGCTGCACGGTGCCGAGCGCAGGGTGTCTGGTGGGTGAGGGGTGACGCGCCTTTGCCCGAGTTGTCCACGGTTTCTGTGGATAAAACTGTGAGCAACATGTCGGCTGGTCGGCCCGCGCCGCATGGATGCAGGTTCCGAACAGTTGATCAAAATCTAGCCTTGATAAATTATCTTTTTATAACAAGCAGATAGAATGACTACATGAGAGGTTCCTGCATATGATTCGCGCAATCCCGTGTAGTCCGGGTGCGGCCGCTGAAATGTTGATAACGCAATGTGCGTCCAACCGCCTGTTCGGGGGAAATTTTCTTTTGACTTCAGGGGCGGGATAGGTAGAATGCGCGTCTCGCCCAGAGGGTGGTTAGCTCAGCTGGTAGAGCACCTGCCTTACAAGCAGGGGGTCGGCGGTT
>CAZSYV010000035.1:0-25170 GCA_964610955.1 uncultured Klebsiella sp. | reverse complement strand
AAGCAGAAGCTCGAGATCAACGACTGGGGCGGTCTCGACCAGTCACGGGCACTGAAGCAGCTCGAAGTGCTGTTCGACGAGAAGGTTCCGGTGATCGCCTCTGGCCTCGGTTCGCCCGAGTTCATGCTGAAGAAGGCCCATGGCATGGGCATCCAGGTCTGGGGCCTGGTAGGCAAGCCAAGGCAGGCGAAGAAACAGATCGCCGCAGGCACCGACACGATCATTGCCCAGGGCTACGATGCCGCCGGCCACACGGGCAACATCGGCACTTTCTCGATCGTGCCGCAGGTCGTCGACGTCGCGCGCGCCGCAGGCATCCCGATCCTTGCAGCCGGCGGCGTGACCACGGGTCGTCACCTGGCCGCCGCACTCGCACTCGGCGCGGACGGCGTGTGGACCGGATCGCTGTGGCTCGCGTCGCGTGAATCCGACGTCGCACTGCCAATGAAGGAGAAGCTGATCGAATCGACCGCCGACGACACGACCTACTCGGACTGCATCTCGGGCTACACGATGCGTACCATCCGTTGCCCGTGGCACGTCGAGTGGGCGCGTGAGGACGCTCCTCATCCGCTGAAGCCGCCGTTGCAGATGCTGCTCTCGAATGAGTACATCACCGGGGCGAACGACTACCAGCGCAAGGACCTGATGACCGAGGCTGCCGGCCAGGGCATCGACTACGTGACCGAGATGAAACCGGCACGACAGATCCTCTCCGACATGGTCGAAGAGGCACTGGATGTGTTCGATCGTTTCTCGAGCGATGACTGAGACCGACGAAAGCGTCGACTTCCAGTCCGGGTTCGATCCCGCACTGGCAGGTCGGCGCGCCGAGTGCGACGGCGGAGCGGCACTGGCGGGTACACGCTATGCGGGTCGGCAGTTCTTTGCCGGCACGCTCACCGGTGATTACCGTGACTACGGGGAATTCCCGTGGCGCTGGTACCTGATGAGTTCGCTGACCAAGGCTCCTCCGGGGTATCCGCACGAAGCGGTGTGGTGCGACTCCGGAAGCGTCGAAATCGACGAAGATGAAACAAACCAGAGACAGGAGTAGCCAATGCGCGTTGTCGTCTGCATCAAGGAAGTCCTCGACCCGGCTGCGGTCAACAACTATGTGCTGGCAGGCAACCTGAAGATTGCCGCCGACGGCAGGACGCTCGACGTTGCGGCGATCCCGCGCCTGATCAACGCCTACGACGAACAGGCACTGGAAGCCGCACTGCGCCTTCGCGACGCGGGCGTCGACTGCCGCATCACGGCAGTATCGATCGGCCGTGAACTGAACGACGCGATGAAGCACTGTGCAGCACTCGGGGCCGACGACATCGTGACGATCGGTGCCGATGCAGATGCACTCGACCACCACGTGGTAGCGAACATCCTCGCCGCCTACATCCGCAGCTCGGGCGGCGCCGACCTGGTTCTGTGTGGACGCCAGGCCTCGGATGACGACCAGGGCGTAGTGGCTGCGCTGCTCGGTGAGCAACTCGACATGCCGATCGCGCCAATCGCACGTGCCGTTTCGATCGATGGCGGGAAACTGCGTGTGACGCGTGTGACCCCGGACGGTGACGAGGTCGCCGAGGCAGCCCTGCCCGCCGTGGTGACCGTGAGCAACGAACTGGGTGAACCACGCTTCCCCAGCGCACGCGACAAGATGGCGGCACGCAAGAAGCAACCCGAGCAGATCGAGCTGTCATCACTCGGCCTGTCCGCCGAGGCACTGCAGCCACGCGTACAGCTGATCAAGCAGTACGTCCCCGAAGTGCAGGGTCACTGCGAGTTCATCGACGGCACGCCGGCCGAAGTCGCCGTGAAACTGTTCGAGAAGCTGCGTGCCGACAAGCTGATCTGAGACCGGACTTCAACGCAACGGCCCCGGCAGCTTCACCAGCTGCCGGGGCCGGCCGTTTTTAATTTAAAACGAGAACGTCTGTTCGTATCAGCGACTGATTACAAACCAGTCGAGCACCTCACCGTCCGGATCGATAAAACGCGAGGTCAGCTTGCTGCCATCCACATCGAGCAGGATCGCACCGGTACGTGCAATGCCATGTGGGCGGTAGCCTGGCGCGCCAGGCTCAAAACTGCGGTGTGCCGGATGTGTCAGCCACTGTTCCGAGGTGCACATCAGGTGTTCGCCCGGCTTGCAGGGGTTTTCACGATCGGTCTGCCCGGCACTGCCTGAGACCGTATAGACCACTCGATCACCCTGGCGGTAGGCCTCGTCACCCTGACCGATGGCCGGTCTTCCAGCAGCATTCAGTTCGGCATGCCGTGCCGCATCGAAACTCGTCGACCTGCCCTGGTGTCCGCGCAGATACCACGAACGCTCGTAGGAGTGCGCATGACCGCCGTAGACGACATCGACTCCGTATTTCTCGAACACCGGACCAAAGATTTCACGCATGTCGACTTCGGCCTGTTCCTGGTCCGAATCATGATGCACACCCTTGGTATACGGCGGATGATGAAAGATCACGACGGTCCAGTCGCTGCGGTTTGCCGACAGGTCCCTGATGAGCCATTGACGCATCGTTTCGCGCTGCACCGGATCGCGGTTCGACAGCTGGGAGTCCAGGCTCACGACGTGGACATTTGCATGATCGAAGGAGTAGTACTGCTCGGTACCACTCGCCACCCCGCCAAGCTCACCTCGCGTCGGCAGATTGAAGATCGACAGGTACGGCATGCCACCCGGGTCGGGCTTTCCATCGCCGTCGCCATCATAGCTGGCCGGATCGGAAGACTCGCTGACACCTCCCATCATCCGGTATATGGGGCCATCAGCACACTGTGGCATCTGCATGAAGAGGCAGACATCGACCGCTGCCCGCCCCATCTCATGGTTGCCTATCGTCGTCCAGACCGAGGCACTGCGCATGATCTCCGGATAAATATGGAAAAATGACTTCTCCCACTCCTCGTCGGTTCCCTCGAGGTAGGCGCCGTCCCCAAGCTGCAGCAACAGCTCGATTGGCTCGCCTCCACCCTGTTCAGCAATGAATTTCTGCACACCACGCACGACCCTCATCGCGGTGGTTTCCTCGCGCGTCTTGCCGCTGTTCATCTCGGCTGCCGCGGTTCCGGAATCACCGAGCAGCAACATGCGGGTATTGCCATCACCCGGCAGTTCACCACGACGCGGCGCCGTACGGAAGCGCTGCATCTCCGGTGCAGTGGCAACATCACCCAGTGCGTAGTGGTAGACGGTATCGGGCTTCAAACCCGTCAGCCTTGCCTCGAGGTGCCCGCCCTCCTCATTGGCATCGATGCGCGTGTCCAGCCGATCCGCCCGTGTGCCGAGGCACAGCACGCGTGATTCGCCTCGCCAGCGCACCAAGGCACCCGAATCCGATACCTGCTGCAGGAACAGCCGCGTGGGTTCTTCGCCGGAACCAGGCCTGCTGCAAACGGCAGCGACAGACTCTGTTTGCTGCTGCACGCAGGCAGTCAGCGCCAGCAACAGGAACGCGACGATCAGATGGCGCCACATGAATCCGCTCCGTGTCTCTGATTGTTCGGGTAGGCCTCCAGGCACTGCGTGCCGCTGGCTCAGATCCCGCGGTACACCGGCTTGCGCTTCTCCAGGAAGGCCTGGGTTCCCTCGCGTGCATCGAAGGCCGATGCGACCATCGTGCCGGCGACCGCCTCGTAGTCGAGGATGTCCTCGAGCGTGGCGTACTGCGAGCGATGGATCAGCCGCCTTGCCATGTCGACAGCGACACTCGCTCGCCTGGCAATGAATCGTGCGTACTCGAGCGCCGCCTCGAGAGCCTTGCCTTCGGGCACCAGCTCGTCGAGCAGACCGATCGCCTTGCTTTCCTCGGCGTTCAGTACCTTTGCGGTCTCGACCAGCATCAGTGCATTCGAGAATCCGACCAGCCTCGGCAGGAACCACGACACACCGCAGTCGGGCGAGACACCGATATTGGTGAAGATTGCCGCCATCTTTGCCGTCGTGTCACCGAAACGGCGATCGCAGGCCATCGCGTAACCCAGCCCCGCACCGACCGCGTGGCCGTGGATCGCCGCAATCACCGGCTTGTCGACGGCGACGAGCTGGCGCACCACATCGACGAAGGGGCCGCCCGGGGTCTTGCGCTGTGAACGTGGCATCGGGCGCGAAGGGTCCGAGGTTCCCGGCATCGGCCGGTCGCTGTCGCCGGAGATGAACTCCACGTCTCCGCCGGCGCAGAACGCACGACCGTTGCCGTGCAGCACGATGGCACGCACCTCGTCATTGTCACGCAGCGAATACAGCAGTGCCGCAAGCTCCGCGGCCAGGTCCCAGCTGATCGCGTTCAGCTTGTGCGGACGATTCAGCGTGATGATGCCGACGTTGTCCTCGACGCGAAACAGCAGCATGTTCTCTTCTTTTGCCATGTCGAAACCTTCCTGAACCAATCAACTGAATTTCGGGATAATGTCGTCGTTGTACCACGACACCCAGTCGAGGCACTGGTCGAGCGTCTCGACCCGTGGCGTCATCACCTGCGCCACCGTTGCCCCCGCCTTCTGCAGCGCCTCGAGCCCGAACAGGATCTTGTCGCGGTTGGTCTCGATCTGTGTTTCGCCGGTTTCGGCGTGCGAGTAATCCTCGACCTGGTACTCGGTGGAGGTGAGCACGATCTCGAAGCGGTCGGCCTTTTCCTCGAAGCCTGGCTGGCGACGCAGGAACTCCAGTGCCGACGGCAGCTGTTCTGCGGTGATCAGCCAGGGGATCCAACCATCGCCGACCCGTGCGGCACGGCGCATCGAGGCCTCGATGTTGCCGCCGACGAAGATCGGCACATGCGGCTTGCTTGCCGGCTTGGGTTCGAAGGCAATATCCGAGAAGTTCACGTAGTCGCCATTGAAATGCGGCGAATCGGCGGTCCAGCACTCGATCATTGCGTCGAGGTACTCGTCGATCATCTTGCCACGCTCGCGGAAGGGCACACCGAGCGCATCGAACTCACCCTGAAGGTGTCCGGGGGCAGCACCCAGCGTGAAACGACCACCGCTCAGCCAGTCCAGCGTCGAGATCTGCTTGGCAAGCATCAGCGGATGACGGTACGGCACCACCAGCACGTAGGTCAGCATGTTGATCCGGCGCGTCGCACCCGCAAGCACCGCACAGGCGGAGATTCCCTCCGGGAAGCGCGCCCCCATGTGCTCTGCCATCTCGCTTGGCATGAAGATATGCTCGGGCACCGTGAGCCACTCCCAGCGCTGCGCGTCAGCGTGCTGTGCAAAACGCAGGATGTCGGCCCCGTTTGCCTTCGGTTCCCAGGGCGCCATCGCTGCGGGGTAGTTCAGCAGTCCGGGTACGGCAAGTGCAAACTTCATGGTTTTCCGTTCCTTATCGTCGAATTATCAAGATGCGGATCATGCCAGATATCATGCCGCCGTATTCAGTAGATGACCTTTTCCTCCTGCAACTCGCGATAGCGCTGCTCCGAAAGGCCAAGAATCTCCAGGAACACACGGTCGTTGTCACGCCCGATCATCGGCCCGGTGCGCACGTCCGGCTCGCTCTGGCTCATCTTCACGTAGGCGCCATAGATGGTCTCGCGGAACCCGAGCGGATGCGTGACCTCGATGAAGGTCTCGCGGGCGCGATAGTGTGGATCGTGCAGCAGGTCGGCGATGTTCAGCACCGGCGCTGCAGCGACACCGTGTGACTGCAGCACCGCCGCAAGCTCGCGATCATCGTGATTCACCGTCCAGCCGGACAGGGCCCCGTGCAGCGCATCGATATGCTCGAGCCGCCCCGCAAGCGTTGCAAAACGTGCATCGCTGCTCCATTCGGGATTGCCCATGGCGGTACGCAGCGCCTGCCATTCCGGCTCGCTCGGCACCGCGATGCTGATCCAGCGGTCATCGCCAGCGCAGCGAAAGACACCGTGCGGAGCGGCAAGTCCAAGCGGATGCTCGTTGCCCTTGGGGCCGCCGATGCGGCCGTTGAGCACATAGTCGATGTGCGCGGGGCCGGCGATGTGCATGATCGCTTCCTGCTGCGACAGGTCGATGTGCTGACCACGCCCGCTCGCGTCGCGATGATGCAGTGCGGTGAGCGCGGCAAATGCACCGAAGATGCCCACGAAGGGATCGGTGAAGGCATTCTCCACCGGAATCGGGCCACCGCCCTTGTAGCCGACCAGGCTGTCCAGCCCCGTGGTGGACGAGGCGCTGAGGCCGTAGGTGCGCACCGAACGCAGCGGCCCGTACAGGCCGGCAGCGGGCATCGAAAGCATCACGATATCCGGCTTGACCTTCTGCAGTTCGATGTAGCCCAGCCCGAGCTGCTCCATCACTCCGGGACCGAAATTCTCGATCACGATGTCCGACTTCGCGATCAGCTCGAGAACGAGCCTTTTCGCCTCCGGCTGCTTGAGGTTGAGCGACACCGAACCGTTGCCCGCCCAGCAGGCGTGGTTCGACAGGCTGCGGTCGGGCCCCGGAACGCCCTCCCCGAAGGGCGGCAGGTTGCGCATCATATCGACGCGTGCGCGCGACTCGACCTTCAGCACCTCCGCACCGAGAAAGCCCAGGGTCTGTCCAGTGACAGGCCCGGCCCATACCCAGCCGAAATTGATCACTCGTATCCCTTTCAGAGGGAGTTCACTCGCCATCTTTGCGTTTCTCCGCAGCCGGTTCACTCCGTGTTCGAGCTGGTCTCAGGGCGCGTTGCACTGCTGCTCGAACGCGTCGAGCTCGCGCTCGACCTCCTCCTCATGCTGACCGAGCAGGGGTGCTGGTGCACTCGGCCCTCCCGGTGAGGCGGGCAGCTTGAATGCCGCACCCAGCGTGCGCACGGTGCCGAGCACCGGGTGTTCGATGTCGACGAAATAGTCACGCGCGGCAAGGTGCGGATGCGCCTGCACCTCGGCAACCGTGAACACGGCCGCCACCGGTGCCCCCGCTGCCTGGCACTTCTCCATGATCTCGAGCTTGCCGTGCTGCATCGTCCACTCCTCGATGAAGGAGTAGATGAGGTCGGCGTTCTGCGCACGCTGGAACATGTCCTGGAACAGATCGAGGTCTGCCCATTCGGGATCCCCCATCACCTTGCGCAGCCCGTTCCACTGCCCCGGCTCGAGCGCCAGCATCCACACATGCCCGTCCTTGCACGGCAGGATCGTTGCCGGCGCGCCAAGCGGCATGCCGACACCGGTACGCTTGTCGAAACGGCCCTCCTGGGCGTAAAGACCGATGTTCTGCCCACCAACGAAGCTTGCGGCGATCGCCTCCGCGCTGGAGACATCGAGGTGCTGGCCGCCGCATGTGTGACGGCGACCATAGACGGCAGCAAGACCCCATGCGGCTGCGGCAACCGCGCCGTAATAGTCCGCCGAGAAGGTGCCATGCTCGAGCGGCATCTCATCGGGACGACCGCAGTAGCGGCTGCTCGCACCCGTGAGGTGATAGGCGTTGAGGTCGTAGCCGTTCCAGCCACTGTAGGGGCCGGTCTGCCCGAACGGTGTGATCGAGACCACGACCAGGTTCGGATTGATTTCAGCCAGCGTGGCGTAGTCGAGTCCCCACTCCTTCATCTGCGCGGGCGTGTTGTTCTCGATCAGCAGGTCTGCCCACTTCACCAGGCGCAGGAAACGCGCCCGACCAGCATCGGTGGTGACATCACAGACGACGCTGCGCTTGTTTGTGTTGGTGATGAAGAAGAGCCCGCTCCCTTCCGGATCGGGCACGTCGCCAGGAAAGGGCCCTGCCGCACGGGCGGCATCCCCACCCGGCGGCTCAACCTTGATCACGTCGGCGCCATAATCGGCAAACAGCCGTGCACAGAAAGGCGCAGATACCATTTGCCCGAAATCGATGACCCGGATTCCGGCCAGCGCACCGCTGCTCATGCTCACCAATCTCCTGCTGTCAATCGCTTCCCGGCCGTTCGCGCCGGCATCAGGCACTCACACCTCGAACATATCGTCGATCGTGCGACCTTCGCCATCGAGCACCTGTGCGGCAATCAGATTCTCGAGATAACGGGAATCCCACCAGTTCATCTGCTGCTGCTTTGCGCGGCGGAAGAACAGCTGGATGTCGTATTCGAGCGTGAAGCCATAGCCACCGTGGATCTGCTCGCACTTCGCCGTCACGTCGCGGAAGGTGTTGCAGGCGAAGAGTTTCGCCATTGGCGCCAGCCTGGCGATCGAATACCCCTTGTCCTGGGCCCACGCAGCCTCGAGCACCAGCACCTTGGCACCCTCGATCACCGCCACCGCATCGGCCATGTAATGCGCCAGCGACTGGAAGGCGCCGATCGGCTTGCCGAACTGCTCACGCCCCTTCGAGTACTCGACCGTCATCTCGAGGGCACGGTCGGCACCACCGACGGCAAACGCCGCCAGCAGGATGATGCCCTCGTGCATGCTGGCATCCCAGGTCTTCCAGCCGCTCTGTGCGCCGCCAATGCGGTTGGCGGCAGGAACCCGCACCTTGTCGAAGCTCACCTGGTACTGGGTGTCGGATGCCATCGAGCGCTGTTGCAGCAGCGTTACGCCGGGCGCATTGGTATCGACCAGCAGCAGGTCGACGGCATCGGTCGCCTCTCCCGTGCGTGCCAGTACCAGCAGCTTCTGCGCTGCCCTGGCGTAGAACACGTGGCGCTTCACCCCGTTCAGCACATAGCCGTCACCGTCCTTCGCAGCACGCAGCTGCACGCCTTCGGGGCCGAAGCCGTTGCCGGGTTCCAGCCAGGCCGGGGCAACGATCAGCGAACCGGAACCGATCGCCGGCAGCAGCGTCTTCTTCTGCTCCTCGCTGCCCCCCTTGAGTATCGCCAGTGCGCTCATCACCGAACTGACGAAGAAAGGTCCCGGAGCAAGGGCGCGACCGAGCTCCTCGAAGATCACCACCCGGTCGACCGTGTTCAGGCCGATGCCGCCGTATTCCTCCGGCAGCATCATGCCAAGCAGGCCCGTCTCCTTCATCTTTTCCCAGAGCCCCGTCGGAACGCCGACCGGATCGTTCTCCATGTCGCGTACCACGCGGGTGGTGCTGTGCTCGGCGCACACATCACGCACCATGTCCCGGTAAAGTCCCTGCTCCTCGCTGAATTTCAAATCCATGGCTGCCAGTCCTCGATGATTCGTCTGCTATGAATGTGAATGTGACCTTGCGCCCCGACGTTCAGGGCTTCCAACGCTCGGCGTGTCGTTCCCAGGGGTTGTCCGCGGCATCGAGCGGCAGCGCCACCCGTGCACGACACGAGGTCTTGATCTGCCCCTGCACCGACACGGCAAGGTCCAGTTCGACCCAGCCGCAACCGCTGTCATCGACGCTGGTACCCACCACCTTGCCGCTCAGGATCATGTCATCACCCGGAAACACCGAGTCGTTCATGCGAAACTTCATCCGTCCGAGCCGCCCCTTCGGTCCAGTCCAGTCGGTGACGTAACGCTCGAACCACGCCGCATTGTTTGGCGTGTTGATGAAAATATCGCGCACGCCGTTCCTGTTGATCGCAAAGTCACGGTCATGGTGCATCGGGCGCCAGTCACGGCTTGCGAGCGCGCCGAGCACCACCGTCGTTGCCGTCACCTGGTGATTCAGCACGGGCAGTTCGTCGCCCTGCCTCACCTGGCCATGGGTCAGTTGCCGGTACGCACTCATGTCGTGCTCCTCCGGTAGCCAAAACAGTCGTACGAGTCGCGACCAACGAACTCGTTGCGCTCGTTGAAGCACTCGAGATCGATCACCCAGAAGCGGCCCCGACCAAGCTTGGTCGTCTTCACCTGGCTGATCGAGCGCACGACCTGGTGTGCATGCAGACGATCGCCCGGGCGCACCGGCTCGCCAAAGACCGTCTCGTTGCCCGAGATGATCGCCTCGGGGAGATCAAGCAGCCGCTTGAGGTCGAAGTGCGCCTGTAGCGCCAGCCGCTCGCCGGTCGCACCCGGCGTCCAGTAGTGCGGACGGAACCACACTGACATCATGGTCGGTGGTGCGATCCAGCCGCCGGTGAGCTCACGCGCCACATCTTCTTCCCAGAACAGCGGATTGCCGTTCTGCACCGCTGCGCAGGTGTTGTAGACATAGCCCATCTCGATCGCGAAGCTCGACTGCTCGGCATACTGCGGCACGCCGATCAGCGCGTGAACCTCGGCAGGGATTTCTGCAATGGTGTCTTCCATCCTCGGCTCCTCCGCGTTCACTCGACGACACCGGCTTCGTGCAGGCGGGCAATTTCCGCCGCATCGAAACCCGCTGCAGCCAGCACCGCATCGGTATCCGTGCTGCCCGCCGCGGCAACCTGGTGTGCTGGCAGGTCGCGCTGGCCTCCGGCCAGGATCGGCCCGAGCTGGCGGAAATCACCGTGCTTCGGATGATGGGCCTGCATGAACGTATGGCGTGCGGCAAAGTGCTCGCTGCGCGTCAGCTCGGGAATATCGAGCACCGGTGTCGCACAGGTGTTCTCGCCCGCAAGGAGTGCCGTCCACTCGTCGCGATCCCGCGTGAGGAACGCCTCGCGCATCGCCGCCTTGATCTCATCCTGGCGAGATGCATCGTACTGCGCCGACGCGTACTGCTCGAGCCCGAGCAGTCGGCAGAGGTTGGCAAAGAACCGGGTTTCGATCGCGCCGACTGCCATCGCCCTGCCATCGCGCGTCGCATAGACGCCGTAGCAGGCGAACCTGCCGGTCAGCAGTGTGCTTCCCGGACCGGTCTCGACGCCGGTGGCCAGGTATTCATCGATATAGAGCGAGGTCAGGTTCAGTACGCCGTCGGTGATTGCGACGTCCAGGTAGGCGCCCTCGTCATGGCGCAACCGGTTCACCAGTGCAGCCATCACCGCCATCGCCGCCTGCATGCCACCGCCGGCACTGTCGGCGACGGTTGCCCCGGGCATTGCCGGACGCCCGTCCGCCGTGCGCCCGCTGCAGTGCAGGAAGCCGCCCATCGCCAGGTAGTTGATGTCGTGCCCGGCCCACTGCGACCAGGGACCCTCCTGTCCGTAGCCGCTGGTCGAACAGTAGACGAGCTGCGGGTTGTGCGCCTTCAGCTCTTCGTAGCCGACGCCGATGCGCGCCGCCACACCCGGGCGAAAACTCTCGATCAGCACATCGACGTGCTTCACCAGACGATGCACCGTCGCCTTGCCTTCGGGCGTGTCCAGATCGACACGGATGCGCCGCGTGCCCCGCCCTGCTCCGTAGGCGTGGAAGACGGGCTCGGTCTGCTTGCCGCTCTTGGCCGAGACCGGAGCGAGCTTGATCACTTCCATGCCGTAGTCGGCAAGGATCCGTGATGCCCGCGCTGCAGGGCCGACGCTGGCCAGATCGAGTACCTTGTAACCGTCCAGGAACGCCATTGTGCGGCTCTCCGCTCAGAAGTTCTTCGGCAGGCCGAGACCGCGTTTGGAGATGATGTTCTTCTGTACTTCAGAGGAACCGCCACCGATGGTGTCGATCACCGTGTACGTGTAGCAGCTCTCGGCACGTCCGCCGAGCGGCGCTCCCTCGGTGCCGAGCGCAAGCTGAGCTCCCGGACCGACGATGTCCATGGTCGCGTTGGCGACGCGCAGCGACAGCTCCGTCGCATACAGCTTGTAGCACGACGCCTCGACGGTCGGCGTCTTGTCGGACTGCAGCGCGGTGGTGACGAAGCGCACCCCGAGCAGCTTGCCGACTTCACACTCGGTGGCGAGCTGCGCGACGCGCTGGCGAAGCACCGGATCATCCTTCAGCGGCTTGCCGTCGCGCGTGGCGTTCTTCACATGATCACAGAGCAGCTCGACGCGGCCGCGGATCGGCGCGAAGGTGAACAGCGTGAACCGCTCGATGTCGAGCGCCTCGGCGATGTACTGGAAGCCCTTGTTCAGCTCGCCCACGCGGTACTCGTCCGGAACGTAGACGTCGTCGAAGAACACTCCGTTGGTGCGCTCCCCGCCCATGGTCGGCATCGGGTGGATGGTCAGGCCCGGATGGTTCATCGGCACGAGGAACAGCGAGATGCCGTGGTGCTTGGGAGCATCCGGATCGGTGCGCGCACCGACCCAGTACCAGTCGGCAAAGTGCGCCGATGTGGTAAAGATCTTCTGCCCGTTCAGCACCCAGCCATCATCCTTGCGATCGGCACGCAGACGCATGGCCGCAGAATCCGATCCGGCCGAGGGTTCGGAATAGCCCACTGCGAACTCGATCTCCGCATCGAGGATCTTCGGCAGGAATTCCTGCTTCAGCTTTTCCGAGCCAACCTTGATCAGCGTCTTGCCGATGATGCCCACACCCTTGCCGATCTGTGGTGCACCCACCGAGGACAGCAGCTCGTTCAACAGATACTCGTAGAAGCCCTCGCCGTCCTGGCCGCCGTATTCCTTCGGCCAGGTGATACCGAGCCAGCCGCGCTTGGCCAGCTTCTTCATGAACGCACGGCGCTCGGGCGTGTCACAGACCTGCGCCATGTTCTCGCGAGTGACGTCCATCACCAGCGGATCGTGGTTCTCGCGCAGGAACTCCCTGACCTGGCGGATGAAATCGCGTTCTTCAGCGGTAAACTCGAAGTCCATGGTGCTAACCCCGTCCTGTCTGCGCTTGTACGGAAAAGCCTGATTGTACCGGGATGCGTCGTGAGGCAATCAATGGATCAGCACACCGGAAGCGGCCAAATAGGTGTCAGATACGGACACCCACCGACTCACTCGGGCGCGCCACTTTCCATTTCGATCGCTCCCGTCGCAACTGCCGCATCGAACTCCTCGGCAGAGAGTCCGAGCAGACCCTGAAACACGTCCCGATTGTCGTGCCCACGCGCGTGCCCGGCGTCACGCGTGCGCCCTGGCGTGCCGGTCAGCCCGAGCGGGATGCCGGGAGCGAGCACCATACCCTTCGCATGATGGAAGATGCGCTCGAAATAGCCCCGCGCCTCGAGGTGCGGATCGCGCTCGAGCTGGTCCTCGACATCCTGCACCACCCCTGCGGCAATTCCCGCTCGCACCAGCAGCTGCATCACCTCGTAGCGGTCACGCGATGCTGTCCATTCGGCGATCGACCGATCCAGTTCTGCAGCATTGGCAATGCGTGCGTCCATGTCGATGAACCGGGGATCGTGACGCCAGTCACCGTTGCCGGTAACGATACAGAACCGCTCCCACGCCGCCTGATCGGCGATCATGATCACGCACCAGCGGTCATCGCCAAGACAGGGGTAGCATCCTTGGGGCGCGTGGGTGCGCGCGGCATTGCCTGTTCGCGGCGGATCGGAGTCTTCGGCAAGGGCCTCGAGCACCAGCGGACCGATCGCCGCGATGATCGCCTCGAGCTGTGCAAGATCGATACGCTGCCCCTGCCCGCCCGCACCGCGGTGGCGCAGCGCTGCCAGCACCGCGACCAGGCCATACAGCGCGCTCAGGGGATCGGGATAGGCGAACTGCGTCATCGTGCAGCTGCGGTGCGCAAACCCAGAGACGGTCGCGAGTCCGGACAGGGTCTCGATGTTCGGCCCCCACGAGACATAGTGCTGATCAGGGCCGGTCTCACCATAACCGGTGCTGCTGAACAGGATCAGCTCCGGCTTGAGCCGCTCGAGCACGTCGAAACCCAGACCGAGCTTCGCCAGCACCCCGGTACTGTTGTTGTCGATCACCACGTCGCAGCTGGCGATCAGCTGGCGCGCAAGCTCGGCACCACGCGGGTTCACCAGGTCGAGCGAAACGAAACGCTTGCCACCGTTCCAGTCGGTGAACCACGGTGACATCTGCGGCTGGATGCCACCTTCGGGATTGCGCGGCGGAATGTACAGACGGGTCACATCGGGAAATGCCTTCGATTCGACCTTGATCACGTCGGCACCGCACCATGCGAGAAAACGGCCGATCCACGGCCCCGCCATGCCCGCGGTGAACTCCACCACCCGCAGCCCGGCCAGGGGCCCGTCGGCAGAGGCTGCAGCACGCTGCTCCCGCGGCAGACGCGCACTCGAGCGCCACTGCGCCAGCACGGCGTCTCCGAAGCCTGGCAAGGGCAAGCCATGCGTGATCCGCGCAGGCGTGCGCGAGAAGCGGAACGGTGGGCCGGGAAAGCGCAGGCTGCCGCCATCGGACTGCGCAACGTCGACGAAGAACCCGCGCGCAGACAGGTGCCGATCGCGAGCCACGGTGCGCAGCGAACTCAGCGGGCTCATTGCCAGATGGCGCTCCTGTGCCTCGCGATACAGCTGCTCGACGCTGAAACGCTTCGTGTGCTCGGTGATGAAGATATCGATCAGTTCACGATACGGTTGGCGAACCAGCGAAGGTCCTTCGAACATCGGGTCGAGAATCTCTTCGTTGCCCGTCGTCTCGTTCACCCACTGCGCAAGTGCCTTCCAGTGCAGCGGACGATTGACCATCAGAAAGATCTCGCCATCGGCACACTCGTAGGTCCCCGAGGGCACCGAGGAAAACGTCGCGGTGCCGAAGCGCTTGGGCACCAGACCGTCATCGAGCCACTTGCCGATGCCGCAGATGCTGCTTGCTGCAAGCACTGCCTCCTGCAGCGAGATGTCGATGTGCTGCCCGGCGCCGCCCGCCTCCACGTGCCTCAGCGCGATCAGGCTGCTCACCGCCGCAAGCGTCGAGCCCACCACGAAGGACTGTGCACCGGCCAGCAAGACCGGTGGATCGTGCGGATCCCCGGTAACGACCATCGCACCGCCCATCGCCATCGCGACGATATCCGCCACAGGATGGTCGCGATGCGGACCACTCTGGCCGAAGGGCGTGATCGAGGTCAGCACCAGGGCGGGATTTGCCTCATGCAGACGCTCCCAGGGCAGGCCCAGAGCGGCCAGCCGACCTGGCGGCAGGGTTTCGACCAGCAGATCCACGCCACGCACGAGTTCGAGCAGCGTCTCTCGGCCGACGTGCGTCTGCGGATCCAGCTCAGTGCTGAACTTGCCCGCATTCAGGTAGCGATCGAGGTAACTGCCGGAGGATTTTCCCGGTGGATAGGGACCGGAATGACGCCATCGATCGCCACCCGCGGGCTCGAGACGCAGCACCTCGGCACCCAGATCCGCGAGCAGGCGCCCACAGTAGGCACCTTCGGGTCCCGCAAGCTCGAGCACCCGCAGTCCTTGCAGTGCAGTTGCCCCCACGGCGTTCATGGCGGCATCACCCTACTGCGATCGGCAGCATGCGCTGCACGCCGAATGTGAGCACAGGCTCGGTCATCGACCGGGAATTGCTTCGTCTCACCGTTCACCCTGCTGCTCCCGATTCCCTTTCGCCCTGTACGGCGCACGCCAGCGTGGAGTCCACGCCGTCGGCAGAAGATGCCGGCAAGTAGTGGACCCCGATCGAACGCGATGAGGCGCTGCGCACCCGCACGTCTGCCGTGCGCAGCGAATGGTCTCAGTCGGAGGACGGAAGCGGCTTGGCTTCCTTCAGCGTGAGCGTTTCTCCATTAGCGGCCAGCGAGCCGTCGCCAGGCTTCACGCACAGCAGCTCGAGGTCGCCTGCTGCATTCACATAGCGCTTGCCGAGCAGCGTGCCGGCGTTTGCGCCGGCCTCTGGTGCCCCGCCCTCGGGTGGGGTTTCCGTATTGCCGATCATCAGTGCGCCACCACAGCTCAGCGCCAGATCGCCCGCCGGAGCGGCAATCACCATCACCTCGGTCTTGCAGACAGCGCTGCGCATCCGCGTACCCGCCTTCAGAATCGCCATAGACTCACCCTGTCGAAAAATGCTGCGACGCCCCCGCCTGCCGGCAGGTCGTCTCGGTTCACATATGCCATCCCTGCAGAATGGCGCCTTCGTTCCTGTCCCGTGCTCAGATTCGCTTCGTCGGCTCGATGCCGGTCAGCCGTGCCAGATTCAATCCGAGGATCTTCGCCTTGTCCTCGTCGCTCACCTGTGCATAGCCCCAATTCTTCTGCAACTCCTCGGGCATGTCGAGGTTGCGGATATAGTCCACGACCCGGCGCGTGTCGTCGAACGGCAGATCGAGGCCGAGCACGATCTTGTCCGCCGGCATCCACTGCAGCGCAGTGCCGATCGCATGATAACCACGGTACGGCGCACGCTGATACCAGCCAATGATGCCCGAAAGGCTCATGTACAGGTTCCTGTGCTTGCCGCACAGACCGATCAGCGCTTCGGTATCCGGCCAGCCGGCGTGGTATGCGATGACCTTCAGGTCCGGGAATGCCAGCATGACGTCGTCGAGCTGACGCACGTCGCAGTGCGACCCCGGCTGCGGCACCACGTAGGAATTGCCGGTGTGCACGGTGAGCGGCACCCCGAGTTCCTGCGCCTTCGCGTAGAACGGCCACAGGCGGCGGTCGTTGATCGGGCCCAGGTCTTCCGGCTGATACATCTTGCAGAGCTTGGCCTCGCGCTCCTTCACCAGGTACTCGAGTTCCCAGAGCGCATGCTCGAGCCCACGACGGATCACCGGCCCGCAGTTCGCCTCGAGGTACATGCGCCCCGGATACGGCTCGATCTGCTGGATCATGAAACCATTGGTCGACATCGACGCCGTGCCGCCAGTGATATCCATCATCGGCTCACGCAGACAGAAGGCGACGTCGACCCGTGCCTCGTCCATGTAACGGATGAGCTCGGACGCCAGCGGTTGCGGCCACTCGCTGGCAAGATCACGCCCTGCCCAGGCGCGCAGCACACCGTCGACACTGTCGTTCCATCGCTTCATGTCGGGGTAATAGGCAATCTCCGACATCGTCTGCAGGTTCATGAAGTGACACTCGGTGAGCGCCACGAAGAAATCTTCCTTGTTCCCTGCCATGCTCAACTGCCCCTGTTGTGATGATCGATGGTCAAATCGTGTCGTACAGTGCAGCGCGTCAACATACACTGCGGTCACGGAACGATGAATCACTCTGTCCGGAAAAGAAACGCTCTCGTCCGGATATGATTCGCTGCGAATCGGTCGTATTCTGATCGCCGCAATTAGACTGTGCCAGTGCTTGAAAACGCAAGGAGTCCGAGTCATGAGCATCGTGCTGTGTACCTGGGGTGACACCGTAGAAGGCGGCACCGAAGAGACCCTGTCGCTGGCGGGGCGCATCGCACGGGCGGGTGGTCAGGAACTCGACTGGCTGGTGATCGGTGCGGCCGGTGATGCCGCCACGGACATTGCAGTGCGCTACGGCGTGGCGCACCTTGACCGTGTCGCAGGCCCCGTGCCCGGGCCGGACGGGCTCACTGCGACCATTGCCGCCTACTGCAAGGAGCATTCGCCAGGAACGATCCTTTTCCATCAGACCCAACCGGCGCGGCTGATCGCTCCGCGGCTTGCCGCGCGCCTTGGCGTTCCCGTGGTCACCAATGCCTTCGATGTAAATCCCGTCGATGGTGGCCTCGACGTAAGCGCAACCGCCTACGGCGGCGACACGCATGTGGTGTATCGGCTTGCTGCGCCGGTCAACGTGATTTCGATCGTCAGCACGACACTGCTCGCCGAGCCGGCTCCGGAGCCTGTCGCGACGACCACACGCACCATCACCGCTGCGGCGACAGGCGAGCGCATCAGTATTGTCTCGAAACCCGAGGCATCGGGCCCGCGCCTCGAGGATGCCGACGTCATCGTTGCCGGTGGACGCGGTCTGGGCAGTGCAGCGAACTACGCCATGGTGAAGGAGTTTGCCGAGCTGCTGGGCGCGATGCATGGTGCCTCGCGGGCCATCGTCGACGACGGCTGGATCGACTCCTCGCGCCAGGTTGGGCTGACGGGCAAGATCACGCGTCCCAGCCTGTATATTGCCGTTGGCATTTCGGGTGCAAGCCAGCACATGGCTGGCTGCTCCGCAGCGAAGACCATCGTCGCCATCAACAGGGATCGCGATGCGTCGATCTATCGTTACGCACGCTATGGCATCGCGGCCGATTGCCTCGAGGTGATGCCGGAGCTGATCAAAGTGGCCAAGGCCAACAAAAACTGAAGGAGGTTCGGCATGTCGGAAGAAAGGGTTCCCTGCGTACCAGGGCTGTTCAGTGAGGAAGGCGGCACGGCACGCGTGCATGGCTCGCGGTGCGCTGGCTGTGGCACGCCCTATTTCCCGCGTTCCGCCGCCTGCCACAATCCGAACTGCAACGACTCGCGAATGGAGGACTGCAGCTACGGCGGTGCCGGAAAGCTGTGGAGCTTCTCGGTTGCCGATTTCCCACCACCGCCGCCGCACAAGTTCGACAAACCCTTCGTACCCTATGCAATCGGTGTCGTCGATCTCGACTGCGGGTTGCGCATGATCGGTCAGATGGTCGACAAGCCTGCGGATCTGCAGGTGGACGCTCGCGTCGAACTGGTGATCGACACCCTTTACCATGAGGACGGCAAGGCGTTCACCTCATGGAAATTCAGGCAGCTCGCAGCAGATGCGGCAAGGAGTCACTGAGATGCAGGAAGTCGCAGTTCTGGGAGTGGGTCTTCACCGTTTCGGCAAGACGGGAGATGACATCGTCGGCACCAAGTCGGTGACCGAACTCTGCCGTCATGCAGTCGATGCGGCCCTGGCTGACGCTGGTGTGTCGTGGAAGCAGATTCAGGCAGTGTGCGCGGCAAGCTCACGCTTCTCGGGCGGCAAGGGCTGGGGACTCAACGGCAACGACGTTGTCGAGGACATGGGTTCGACCGGAATCCCGGTCTACAACATGTCGGCCGGATGCGCCGCCGGTGGCAACGCATTCAACGTCGGCTACGCGATGGTTGCCGGTGGCGTCTACGACATGGTGCTCGTCGTGGGTGGCGAGGTGATGCCAAAGGGCATGATCCAGACCTCGGGGGTCGAGGAGTTCACCGATCCTGAATTCCTGCGCCAGCGCTGCGTCGGCATGCCAGGGCCGGCCTTCTGGGCCACGCTGGCCCGCAGGCGCATGCAGGAGATGGGCACGACCGAGGAACAGTTCGCGCAGGTGACGGTCAAGGCACGCAAGTGCTCTGTACACAACCCCTACGCACGCTTCCAGAAGGAAGTCAGCCTGCAGGAAGTCCTCGCTTCACCGTATGTGAGCAACCCGCTGCGCCTGTTCGAGATCTGCCCGGTGTCGAATGGCGCTGCGGCGGTGGTGATCTGCTCGCAAGCCAAGGCACGACAGTTCAGCACGAACCCGGTCCTCGTGGCATCCAGCACGGTCGCGACGATGACTTTCGATGATGCACTGCCACGCGGCCTTGCCGGTCCCGCGCCCCAGGGCCCAAGCCTGCACACCGAAGCGCGCGCCGCGGTGAAGCGCGCATTCGAACTGGCCGGAATCGGGCCGAAGGATGTGAGCCTCACCGAGCTGCAGGACAACACCTGCTACTACGAGCTGGCTTTCCCCGAAGAGTGGGGTCTGTGCGAGCCTGGTGAGGCGGAGCGCCTGCTGGTCGCAGGGGAGACAGCACCGACCGGGCGCATGCCGATCAACCCGTCAGGCGGTTTCGTCTCCTTCGGCGAGGCAACGACCGCGATGGGTGTGTTCCAGATCGCCGAGCTGACCTGGCAGCTGCGTGGCCAGTCTGGTGGACGACAGGTACCGAACGCTCGTGTCGGCCTGGCACAGACGATCGGACTGGGAGGCAACGCCACTGCCGCCATCCTCAAGAAATGACGCGGCGCGAGCGGTATACTTCGGCGCGTTGACGAAAATGGATCGTGAGCGATGGCTGAAATATCCGTATTGAACTACTTCCTCCTCGCCCTGGTGCTGGTGGGTGCGCTCACCAGCCTGGGCTACGGACTCGTTGCACACTGGAAGCGCATCGGGCAAGGCAAACCGTTCTTCCTGCCGCGCATCGATCGCGACACTGTGCTCGAGAAGATCAACTGGCCGGCGTTCGTCTCGCGGGCGATGTTCACCTCACGCCTCAAGGATCGTCGCTGGTCCGGCATTGCCCACGGCATGCTGTTCTCCGGCGCATTGATCCTGATCTTCGGGCATGCGGTGTACGCACTGAGCTTCGTCGGTGTGCCGGTCTATGCCGGCTGGTTCGGCTACCTCGTCATGGAACTCGGACGCGAGATTGCCGGCGTTCTGATGTTCCTTGGCGTGCTGTTCTTCCTGCTGCGGCGATTCTTCCCGCCGGAGCGTCTCACCGCACGCGTTACCCGCAAGGGTTTTGAGCGCATGGAAGTGCTGATCCTGGTGACGGTACTGCTTGGTTTCGTATCCGAGAGCTTCCGCCTGGCGGTCGAGCCGACGGGAGGTGCCGAGTTCATCGGCAATGCCTTTGGCGCCTTCCTGCGCGAACATCTGAACCCTGAGGCGCGCCTGTTCGGTTTCAAGCTCTGGTGGTGGGTACACAGTCTGTTTGGTTCGGCATTCCTTGCGCTGATCGCCTGGACGCCCATGTCGCACATGCTGCTCGGGCCAATCAACTCGGGACTGGCGAACCGGCGTGATGGCGTCAACCTGACGCCCATCGACTTCGAGGTCGAGGAGGACGCCGACGGCAATCCCGTGCGCTTTGGCGCGGCACGGCTCGCCGACCTCACCCAGAAGCACCTGCTCGATGCCTCGGCATGCCTGTGGTGCGGACGCTGCCATGAAGTCTGCCCTGCGGCACAGACGGGCAAGGACCTCTCACCAAAGAAGGTCATGGCAAACGTCGCCGAATTCATCAAGGAGGACCGCTTCGACGACGACTCACTGCTCGATGTGCTCGGACGCGAAGCGATGTTCAACTGCACGACCTGTGCGGCCTGCGTACAGGTCTGTCCGGTCAGCAACAACCCGGCCGAAGTCATCATGGAGTTCCGGCGCCATTTCGTGATGGAGCTGTCGTCGATGCCCGATACGATGGCTGCGGCAAACCGCAACATGGAATCGCGTGGGCACCCCTTCGTCGGCACGAGCTCGAATTTTGCCGACTGGCGTGCCGGACTGGACATTCCGATCTTCGAACCGGGCAAGACCGAGTATCTGCTGTGGATTGGCTGTTCCACCGCCTATGAACCACGCGCGCAGGAAACCGCACGCGCGATGGCGCGCATACTCGATGCGGCAGGCCTGTCGTGGGGCATTCTGGAAAAGTCCGGCTGTACCGGTGACCCGGCACGCATGATGGGCAACGAGATGCAGTTCGTCGAAATGGCCGAGACGAACATCGAACAGCTCAACGAACAACGCGTGCAGAAAGTCGTCACGATGTGCGCGCACGGCTTCAACAGCTTCGATCGCTACTACCCGCAGATGGGCGCCACCTGGAAGACGATTCCGCACTCGGTACTGATCGACGAGCTGATTGCCGACGGACGCCTGAAGCTCGCCCCACGTGGCGAGGAAAAGATCACCTTTCACGATCCCTGCTACCTGGGCCGACACAACGACATCACCGAGCAGCCACGACGCGCGCTCGCTGCAGTCGGTGAGGTGGTTGAAATGCCCCGCTCACGCAAGGAGAGCTTCTGCTGCGGGGCCGGTGGCGGCAACTACTGGGGGGGACAGGGTGGCACGGCGCGGATCAGCGATGTGCGCGTCGAGGAAGCAATGGCCACCGGAGCAGACCGCATCGCCACCGCCTGCTCCTTCTGCACGCTGATGCTCACGCCGAGTGCGGACAAGCACAGCGAGACCCGCAAGGTCTTTGATATCGCCGAGCTGGTTGCCGAACGCATTCCAATGGTCGAGGAAGACTGAGCGATCCGCCCCATCTTCGCGCTGCAGAGGTAACCGTGGACAATACCGCAAGCACCGTCCAGCGCCTTGCCGACCTGGAGGAGATCCGCGATCTCGCGCGGCGCTATGCGCACCACGTCTGGCAGAAGCAGCCACTCGAGGCCGTTGCGCTGTTCGCCCATGACGGAGTGATGGATCTTGGACCAGACGGACGGATCGAAGGCATCGAGCAGCTGCGCGCCGTATATGGCGAGAAGGTCGGCGGTGACATCCTGTTGCAGCCCTATGTGCACAACCACGTGATCACGCTCGAGGGCAACCGTGCGAGTGGGGTCTGCTATCTCGATCTGCGCTGTCGACGCAACGGCGAGAGCCTGATCGGTTCGGGTTTCTACGAAGACCGCTACGTGCGGGAAAAGGGTGTCTGGAAGTTTGCCTCGCGCCGGCTCGAGCTCTGCTACCTGGTGCCTGCCGGCACCGAGTGGTTGCCGAGCTGAGCCAAGGCCGTTGCTGCTCTCGGCTCAGGAACGCCCGAAAAGCCGCCTGAAGAAATTGCGGATCGCACCCCAGATCACACTCCACACGACCTCGAGCACGTTGATCGAGTCTTCCTTGGCCACCGGCAGGGGTGCCGGAGCTGGCGTTTCACCAGGAGCCGTTGCACCCTGGACCGCTTCAGTGCCCGCCGGCGCCGCAGTCACACCCGAGTCCGCGACTTCCAGCGAGTTCTTCACGTTGGTGACGAATTTCTGGATGATCTGCTTGGAGACGCCCTCGATCATCCCACGCCCCACCTGAACGATGCGTCCGGTCAGATCCACGCTGGCTTCGCAGCACACGTCGGTCGAACCATTCGGCAGCGACTGCAGCTTCGCCGAGATCGTCCCGCTGACGGTGCCTCCGCCCTTTTCCTTCGCTTCGGCAAGCAATGTCAGGTCATGCGCTGCATCGTCGAGCTTGGTGAACGTCATCGTGCCGTCATAGCTCGCAGTGATTGCTCCGACCTTGAGCTTCACCGTTCCGAGAAAGCTCTTGTCGTCGATCATGCTCGAGATCGATGCACCCGGCATGCATGCAGCAAGGCTTTCGGGTGTCTTCATGAAGTTCCATACCTTCTCGATCGGAGCGGCGACCTGGAACGATTCCTTGATTTCAATTGCCATGTTCTCACCTTGAGGACTTGAATGTACGCGGGCACCCGCCTCTGCGCTGGTACCGGCCAGACACTGGGGAATCCCAGCGGGATCTAACAGACAGCGGAAGCAAACGTGGTGTTCCGACTCCCATCAGACCGAGTCGGCTGTCACCACATCACGAAAATACGGCTCCACGACTCCCTTGAGCTTGATCGTCATCGCATTCCCCCTGCGATCCAGTGCCTTGCCCGCCGGCACGCGCACCCAGCCCTCGCTGACGCAGTATTCCTCGATGTTGGTGCGCTCCTTGCCATTGAAGCGAATGCCCACGCCACGCTCAAGTGCATCCTTGGAATAGAAGGGACTCTTCGGGTTCACGCACAGATGATCAGGTGGGGCATCGGTCATTCCCGACAAGTCTCCGCAATATGTGGCCACAGCCAGTCATTTTCGATGCTTCGCGCCCTGTGGGCAAGCGTATTCACACGATCACACGTCCTTGCCGGCTTTCTGCACTACCCCTGAGGCAGTCTGGCCGACGCCTGCGAGATCAGCGCAACCAGCTCGGACTGGCGGTGCAGCCCGGTCTTTCGGAAGACCGAATAAAGTTGGGTGCGTGCCGTTGCGCGGGTGATCCCAAGATCGCCCGCCACCTCGTCGAGCGTCGCACCACTTGCCAGCCGCGCCGCCAGAGCCGCCTCGGCGCGTGTCACGCCCAGCAGCTCTCGCACCAGTTCCTCTGGCACCCGACTTCCGGGTTCCGGTTGGCAGACGTACACGGCGACGGCCGGCACATGGTCTGCGCGCAGATCGGCTGGAGACTGCAGCCTGCGCACGACGATTGCCAGGACGGGCAGTCCGGGCCCTCGCCCGATGGTGATCACCTTCGGCAGGCGCCTGCGCCGCTCTGCCGACGCCCCCTTCGCCTCGCGCACCTCATCGAGGACCTGTGCAAGCTGCAGCTGCGCACTCTTCGCACCGATCGACAGCTTTCCATGGCGTACCGTCAGATCTTCGCCAGAGCTCAGCAACGCCACCGCGCACTGGTTCGGCCGCGCAACCCGTCCGCTGGCATCGAGCAGGAAGGTCGCCACACCGAGTCGGTCAAAGGCGTCATTGAGTTCGATCTTCTCGACCTGCAGCCGATGCACCTGATCGAAGATCTCCACCGCCTGGCGCAGGTGCGGCAGCAGCGCATCGATCAGTTCACGCGTTGACACCTCGAAATCATCGCCATCCGGGCTCCGACACAGGCGCAGCCGTGCACTGTAGCCTGCAGTCGTCTGCACATCGGCCCCAAGCACGAAACCGATCCCCCACGGGCGCATGAAGTCGTTGTAGTAGGCATTGCGCTGGATCTCATGCGCACCGACGAACTCGTGCAGGGTGACGACCCTCCCTTCCGGCAGGTTCAGCATGGGTTCGTGCGCAAACAGCTGATCCCGATAGGCACTACTGATCTCTGGCTGACCACCCACGATGCTGAGCAGGTTCACGGCGGCTGACTCAGGCGGTGCGAGCATGATCAGAGCGGCAACGCAGGCGGTTTCTCGCCGCAGTTCTTCCAGAAAGGGCTCCCACGGTGGCATTTCGACCACACCGGCATAGAGTTGCCGGAGCAGTCTGGAGAGCACGTCAAAGGATGTGGCCATACAGCAAAAGGATGATGTCAGGCACAAGGCTGCAGTATAAGCTCGACTTCGCCACGAAACTCACCGAGGTGGACCATGGGCCTGAAAGCAGATCAACGCCGCGAAGCCTATCGCCGCATGCTGTCGATCCGCCATTTCGAGGAAGCACTGCCGAAGCGCATTGCCGCTGGCGAGATTCCGGGTGCCGTGCACTCGAGTGTTGGTCATGAGGCAGCGCTCGTCGGTGCCTGCATGGCACTGCGCGACGACGACTACATCACCGGCACGCACCGCTCCCACGGGCACCCGATCGCCAAGGGCGCCAGGCTCGCACCACTGATGGCCGAGCTGATGGCACGCGCCACCGGTGTCTGCAAGGGACGCGGCGGATCGATGCACCTGGCCGACACCAGCGTCGGTATCATCGGTGAGTCGGCAATCGTCGGTGGCGGTATCCCGCTCGCCACGGGCGCGGGACTGAGTGCGATCGTGCGCGGCACGGACCAGGTGAGCCTGAGCTTCTTTGGCGACGGTGCGGCAAACCAGGGCGTGCTGTACGAGTGCCTGAACATGGCGGCCATCTGGAAGCTGCCAGTGATCTTCTTCTGCGAGAACAACCTGTACGCGGCAACCACACCGATGCTGAGTACCCACGCGCAGCCCGACATTGCCAGACGCGCCGATGGCTTTGCCATCCCGGGAGTGATCGTCGACGGCCAGGCACTCGATGCAGTCCATGAGGCAACGTGCGTGGCCGTGGCACGCGCTCGCCGTGGCGAGGGGCCGACGCTGATCGAGGCGAAGACCTACCGCTTCGACGAGCATGCCATTGGCGTCTTCATGCCCTCGCACTACCGCACCG
>CAZSYV010000034.1:0-25564 GCA_964610955.1 uncultured Klebsiella sp. | reverse complement strand
CCCGCTGAAGAACGACCGCCAGAACCTGACCTTCAGCTTCGACAGACTGGGCAACGGAGGGAAAATCGATGCCGTCCCGGTGCAGTGAGTTGCGGCAGATCGACCGCAGCCGTGCTCAGCACACGCAAATCTTTCTGCAGCGGCCTAAACCGTGCCACCGGTATTGGTACGCCCGGCTTGCGAGGCACGCATGGCAGAAGCTCGGTCGCGACGCTGGCGCGCCGGCCGCTGCTCCTCGTCGCCTGGTGCATCCACGGCATCATCCTGCACGGAGTCAGGCGTCACGGTTTCGCTCGCCTCGCTCATGAGGCTCATGGCAAGATCGAAGGCCTGTTGGGTGAACTGCAGCACGCGTTCGAAATCGGCATCGGAAAGCCCACGTGCCGCATCGTGGCGACGATAGATATTGACGAAGCTGCGCTCGCGTCCCAGTTGCAGGGACAACTGATCCACCTTCAACTCATGCAGAACACCCCATAGCCGCGGGTGGTAGGAGCGGGTGTACTTCAATACGAAGGGCAGGGGATCATTGCGTGCAACCAGGGAGGCAAGGCGCAGGATCAGTTCGAAGGAGATGACTTCGCGTCCATCCTCGATGGCTTCCCAGACACTCTTGTCGCGCAGGTTCAGGGCCGTGACGATTTCGCGCACCGTCATTCCGGCAACCTCGCGTATATCGCGCAGAGACTCTCCGGCACTGGCCATCATGCGCAGCTGCTCGGGAGTTCGGGAAACTCCACGAGCCGCGCCACTGCGGGTTCGCGAGGCGAGACGCAACGCCGAACTGGCCAGCTCTCCAGTCAACCCGCCAATGGCGCCAACAGTGCTGAGCAGGGTGCCGAGCGTCGATTCGGGGGGTGTTCTTGCCTCATCCGATCTGGCAGTTCGATCGCGCCGTGCCGTCGCAGCACGCACCTTGCGCCCAACTTTGCTCGTCCTGCGCGCATCGTCGATGTTGGTGCTTCCCTTCATGCCGTCGTCCCCGCACCCGCCAAGGTCCTGCAGTGCATTCTGCACCGGCCGTCATGCGAGTGTCGACGCGTCTGACAGGTGGTGCAGGGCAGGGAGAACAAGAAGTATGTGCAGATCAGCGCTTCGGCTGCAGCAACAACTTCTGCCCAGGATGAATCAGCGGGTGTGCTGCATCCATGCGGTTCCACGCAAGCAGATCTTTTGCCCTGATGCCGAATCGCTGTGCAATGCGTGCAATCGAGTCCCCACTGCGAACGATGTAGTGCTGCTCTGTCACGCGCGCAGACGTATCTCTCGCAGCCCGGCTCCCGTCCTTGCGCACTCGCAGCTTCTGGCCCACATGCAGCGTTGTGCGCCTGTCGATGCGGTTGAGTGCCGTCATATTGGCAACGGATATGCCAAACCGCTGTGCGATTGCCGACAAGGTGTCTCCCGCACGCACCGTATAGACTCCCTGCTCCTTGAGCGCGAGCGTCTCGCTGGTCGTGAACTGGCGTCGAGGGAGGATCGCATCGCTTGGCAGGATCAGCCACTGGCCTTCGCTGATCCGATCCTCCTGAAGCCCGTTCAGCACACGCAGCGAATCGACGCTCGTCTCGTGCAACCGGGCGATCGCCAGCAGCGTGTCGCCCTTGCGGACACGATAACGCTCGCCCGATGCGCTCGGCCCTGGATTTGACTGCACGTGGGTGAGCGCGGCGAGGAATTTCTTGCGATCGCCTGCCGGTACCAGGACAGAATTGGTGGGCCGAGAGGGTGTGACGCCGCGGCGATATGCCGGATTGATATCGAACAGTTCCTGCGCACTGATGCCGGCACGCGATGCCACGCGGTTGAGATCCACCTGCGCACCGACTTTCACCGGCACCCAGGACGCTTCATTCGGCAACGCCGACAGCTCGACACCGTGCTGTTCGGGTGATTCGAGTACTCGGGACAACGCAATCAGGCGTGGCACGTAATTGCACGCCTGTTCCGACAGCGGCAGTGACCAGTAGTCTGTCGGCTTGCCGAGACGGCGGTTGCGCTCGATCGCTCGCTGCACATTGCCCTCACCGGTGTTGTAGGCTGCAAGTGCAAGATACCAGTCACCGTCGAAGCGCGTATGCAGTTCCTCGAGATAGTCGAGTGCTGCCTTGGTCGATGCCACCACGTCCTTGCGTCCGTCGTAGTGCATGCTCTGCTGCAGCCCGAAACGAGCACCGGTTCCTGGAATGAACTGCCACAGGCCTACTGCACGCGAAGGGCTCACGGCATTCGCGTCATAGCCACTTTCGATCATCGGCAACAGCGCGATCTCGAGCGGCATGTTGCGCCTTTCAACTTCACTCACCACGTAATGCAGATAAGGTGAGGCACGCGTTTCGATATTGTCGAAAAGCCGTTGCTTGTAGGCAAAGGAGTCGATGTAGCGATCGATGCGCCGATCATCGACATATTCACCCAGCCCATAGCCCGCGCGCACCCGTGACCAGAGGTCATCGGACTGCAGCATGTCGCTGGCGGATGCACCCAGAAACGACTCAGGCACGCACAACATGCCATCATCGACGGATTTCTCGCGTATCGGCCAGTACGCAAGCTCATCGTAAAGATAGCTGCGATCGCGCACCCCTTCCGGGGTACTTGGCAGATGCAGGGCAACACGAGGTGCGCAACCGGTTGCCACCAGCGATGCCATGGCCAGCGAAAGCAGCTTCTTCCGCGTGCGGCACGCTGCCGCCAGGCGGGCTCGAATCATCCGCGAAACACGTCCTTCCAGGAACGGATCGCTGCAAAGACCTCCGATTCGTCCACAAGTTCCCCTCCCGTGTACGCAACCGCTGCCGCACGTACCGCATCCACGCTTCCACGCAGGAACGGGTTGGTGGCAAGTTCCACGGCGAGGGTAGTCGGCAGGGTAGGCATGCCGCGATGGCGTGCGGCACGGTCCGTCTCGCTGCGCTGCTGCAGTGCCGCATTCCCCGGTTCCACCACGAGCGCAAAATCGAGATTGCTGATGGTGTACTCGTGCGCGCAGAAGACACGGGTCTCTGCCGGCAAGCCAGCGAGGCGCTGCAGCGAGGCATGCATCATCGGGGCGTCGCCTTCGAATATTCTTCCGCAGCCCGCGCCGAACAGCACGTCGCCGCAGAACAGCAACGGGGCCATGTCCGCAGTGCCGGCAATGAAGTACGCAATATGATCCAGTGTGTGTCCAGGCACCTTCATGACGCGGGCCTGCACGCCGAGCACGTCGACAAGCGCACCAGCGACGAGCGGTTTGGTCACACAGGCCGCGGGGGATTCGTGCGGACCGTAGACGGGCACGCCGGCACAGTGCAAAAGCAGGTCGGGAATTCCACCGACATGATCGACATGATGATGCGTTACGAGGATCGATGTGAGTTCGAGACCGCGTTCATCGAGTGCTGCGATGACCGGCGCTGCTTCGCCAGGATCCACAACGACAGCGCGACCCTGTCCGTCTTCGATCAGCCAGATACAGTTGTCGGCAAGGGCCGGCAACGGACGTGCTGCAAGCATGGCAGGCATGAATCCGTGATGTGGGGCCCATGATGATATAGTGCGGGTCGCATATTACCAACCTGCCGCGACACGGGGCACGCGCCTTACAGATCACACGGTTGACAGCAGAAATGTTCCGTGAAGAAGAATTCGCCACACTCGCCGACTGGTTCGAGGGTCCGCTCGGGGTGCATGTCCTCACCGCCGAACTGGAGTTCCTCGATGCGCGGTTGCCGCAGCTCTATGGGTTCCACCTGATGCAGCTCAGTGTCTGTAAAGGCCTGCGCCTTGCCAACAGCAGCATGATTCGCCATCGATTTGTGCTGGCACGTTCCGCCACGACACCGGGAGTCAGTGCCTGCGCATATCCGGAACAGCTGCCGATCGATGGCGACTGCATCGATGTGGCGCTCCTGCACCACGTACTGGAATACAGCCATCAACCGCACCAGCTGTTGCGCGAGGCGGCACGCGTCGTGGTACCGCACGGGCATCTGTTTGTGCTCGGCTTCAACCCGTGGAGCCTCTTTGGAGCACGCGCGGCACTTTCACGTCATTTCACCGTGCATCCGGTGTGGCAGGGTGCAGCACTCGCTGCGCGGCGTGTGAGGGACTGGCTCGAGCTGCTCGATTTTGCCGTCGAGGACATCCAGTACCGTGTGCATATCCCCCCAATCGATCATGCGGTGACACTGACCCGGCTTGCCGCAACCGACCGTGCTGCAACGCGCTGGAAGCTGCCCGCAGGTGCGATCTACATGATTCATGCACGCAAGCAACTCGGTATGCTGACACCGGTTCGCAACGCACGCTGGGCAATGCGTCCCCGGCTCGCCGCACTGCCGCTCGCATCACCGAGCGCTCGCAATGCGCTGCAGTACCGGATCTGCGCGTGATGAAGCAGGTGAAAATCTTCACCGACGGCGCATGCCGCGGAAACCCGGGCCCCGGCGGTTGGGGCGCATTGCTGCGCTATGGCGAGAAGGAACGTGAACTTTACGGTGGCGAGCCGCTCACCACGAACAACCGGATGGAGCTGACTGCAGCGATTCGCGCACTGGCGGCGCTGTACGAACCCTGCAGTGTCGATCTGTATACGGATTCCCAATACCTGCGCGATGGCGTGACACAGTGGATGGCCAACTGGAAGCGGCGCGGCTGGCGGACTGCCGATCGCAAGCCGGTGAAAAATATCGAACTGTGGCAAGCGCTGGATCGCGAGGCTGTGCGCCATGAGGTGCGCTGGCATTGGGTACGCGGCCACAGCGGTCACGAAGACAACGAACGTGCAGATCAGCTTGCCAACCGTGGCATCGATGAATGCACGACATCCACAGCGAGCACCCCATGACACGCCAGATCGTACTCGATACCGAAACGACCGGGCTCGAGCCCGCACAGGGGCACCGTATCATCGAGATCGGCTGTGTCGAGCTGGTCGACCGACGTCTCACCGGAAAGCACTTTCACTGCTACATGAATCCCGAGCGGGCGGTCGAGGAGCGCGCTGTCGAGATTCATGGTCTTACCGACACATTCCTTGCAGACAAGCCGGTCTTTGCCCAGATAGCACGCGAGTTCCTGAATTTCGTGCGTGGCGCGGAACTGATCATCCACAACGCCCCCTTTGACCTCGCATTCCTCGATGCCGAGCTGGCACTGCTTGGCGAGGACTGGGGCACCATGGCGGATCGCTGTACACACATCGACACCTTCGTCCTGGCGCGCATGCGCCATCCTGGCCAGCGCAACAGTCTCGATGCGCTGTGCAAGCGTTACTTCATCGACAACTCGCAGCGTGAGCTCCACGGCGCCCTGCTCGACGCGGAGCTCCTGGCTGAGGTCTACCTGATCATGACCGGCGGGCAGACCGCGCTCGAACTCGGTGGAGAAACTCTGGCGATGTCAGGCGACGGGACCCAGGAAGCACAGATCCGCCGCCTGCCGGCCCAGCGACGGCGACTGCGTGTGATCGATGCGAGCGAGACAGAGATCGCCGCACATCACCGCTGCCTGGAGGAGATCGCACACGCCAGTGGTGGCAAGTGTCTCTGGCAGCAATGATCTGCCCGGCGACGTCTATACTGAAACAGGCGTGAATGCATCACGGGCTGCTCATGGCTCGTGTCGCGCATCGTTCAGGGAGGACCCCCGGTGTCACATGTGCCCAGACCCAGCATTGCCTCACTGGCAGCTGCGCGTGGCGAGCTGGAACGCCTGCTGGATACGGCTCGCGAGAGCGCCGAGCGCGCCCGTCACGGCAACGCCGACGCGCGTGCATACGCCACGGCACTGCTGCGCCAGGCCGAGCGGGTGTTGAGCATTCTTGAACTGCACGATGCAGCGCAGCTCGCCCGCGACATGAGTCTGGTCACCAGCGATGCACAGCGCTTCCAATCGGCCGGAGCGGCACTGGCAGCTGCATTCCGGGTGATCACCCGTTATCCCGCCTATGTCTGTGAGCGTGGTGAAGCCCGTCCCGAGCTGCTGCGTCCCGAAACCGCCACTTTGCGCAGCACAAACGGGCAGGAACCCCTGTCGGAGGCGTCATTCCTGCTCGATGCGTCGTTCCCCGACTGCCGCTGCCCCAGGCAGACAGCACCAGCCGCGGTTCACACAGACCTGCCACGGCGTCTGCGCCACCTGTATCAGCTTGGGTTGCTGGCGGTCGTACGCAGGCGTTTCCAGCCAATCCATATTCACATGATGCGCCGCGCCAGTGACCGCATGCTGAATCTCTGCGGCGGCGGAGATGCCGGCGAGCGCTGGTGGCTGCTCGGAGGCGTGCTCGAGGGCTTTGCCAACGGCACCTTGCAAGCGACTCTCGAGCGCACCCGCATGCTGCGTGCCGGCGACGGCTGGCTGCGCACCCACGTCAACACTCCGGAACAACGGGATGCAGCACTGGGTGCGCAGGAGCGCCGTACCCTGCTGGCACTCGTTGCCCGCGCTGGCGCCGGACAACGCATTGCCGAAATTCGCGCGCTGCACGATCTGGCGCTGACGCTGCCCGACGATGAAGCGCTGGCACGCGAGCGTCGTCGTCTGCTCGGCGAGCCCGATGTGGACGTGACGCAGACGATAGTTCTCACGCAGAATGAATTTGTGACCATACGGCGCGCACTGGGCACCGTAACAGTGGAAAGTGGCGCAGACACCGGGGTGCTCGATGAGGTGGAGGCCGCTCTGCGCCGTGCGGTACAGGTACTCACGGAAGGCGGCCAGAGCCATGCAGCGACAGAGCTTGGCACCTGGTGCACGCGGATCGAACACTGCGGGGAAACCGCTACCGAAATGAGCGTACAGTCGCTGCAACAGCTTGCAGAGACGGTGATCGAAGTCGAGGTTCTTCTCAGTGGCCTCGCAAAAAAGCACGGCATCGAGGTGGCACCGGCAACCGTTGCACTGACCGGAGATACCCTGGCAGAGGCACGCAGCCTGGTGCTGACACACGCACGCGAGCGTCTCGAATCAGTCAAGCACGAACTCGCCTCGGCCATCGACGCTGGCGGAGTGCAGCAGCAGGCCGCGCTGATTCGTCATGAGCTTCTCGCGATGCGCGGCGCGCTGCTGATGCTCGGCTACCGAGACGTTGCAGCAATTGCCACAAGGGCACTGGAGCTGTCGTGCAGGGACGATGCACCAACCGCCGAGAAAGAGGGCGGCACACACGACGAGGATCTCGCCGACGTGCTGATCGGGCTCGAGTACTGCATCGCGTCCCTGCAGGTTGGTGACGAACCGGATCGACGCATCCTCGATCTTGCACGCGCATCCACCCCGCAGCATCCAGAGGGCGTGTCGGACGGCACGAGGCGCATCAGGATGTGCTAGGCTTCGGCGCCCTTCGCTGACGGAATCGCGCACGTGGTCGAATTCATGGCCGAATACGGACTGTTTCTGGCCAAGGCGCTTACGATCCTGGCCGTTGCCCTCATCATCATGTTCGGTATCGCCGCAGTCATCGTGCACGCACGTGGTCGCAGCGAGGGCGGCAGGATCGAAGTCACCAAGCTCAATCGTCGCTTCGATGCAATGCACGAGGCACTGGTGGCGGCAACGCACGAAGAGCGCGAATACAAGCGCTGGCGCAAGGCAGAACGCAAGTCAGCCAAGGCACGACGCAAGCGAGGCGCCGAAGTGTGCGCAGACCCGCCCCATGCGGGTGACTCGACGAGGAAATCACCGCGACGCGTGTTCGTTCTCGACTTTCATGGCGATGTCCGTGCTCTTGCCGTACGTAACCTGCGCGAGGAAATCAGTGCCCTGCTGACGCTTGCGGACGGCGGCGACCGCGTCGTGCTGCGCCTTGAGAGCAGCGGCGGCATGGTGCACGCCTATGGGCTCGCGGCCGCACAGCTGGCACGGATTCGCGAACGCGGCATTCCACTGACGGTATGCATCGACAAGGTGGCGGCAAGTGGCGGTTATCTGATGGCCTGTGTGGCCGAACATATCGTTGCGGCGCCATTTGCGATGGTCGGCAGCATCGGTGTGCTCGCCCAGATCCCCAACTTCCACCGTCTGCTGAAAAGACATGACATCGACTACGAGCAGCTGACCGCAGGACAGTACAAGCGTACATTGAGCGTTTTCGGGCGCAATACCGATGCGGGACGACAGAAGTTCACAGAGGAACTCGAGGATACGCACGCGCTGTTTCGCGAGTTCGTGCAGCACCATCGACCAGCACTGGACATCACCACCGTGGCCACGGGGGAAGCCTGGTTCGGCGAGCGCGCCCTCGGCCTGGGGTTGATCGATGCACTGGGAACCAGCGACTCGCTGCTTCAGGATGCCGTGCGCGACTCGGAGGTGTTCGAACTCAGTTATGTGGAGCAGCGCAGCATCGGCGAGCGATTCGGGTTCGCACTCGAGGGGGCAATCAGGCGTGGCGTTGGCCAGGCGCTCGATGGCCTGTCTGAACTCGGCCGCCATTCGCGCTGAACGCTCAACGGCACTGGTGTGCGATATACAGGCGCACCTTGCGCAGGCGCTCGTGCAGACGGTTGGCCTGGGTGGCCGAGTGTGGGCGGCGCAGCTGGCGCACGAGCTGCTCGCGCTGACGTTCGAACCGCCGGCAATCATCCTCCCGTTCGATGGCGTGAAGAGCGCCTCCCGGGAAGAACGCCAGAAGCATCAGAAATACCAGTGGTGAGCGTGAGGCGTGCCGCATGTCGAGCTCCATCCATGAAATTCACCACCAGTTGGCCCTGCCCGGATGAGGGGCGTCAAGGGTGATGAGACATGGCGCACGCCTTGCCCATCATGGCTTCGCCTTACATGATGCAGGAGCGATGTATCCGGAGAACCGATGATGGGGCAGGGCGAACGGGTAGCAGGCATCGTCCTTGCCGGAGGCCGCGGCAGTCGCATGGGCGAGGGTGGCAAGAGCCTGCGCCGTCTCGGCGAGCGTACTCTGCTCGAACACGTCTGGGAGCGTGCCCTGGCACAGGTCGATCTGCTGCTGCTGAGCTACAACGACGATCCACGTCTGCTGCCGGTCAGTGCACAGGCCGTGCTTGCGGATTCCGTTCCAGGTCATCCCGGCCCGCTGGCAGGCATCCTGAGCGGGCTCGAGTTCCTGCGCGCTCACCACCCCGACTGCCATTGGCTTGCGAGTTTCGCCTGCGACTCGCCATGGTTTCCGCTGGATCTGGTGCAACGCCTGCTTGCTGCGGCAAGACAGCACGAAGCGAGCGTCGCCGTGGCAACCTGCGATGCCCGCATGCAGCCGGTATTCGCGCTATGGTCGGTCGACGCAGCCGCACGCATGCGTGAAACGCTGCACGGAGACGGTCCGCGTGGCGTGGGCAGATTCCTGCGCGAGCTCCCCCATGTGTGTGTCGACTGGCCTGCTGACGACGATGATCAATTCTTCAACATCAACACACCGCACGAGCTTGAACTGGCGATGCATCGACTGCACGGTGAACCTGATCAAAATCACCCGTAGGTGCCGGTGACGCGTTCAATGTGCCTGCAGTAAACTCTCGCGCTGTTCATCAACGAAGTGTTTGCAGGGGTGTTTCGTGGGTCCGTTGCAAGGCAGAAAGATCATTGAAATCGCGGGCATTGGTCCAGGCCCCTTTGCCGCCATGATGCTCGCCGACATGGGCGCTGACGTCATCCGGGTCTCACGCCCATCATCCGGCATGCTCAGCATGGCCGAGAACGAAAGGCTCGATTTCGGCAATCGCGGCAAACGCTGCATCGCAGTGGATCTGAAGGACCCACAGGCCCTCGACATCGTGCTGCGCCTGATCAGTGATGCCGATGCGCTCCTGGAGGGCAACCGGCCAGGCGTGATGGAGAAACTGGGACTTGGTCCAGAAGTCTGCCTGCAGCGCAATCCGCGCCTCGTCTATGGCCGCATGACCGGCTGGGGGCAGGGTGGCCCCCTGGCTCACACGGCTGGCCATGACCTGAACTACATCGCGCTCACCGGAGCGCTGCATGCAATCGGCGAGAAGGGCGGCAAGCCGGTGGTGCCGCTCAACCTGATTGGTGATTTCGGCGGCGGGGGACTGCTGCTTGCGTTCGGCATCGTCTGCGCCATTCTCGAGGCACAATCCTCCGGCAAGGGGCAGGTGGTCGATGCAGCCATGGTGGATGGCACGGCTGCCCTGATGACGATGATGTATGGCGCGTTCCAGTCCGGCTTCTGGCGCAACGAGCGTGGCAGCAACATGCTCGATGGCGGAGCGCACTTCTACGGTGTCTACGAAACTGCAGACGGAAAATACGTCTCGATCGGCTCGATCGAACCGCAGTTCTACGCCCTGTTGCTGGAGAAACTGGGGCTTGCCGGCGAACAGCTGCCGCATCAGCACGATGCCCGCCATTGGGACGCGTTGCGCGAGCGTTTCGCGGCGATCTTTCGCACCCGCACGCGCAGCGAATGGTGCGCCATCATGGAGGGCAGCGACATCTGCTTTGCGCCGGTGCTCGGCCTGGATGAGGTCAGCGGTCATCCACACAATGTGGCACGCTCGAGCTTCATCAACGACGATGGCATCTGGCAGCCGGCACCGGCACCGCGCTTCAGCCGCACAGTCCCGGCACGGCCAGCCACCGCGGTGCGTATCGGTGCCGATACCGATGCGATCCTGACCGATCTGGGTTTCGATGCACAGCAGATCACCGCACTGCGACAGGCCGGTACGGTGAGCTGAGAGTCGCCCAGTTGATCAACGGGGCGGCCCGGGTCACTTGCCGAGCATGCCGCGGATCGACGCAGGCAGGTCCGCCGGCAACAGCACCAGCTTGCCGTTCTGAGAGGTTGCCATCTCCCGGATCGAATTGATGTAGCGCTCCCCGAGCAGGAACATCGCCGGCAACTCGTTGTCCTTTACCGCCTCGGTGACCAGTTCGATCGCACGCTGGCTCGCCTGGGCGAGGAGTACCTGCGCGTCCGCATCACGCCGTGATGCCTCGAGCCGGCCCTCGGCCTCGAGGATCGCCGCCGTCTTGCTGCCTTCGGCGCGCGAGACCGTGGCACGGCGCTGACGCTCGGCCGCCGCCTGCTCCTCCATCGCGGTCTGCATGCGCTGTGAGGGATTGATGTCCTGGATCTCGACGGTTTTCAGCGTGATCCCCCAGTCGGAAATATCATCCGAAATGCCTTCCTTCAACCGCGCCTTGATCTGGTCACGTGACGACAGTGCATCGTCGAGATCCATCTCGCCGATGATCGAACGCAGTGAGGTTTGCACCAGGTTCTGGATTGCGAGGCGGAAGTCCTCGACCCCGTAGACCGCCTTTTCCGGCTGCACGATATTGATGTACGCCACTGCGTTGACGACGATCACCACGTTGTCGCGCGTGATCACATCCTGAGACGGCACATCGAGCACGATGTCCTTGGTGGTCACGCGGTGGGCAACCGTATCGACGAAGGGCACGATGATGCTGAGCCCCGGATTCAGCGTGCAGTGATACTTGCCGAGACGCTGTACCACCCATTTGCTGCCCTGAGGCACGATTCGTGCGCCCTTGGCTATCGTGATGAGAACAAGTGCAAAGAACACGAGTACCAGAAACAAGCCGTCCATGTAACCTCCGTTATATCGATGAATCGCCTAACTGCGCCTTGCGACGATCAGAGTGTTGCCCGAGACATCCTCGACCACGACACGATCTCCCGTGCTGACCGAATCGGCACACAGGAACTGCCATTCCTCCGCACCCAGTTTCGGGGTGGCAAAACGCAGGATTCCACGCCTTTCGCCAAGCGGTGCCTGAACGACCAGCGCGGTCTCACCCAGCAGCGCCTCACGTCCCAGTCCGGCCAGTGTGCGGTCGGGTGACTTGTTGCGAAAGAAACGAAACCATGCCCATGTTGCCACCACCGAAGCGATGGACCAGACACCGACCTGCCAGGTCAGGCTCAGCGAGGGAATCAGCAACAGCAGCACGCCAACGAGAACGGCACCTGCGCCAAACCACAGCGCGGTAAAGGTCGGCATGAAAATCTCAAGGGCCATCAATACCATGCCGATCACAAGCCAGTGCCAGTAAAGCATTTTCACCACCCTTTGCAACGAACCAACCGTTGCCGCAGTGTAGCTTGCGGTGTAACCTCCGCGCACTTTTCAGAGCATGGAGTCGTGCATGATCTCCAACCCTCTCGGCAAACTCTTCGGCCGCTCTCCGTTATCCGCACTGCAGCGTCACATGGCCAAGGTGCAGGAGTGTGCCAGCGAGTTCCTGCCGTTCTTCGACGCCACACTGGCTGGCGACTGGGAGCGCGCGCAGGTCATCCAGGGGCGCATCCAGCGATTCGAAAGAGAAGCCGATCAGGTCAAGAAGGAAATCCGCAGCAGCATGCGCAGCGGCCTGCTGATCCCGGTCAATCGCTCCGATGTCCTCGAATTGCTGCGCATGCAGGACAAGATCGCGAACCGCGTCCGTGACATTGCCGGATTGATGCTGGGGCGCCGCATGGCCGTACCACCCCAGATGGCAAACAGCATGCGTGAGTTCGTGATCGCTGCAGTTTCCACGGCAGCCCAGGCGCTCAAGGCGATCGAGGAACTCGACGAACTGCTGGAAACCGGCTTCGCGGGGCGCGAGGCTGCTGTCGTTCATGCCATGGTCGCCGAGGTCGAGGCACTCGAGGAAGAGGCCGACCGTCTCGAGGTCCTGGTACGTGCCGCGCTGTTTGCACTCGAAGCCGAGCTGCCTCCGGTCAACGTGATCTTTCTCTACGACATCATTTCCTGGATCGGCGAGGTAGCCGACGTCGCTCAGCGAGTCGGCGGCCGACTCGAACAACTCATCGCCAGCTGATCGGGAGCGAACAGACAATGGAGATGGTTGTCCAGCACGGACCCCTGCTGCTCACGCTTGGCTGCGCGTTTGGTTTCTTCATGGCGTGGGGCGTTGGGGCGAACGATGTCTCCAACGCAATGGGCACCTCGGTCGGCAGTCGTGCAATCACGATCCGCCAGGCGATCCTGATCGCTGCCGTATTCGAGTTCAGCGGCGCCTGGCTGGCAGGTGGTGAGGTCACTGCAACGATCCGCAGCGGCATCATCGATATCAATGTCTTCGCCGAACACCCCGACCTGCTGGTGCTCGGCATGATCTCCTCGCTGTTGGCGTCCGGCATCTGGCTGTTGACGGCAACGGCCCAGGGCTGGCCCGTATCGACCACGCATTCGATCGTCGGTGCCATCGTGGGCTTTGCTTCGGTTGGCGTTTCGATAGAGGCCGTGAACTGGGGCAAGGTGGCCTACATCATGTCGAGCTGGGTGGTGTCACCCGTACTGGCGGGAATCATTTCCTACCTGCTGTTCACCAGCGTACAGAAGCTCATCCTCGCTCACGACGACCCGTTCCGACGCGCCAAGCGTTTCGTCCCGCTCTACATGTTCTACGTCGGCGCCATGATGTCGATGGTCACGCTGACGAAGGGGTTGAGCCATGTGGGGCTCGAACTGACGACACAGGAGTCGCTGTTGCTGTCGCTCGCCATCGGATTTGTGGTGATGGCGGTGGGCATCGTGCTGCTTTCGCGGATCAAACTGGATACCGAACTCGAAAGGCGTGGTCGCTTTCGCTTTGCGAACGTCGAGCGGGTGTTTGCGACGCTGATGGTGTTCACTGCCTGTTCAATGGCATTTGCACACGGATCGAATGACGTGGCCAATGCGGTCGGGCCACTCGCGGCAATCGTATCGGTGATTCACGACGGTGGGGCGATCGCCAAGGAAACCCACTTGCCATCGTGGGTTCTGCTGCTTGGAGCCGTTGGCATCGTCGTCGGCCTGGCAACCTTTGGCTATCGTGTGATCGCAACGATCGGCGAGAAAATCACCGAACTGACGCCAAGCCGTGGTTTTGCGGCGGAGCTGGGCGCGGCTTCCACGGTCGTGTTCGCCTCCGGGCTTGGACTGCCGGTCTCGACCACTCACATCCTGGTCGGCGCCGTGCTTGGCGTTGGTCTCGCACGCGGCATCGGTGCACTGAACCTGCGAGTGCTCGGAGGTATCTTCGTCAGCTGGATGATCACCCTGCCTGCCGGGGCACTGCTGTCGCTGGTGATCTTTTTGGTGCTGCGTGCGCTGCTGTGACCCCCCTGCACGGAGTGCGCTTCACCAGCTTCCGCTGTTTGGCATCGACAGCCAGGGTTCGCGCGGTACCAGCGCGGCACCACGCTGCAGGAACTCGATCGAAATACCGTCCGGCGAGCGCACGAATGCCATGCGGCCATCGCGGGGAGGGCGGTTGATCGTGATGCCAACGCTCTGCAGACGCTCGCAGGTCGCGTAGATATCCTCGACCTCATAGGCGAGATGACCGAAGTTTCTCCCTCCGGTGTACACCTCGTGATCCCAGTTCCACGTCAGCTCGAGTTCGGGTGATTTCAGCTCTTCCGCCTGCACCCTGTCGGAGGGCGCAGCCAGATAGACGAGAGTGAAGCGCCCCGACGCATTCTCGTGGCGACGGGTCTCGACCAGTCCAAGTGCATCGCGCCAGAACCCGAGTGCCGCATCCAGATCGCTGACGCGGACCATGGTGTGCAGATAGCGCATCAAAACCTCCTTCGAGGCAAGTGAATGGAAGTGTCGGTGAATTCCGTACGGATCGTAATGTGCCATATAAACAGGGAGTGTTGACAACCCCTTCGAGGCCGGCCGAGACTGCCCGCGGTTCACGACACAACCATGCCAACAGGAGCGATCATGGCCTCATGCCCCTTTGCCGACCTTGGCAGTCCAGACCTTCACCGCGGTGGCGTTCCCGCCGAAGTCTATCGCGAGGCACGTGCGGCCCGCGCCGTGCGCGTCGACCAGCCGAAGGCGGGAGGAGAGGGGTTCTGGGGATTCTTCCGCCAGGAAGACATCGATCAGATATCGAAACACCCGCTGCAGTTCTCCTCCGCAGCCAAGAGCTGCTTCGTGAACGATGTGCTCCCTGAGCAGTTGATGATGCTGCGTACCATGCTGATCAACATGGATCCGCCGGAACACATCAAGTACCGCCGCATCATCCGCAATGCATTCACACCGGCAAAGGTCGAGGCGTACGAACCACGCTTTCGCCAGATCGTACGCGAGGCGATCGCGTCAGTGCTCGCGCGTGGCGAGTGCGAATTCGTCACCGACATCGCCTGTGTGCTGCCGCTGATCGCGATCTGCGAGATCCTCGGGGTTCCGATCGAGGATCGCAACAATTTCTTCGAATGGACCAACATCATGCTCGGCGCGGATGATCCCGAGCTCTCGACCAGTCCGGCAGCCGCACAGATGGCTTCGATGCAGGTCTACATGTATGCGGACAAGGTCATGGCACAACATCGCGCCGCGCCGCGTAACGATATCGTCGGGGCGTTGCTGAAGGGCACGGTTGCGGGTGAGCACCTCAACGAAGCGGAATTCCGCAACTTCATGATGCTGTTGATCGTCGCCGGAAACGAGACCACCCGCACGGCAACGAGCCAGGGCATGCGATTGCTGATGGAGCATCCCGAACAGTACCAGATGCTGGTCGATGATCCCTCGTTGATTCCGGATGCCGTGGAGGAAATCCTGCGCTTCAACCCGGCGGTGATCGCCTTCCGTCGCACGGCGACCGAAGCAGTCGAAGTTGGCGGGCAGCAACTTCAGGCAGGCGACAAGGTGATGATGTTCTACCAGGCTGCCAGCCGTGACGAGGCAGTGTTCGAGGACCCGGACCGTTTCGACATCACGCGCCCACGCCGCGAGGATGTACGCAACGAGCATCGTGCATTCGGCATCGGTGAGCATTTCTGCATCGGCAGTCATCTGGCACGGCTCGAACTGAATGTCGTGTTCGAGGAAATCGTGAAGCACCTGAGAAACCCGAGGCTGAACGGTGAAATCAAGTGGTTGCGCTCGAACTTCATTCATGGAATCAAGGAAATGCCCATCAGGTTCGATGTGGCATAGAAAGGCTCATTCGGGATCGGAAACAGGACGCAGGGACGCGCCCGAAACATGAACGTAAGTTCGCATAATGTATATTATGTTAAATCAACCAAGCACCTTGCCGGGATTCATGATTCCGGATGGATCGAATACCTGCTTGATTGCGCGCATCGCGGCAATTTCAGCGGTACTGCGCGTATAGATCAGTAGATCCTTCTTCAGCAGACCGATGCCGTGCTCCGCCGAGATGCTGCCTCCGCACTCGGCAACCAGTGCGGCGACATGCTGCGAGACCTTGGCACAGCTCAGGCGAAACGCCGCATCATCGGCTCCCTCGGGGCGCAGCACGTTGAGGTGCAGGTTACCGTCCCCGATGTGTCCGTACCAGACGACCTCGAAGCCCGCGTACTCGCGATCGATCAACGCCTGAACCCGGTCGATGAACGCGGGAAGCTGCGGGACACGCACGGAAATATCGTTCTTGTACGGGCGCCAGCGCGCCAGTGTCTCGGACATGGCCTCGCGCAGCCTCCACAGCTCGTGTACCTGGGCAAGGGTCTGCGAAAGCACACCATCGCTCAGCCTGCCCTCGTCCATCAGCCGTGAGAGCACGCCGAGAGCCGCATCGCGATTGTCCTGCTCCTCGAATTCGACCAGGGCGTAGAACGGCGCCGACACGCCAAGCGGTGCGCTGCGCCCCTGGGCATCGAGCACACGCAGCAGTCCGTTGTGGCCGAAGAACTCGAAGGCATTGAGTTCAAGCACGCGGGTGAAGGCCTGCAGCACCGCGAGAATGGAGCCGAGATCAGGCACTGCGAGCAGCATCACCGCGGGCGCCCCCGGAGGCGTATGCAGCCTCAGGGTTGCCGCGACAATGAAGCCGAGAATGCCTTCCGATCCCACGAAAAGATGACGCAGGTCGAGCCCCGTGTTGTTCTTGACGAGGCCGCGGTTCAGCTCCATCAGTTCACCGCGCCCGTCGACTACCGTGAGTCCGCGTACCTGCTCACGCGTCATGCCATAGCGGATCACGCGAACGCCGCCGGCATTGGTCGCGATATTGCCGCCGATCTGGCTGGAACCGGCCGAAGCCAGGTCGACACCGTAGAACAGCCCTGCCCTGGCAGCCTGCTCCTGCACCATCGCAGTCGTCATCCCGGCCTCGACCTCGATCGTGCGCTCGAGCGGGTCGAGTGCGAGCACCCGATGCATGTGCTCCAGCGCCACGACGACCTCGCCTCGTGCGGCAAGCGCCCCCCCACTGAGCCCCGTGCGTCCTCCCGATGGCACCAGTGAAACGCCGTCGCGCCGGGCAAGATCGACGACTGCGCGAAGCTCCTCGACGCTGTGCGGCACCACCACGCAGGTGGGGTCCGGTTGTGCCAGCGCAGCACGATCCCCCCCGTAAGGGGCCATCAGCCCGGGATCGTCAATGATGGCACTTTCACCAAGCAGATCACGCAGGCGGCGCGTGATGCTCTGCGGCGTTGCAGTCATATCGGGCGTGTCTCAGCCGATCCTGAAGATGATGTAGTCCTCCCAGTCCTCCTCGCGAACCTCCTCCTCACTGACCATCCGCCCGGCCCGCGAGATTCCCGCCCGATGCACTGCATCACGGTCACCGCACACGAGGTGATGCCACTGCGGCAAGTCCCTGCCCTCGGCAACCAGACGATAGCCGCAGGTCTCGGGCAACCACGGGTGGTCGCCAATCGTTCGTGGTGTCAGCTGGATGCAGTCCGGAACGCGCAACTGCCGGTGTGCGTAGTCACTGCAGCGACTGGTTTCCAGATCGAGCAGCCGACACGCAATGTTGGTGTAGTAGAAACGCCCCGAGTGTTCATTCTCGAGTTTCTGCAGACAACACAGGCCACAACCATCGCAGAGCGACTCCCACTGCTCGGGGGTCATGCGATCCATCGGGATGGTTTTCCAGAACGGCTCGTGGACTCGATTCATAAGTTGGGCACCGACTGTAACTGATCTTGCCCCCGAATTTCGGACACTCGGCTAAGCAGCGTTGGCCAGCTCGAACTGTTCTGGACTCAGATAGCCCAGCGTCGAGTGAAGCCGGTTTCGATTGTAGTCGACCTCGATGTACTCGAACACGTACGCTCGCGCTTGAAGGGGATTCTGGAAAATCGTGACGGCACGACCCGCGTGATTGCCGCCGAACTGATCGACCACAGCGCCATGCTCGGTGCCTTGCGCACGGCATCGAGGGACTTTCACTAGCCGCGGCGGTGGTTCGTCGACAGATTGAAGACACCCATCAGCGCTGCGTGATCCGACAGCTCGCGCCACACACCACCGCTCAGGCGCTGGCAGGCCACGGGCTCGACGCCACGATAGTAGATCCGGTCCATCGGCAGCAGCGGGCGCCAGATCGGAAACGTGCGTGCATACCGTCCCTCGAGTTCGAGAAACAGCTCGTTGAGTTCGAACTCCGTGTGCAGGTGGCGTCGAACACGACGTCGCCAGTCGTTGAAGTCGCCGGCAATGATCAGCGGCTCACCGCGTGGCACATGCGAATCGATGCGTGCTGCCAGCACTTCCAGTTGCCCACGGCGCTCCTCCTCGAGCAGCCCGAGGTGCACGCACAGCGTATGCACGCGTATCCGGCTGCGCGGCATCTCGATCACACCGTGCAGGATGCTGCGACTCGAGCGTGGGAATACCGCCACATTGATGTTTTCCCAGCTGATGAACGGGAACTTGCTCAGAATCGCGTTTCCATGATCGCCCTTGCGGTAGATCGCGTTGCGCCCGTAGGCGTAATGCGGCCAGGAGCTGTCCGCCAGATACTCGAAGTGGGGCTGATCGGGGTAGCTGTGACGATCCGCATGACCGCGTCGTGCGCTGTGTCGGCCATGGATTTCCTGCAGGAACACCACATCGGCGCGTGTTTCGGCGATCCGCGCACGCATCTGCTCGAGCACGAAACGACGATTTCCCGCGCAATAGCCCTTGTGGATGTTGTAGGTCAGAACCCGGATCTGAGGCAGCACGGTTCATTGTCCTGCAGACGATGCCACGAATGACGGCACAGTGCCCGGCGCGGCTCGGCCGCGGATACTAGCCAATAGCCACGACCGACGGCAAGCTGACCTGCCCAAGGCACCCCGGTACGGCCCGAAAGCAGTATCCTGTGCCTGTCGGCGACCTCCCCGCCTTACACTCAAACAGGCCAAGACACAATATATTGTGTTTTTCGATGCCGTCATTACACTGCATCTATGGTTTCGGCTTTTCCATGCGCCGGCAGTCAGGTACCACCGACGGTGTCGCCGGGCACTGGACGATCTGCCCAAAAAGCCCCCTGAACACCCATCAGAGAAGAATCACGAGCGAGGCGTAATATGTCCATCGAAGTCTTGAAAGTCGCACATCCTCTTCGTTTGGCGGAAGTCAGCGGGAAGCTGCAAGCCGCATCGGAAGACATCTGGGATCGCAAGTATCGCCTGAAGGACAAGGCGGGAAACCCGATCGACGAAACCATCGACGCCACCTATCGCCGGGTGGCGCGCGCACTTGCCGGGATCGAACGCGAGGAGGTGCGCGAGCACTGGTATGAGCGTTTCGTCTGGGCACTGCGCAACGGTGCCATCCCCGCCGGACGCATCATCTCGAACGCCGGTGCGCAGGAGCACAAGCCCTCGACATCGACGATCAACTGCACGGTATCCGGCACCATCGAGGACTCGATGCTCGGCATCCTCGAAAAGAATCTCGAGGCCGGGCTCACGCTGAAGGCGGGCTGCGGGATCGGCTACGAGTTCTCCACGCTGCGCCCACGCGGTGCCTACGTATCGGGCGCCGGCGCCTACACCAGCGGTCCGCTGTCGTTCATGGATATCTTCGACAAGATGTGCTTCACGGTGTCTTCCGCCGGTGGGCGCCGCGGCGCGCAGATGGGAACCTTCGACATCAGCCATCCCGACGTCGTCGACTTCATCCGCGCAAAGCGCGAGAACGGCCGGCTGCGCCAGTTCAACCTCTCGCTGCTGGTCACCGAGGAGTTCATGCACGCCGTCACACACGATGAGGAGTGGCCACTGTCGTTCCCGATTTCCGAGGCGGAGTACCGCGCGGATTCACGCGAGCTCGAGGATGACGGCGACATCATCTGGCGTCATTTCCCACAGACCAAGGGCTATGTGAGCAACGCCGAGGGGCTGGTCGCCTGCCGCGTCTACCGCAGGGTCAGGGCACGCAAGCTGTGGAACGTGATCATGATCTCGACGTACGACTTCGCCGAACCGGGATTCATCCTGGTCGATCGGGTCAACGAGATGAACAACAACTGGTTCTGCGAAAACATCCGCGCCACCAACCCCTGCGGTGAGCAGCCCCTGCCACCGTATGGCAGCTGCCTGCTGGGTTCGATCAACCTGACCTGCTTCGTGCGCTCACCGTTCCGTGAGGATGTCCGCTTCGACTGGGTGGCGTTTCGTGAGGTCGTCACCGTGTTCACCCGCATGCTCGACAACGTGGTCGAAATGCACGGGCTGCCACTCGAGCAGCAACGCCACGAGATCGAATACAAGCGCCGCCATGGCATGGGTTTCCTCGGGCTCGGATCTGCGCTGACGATGCTGCGCATGAAGTATGGCAGTCCCGAATCGCTGGAGTTCACCGAACGTGTTTCACGCGAGCTGGCGCTGACCGGCTGGCGCACGGGGCTCGATCTCGCGCGCGAAAAGGGCCCTGCGCCGATTCTCGAGGAAATGTTCACCGTGACACCGGCGATGCTGGCAAGGCGTCCGGAAATGGCGCGTGACGGCCACAAGGCAGGCGATCAGCTTCCGGGGCGTGTGCTGCATGCCAGGTACAGCCGCTACATGCAGGGTGTCGCAGCCGTGGACCCTGAGCTGGTCGAGTCGCTTGCCGCCGAGGGTTGCCGGTTCACCCATCACTCATCGATTGCTCCGACAGGAACCATTTCGCTGTCGCTGGCCAACAACGCATCGAACGGCATCGAGCCGAGCTTTGCGCACCAGTACTCACGCAACGTGATTCGTGAAGGCAAGAAGTCAAAGGAGAAGATCGACGTGTTCTCCTACGAGCTGCTGGCGTTTCGCGAGCTGGTGGAGCCGCGGGCGACCCCCTACTCCGACGATCCCTCCGGGCGGCTGCCCGAGTATTTCCTGACCAGCGAGGACATCACGCCACGCGAGCACATCGACATCCAGGCGGCGGCACAGAAGTGGATCGACTCGTCGATCTCGAAGACGATCAACGTGCCGACGGATATCCCGTTCGAGGAGTTCAAGGACATCTACCTTTACGCATATCGGAGCGGGCTCAAGGGCTGCACGACTTTTCGCTTCAATCCCGATGCCTTCCAGGGCGTCCTGGTCAAGGAGAAGGATCTCGAGAAGACGATCTACCAATTCAAGCTCGAGGATGGATCGACGGTGGAGGTGAAAGGGAACGAGGACATCGAGTACGACGGTGAGACCCACACTGCCGCCAACCTGTTCGAGGCCATGAAAGAAGGCTATTACGGAAAATTCTGAGGAGCACAGCCGCCATGACGGTCAGGATTGCAAAACGTATCGTTGGCTACAAGGTGCTCGATACCGCACAGGACAAGGCATCCACCGCGGAGGAACTCGAGCGCGCCATCGAGAAGATGAGTGAGAACGTCTCGCGCCCGGAAACGCTTTCGGGTGCGACCTACAAGATCAAGACCCCGCTGTCCGAGCATGCCCTTTACATCACGATCAACGACATCGTGCTGAATCCGGGCACGGCGCATGAACAGCGGCGCCCGTATGAGATCTTCATCAACTCGAAGAACATGGATCACTTTCAGTGGGTGCTCGCGCTGACACGCGTCGTTTCGGCCGTGTTTCGCAAGGGTGGTGACTGTACCTTCCTGGTCGAGGAGCTCAAGGCGGTCTTCGACCCCAAGGGGGGCTACTTCAAGAAGGGCGGGCGCTTCATGCCATCGCTGGTTGCGGAGATTGGCGAGTGCATCGAGAAGCACCTCATCGACATCGGCATGCTGCAGCCACCGGAAATCAGCGAGCACCAGCAGAAGATCCTGGATGAGAAGCGTGACCAGTTCGAGGCGCGCAACGTGAAGGTGGCCGCACCGGACCACAGCCCCTACCCTGCCGGCGCCCAGCTCTGCAGCAAGTGCATGACCAAGGCGATGATCATGATGGATGGCTGCATGACCTGCCTGAGCTGTGGAGACTCGAAGTGTGGCTGAGCTGATACGGTGCGCGCTTGCGGCAATGAGCCTCTCGTTCATTGCTGCAGGCGGCCCCGCCACGGCGCAGCCAGTTGATGGCGGCACCGGTGTACAGACACCGAGCATCGGCAGCGTCACCGCCTCGCCACGACGAGCCCGCAGCGTCGAGCTGGATGCCCCGGTCACCACACTGCCTGGCGCGGATCCCCGGGAAGATCTGCAGCGCGAGATCAGGTCATACTCGGATCGAGCGCAGGAGACCACCATCGATCTGCTCGGTGACTCCAGCACATCGATGCTCCCGACCGACACTCGGGCACCGTTCGTGCTGCTCGACACCGAAGTGCCCGCCGGAACTGCGGCACGCCTGGCGTGGCAGCCGGAAGAGTCCTTCGAAGGCATCGCTGCGGCAACTCCGGTGCTGGTGGTGAACGGAACGACCGATGGCCCGGTTCTGTGCCTGACCGCTGCCGTGCATGGCGATGAGCTCAACGGCATCGAGATGGTGCGACGCGTGCTCTACGACATCGATGCACAGCAGCTCAAGGGAACGGTCGTCGGTGTCCCGATCGTGAATCTCGTCGGCTTTCGCCGCGCATCACGCTACCTGGCGGATCGCCGTGATCTCAACCGGCACTTTCCGGGGAATATCGAAGGAAGTTCCGCCTCGCGGATTGCCTATTCGTTCTTCAACGAAATCATCGTCCACTGCAACGTGCTGGTGGATCTTCACACCGGCTCCTTCTATCGCACCAACCTGCCGCAGGTGCGCGGCGACCTGCGCCGCCCCGAGGTCGTGCGGGTGGCGGAAGCCTTTACATCCACGGCGATCATCCACAGCCCCGGAGCGCCAGGAACCCTGCGTCGAGCTGCCGTGGCGCGCGGCATACCCACCGTGACACTGGAGGCAGGCGAACCGATGCGCCTGCAGGCCCAGGAGGTCGAGCATGGCGTACAGGGAATCTTTGCGCTGATCGATCAGCTCGGGATGTATCGCAAGCTACGCGTGTGGGGGAACCCTGCCCCGACACACTATCGTTCCCGCTGGGTACGGACGGACGCCGGTGGTATCCTGTTCGCGCGAGTCAAGCTGGGGCAGAAAGTGACGGTCGGCGAGTTGCTTGGCAGTGTCACCGATCCGATCACGAACCTGCGCGCCGATATCGTCTCGCCGTACACGGGACGGTTGATCGGCAAGGCGGTGGATCAGTTCGTGCACCCGGGTTTTGCTGCCTTCCACATCGGCATCGAAACCCGTTCCGACGATCTCGGTCCAGCGCCACCGGCGGCATCCGCTGTTGACGGTCAACAGGACGAAGACGAGGACGTCGATCCTGATTCGCGGGACAGCCGTGAGGACTCCTGAACGTTCGCTTCGGAACTCTGATCATACGAGGTCTCCCAGATGAATCAGCTCGAACAGCTTCGCAGCATGACAACGGTGGTTGCCGACACCGGCGACATCGAATCGATTGCAGCCTTCCGCCCAACCGACACCACCACCAACCCCTCGCTGGTACTGAAGGCAGCCCAGCAGCCCGTCTACGCACCATTGCTCGACGACGCACTGGCCTGGGGGGGCCGTTTTGCTGCAGGGCGGCGTGATGATGCAATCATGGACAGGCTCGCCGTCAACATCGGCAAGAAGATTCTCGGCATCGTTCCCGGCCGGGTCTCGACCGAGGTCGACGCCAGACTTTCCTTCGACACCGATGCAACGATCGCACGGGCAGAGGGCTTGATTGCACTCTACGAAGGCGCGGGCGTCGATCGCAAGCGCGTACTGATCAAGGTCGCCTCGACCTGGGAAGGCATTCAGGCAGCAGCAGAACTGGAGCGTCGCAACATCCGCTGCAATATGACCCTGCTGTTCTCCTTTGCGCAGGCCGTGGCCTGTGCAGAGGCAGGCGTGACACTCATCTCGCCGTTCGTGGGTCGCATCCTGGACTGGTACAGGAAGCACGAAGGCCGTGATGCCTACCCGGCAGACGAGGATCCCGGCGTGCTCTCGGTCAGGCGCATCTACGCGTACTACAAACGCCACGGCTACGGCACCGAGATCATGGGTGCCAGTTTCCGCAACCTGGACCAGATCCGCGCCCTCGCAGGCTGCGACCTGCTGACGATCGCCCCTGCGTTGATGAGTGGCCTGGAAGCCTCCGAAGAAGCACTCAAGCGTGCACTGGACCCGAAAGACACCGCGGGTTCGGACCCGGAAAGACTGGAACTGGGTGAAGCGCTGTTCCGCTGGAAAATGAACGAGGATGCCATGGCGACCGAAAAGCTCGCCGAGGGCATTCGGGTGTTCGCCGCCGATACGCACAAGCTGCAGGCGTTCGTGCACGAGTACGGCAAAGGCTGAGCACGGCGGAACCTGAGCCGCTCATGCCGGTGAAAAGGTGTACCGCGCCCGATCCGTCGAACTCCTGCTGGTCCTTGCCATGCTGTTCATGTGCGCAAACGGAGGATACCTTGCGTGGTGTTGGAGCGCGTCGACGTCCCGACACGACTTCTTCCGCACCTTCCAGATCACCTCCGGTGTATTCCTGCTGATGTACATCGTCGGACACATGGATTCGGTCTTCGTGTACGCGCGGCGACTGTTCCTCGGTATCCCAACCGACTGGAAGTTCACCACGGGCGCTCCCGCGGCATGCTCCGCGATGCGTGGAACACCCGCCTACTGCCGCACTATGCGCTCGGAGCATTCTTCGCGCTGGCGCACCCGCTGACGGGGCTGTGCAGCATCCTGCTCGCTCATGGTGTGCAGCGATCTGCAGCGAATCCGGTCTTGGTATGCGGGTGTCACGGCAAGTGCAACCATCGCTATCGCGATCATCGTCGGCATGCCTGGCCGCGCCGGGTCAGTGAGGCGCACCAGTCGGCAAGATCAAGCTTGCAATATGCCGTGAAAAGCGGTGGCACCTTCCACTCGGTGTTGATTCGGCGAACCGCTGAAGGCTGAAGGATGTTCGACGAAGGACTGTCGAATTCAGAGGTGGTGGAGCCAGCCACCTTGCAACAATGGTTCTATGCTGTTGATTTATAAATCAAATATCCCTCATGCCGTAGTGTGTTACTCACAGGTTTACTCACTTTTTGAGGAGCGCTTTTGCACTGCCTTCATTCGTCTCAAACGTTAATCTGTCAGTTTACTAAACCCATGATTATATAGCGCTGATGTAATTATGACCTTTAACGCTGGGGTAAATTTGAACTCCTGGCGCATCTTGCCCTGCTTCTCGCGTCCCGCCTTGATCGGAGTCTCGTCCATCGCTACCACCGATCCGCTGAGGATGTGGGCGTGCTGGGCCGCTGCGATGGGGCGCAGCAGATCAATGGCCCGTCCGCTCCAGTTGCTGAGACTGGTGCGGCTCAGCTGGATGCCACACTGGGCGATCCGCTGGTGCTGGCGATACAGCAGCAGGTGGAAGCAGAACTTGTCGACGAGCATTCCGGCCAGCAGGCTCACATCGGCCACGCAGCG
>CAZSYV010000033.1:0-25636 GCA_964610955.1 uncultured Klebsiella sp. | reverse complement strand
GTATACCGTCATCGTGATACCGAAGCGTGAATACGGCTCCGGCTCGACTCCGTACAGATAGGCAATCCGCCCTCTCCCATCTGCCCTGAGCGCACCGATACAGTGCTCGAGCGCATCACCGCCGACAAGTCCCAGTACCGCATCGATGCCTTGCGGCGCAAAGTACCTTGCAGCAGCCGCGATGTTCCCGGTCCTGCCATTGACGACCGCATCTGCACCCAGACGAGTTGCCAGCGCCATGCCCGCATCGCTCGTTGCGGTGGCGAGTACCCTTGCGCCACGCCGCTTCGCCAGCTGGATCGCCAGGGTACCGACTGCGCCGGTGGCGCCATGGATGATGAGGGTTTCACCCTGCCTGACCCGAAGGATGTCTTCGATGCCCCGCATGGCAGACAGTCCGCTGACGCCCAGTGCGGCAGCTTCCACAAAGCTCAATCTGCCAGGAATGGCAGCGATTCCTGCTGCCTTTGCAGTGGCAAACTGCGCGTACGAGGCACCGATTTCGCCGTAGACGGCGTCACCCACCCTGAAACCCTGCACCCCGGGTCCGAGAGCCGCGACGACGCCCGAACCTTCCGTTCCGAGCACCATGGGGAAGCGTGCGTCGTCGTCGGGATTCCTGCGCATCGTCGCCTCCCAGACCCCGACTCCGGCAGCGCGCATCGCAACGAGAACCTCACCCGCAGCAGGCTGCGGAGTGGGGAGTCGTCGTGTCTGCAGCACTTCGGGGCCACCACCGTGGTCGATCACCGCAGCGAGCATCGTCTCGGGTACCGCCGGCGCCTGTGCAAGCACCAATGCCGGCATCATGACAATCACCGCCACGGCGGCCAACAGCAACTCACGAATGCTCATGACACGTTTCCTGGATCCTGGCCAACGGGTAGATGCTGGCCCCTCGCTCATTGTGCACCACGACAGGCTCAGCCCAGAAACAGGCGCAGTGCCGCTTCCGGGTTCGATGGGAAATAGAAGTGTACGAAGCTTGCGCTGAGGCGCCGCGAACGGTAGATGGGCTCGCAGCAGTGCGGACCGTCGGGATTGAGTGCCGTGGTGATCGGCTGGGCAACGATGGTGGCACTGGCGTGGTGGAAGGTCTGCCCGCGCAGCACGCCCTCCGGCAGGCTGACTTCCTGCAGGGCAGCAGCAACGAGGCGCTCGCCCACGACGGCGCTGCCCCGCAGCAAGCCGACCATGGCAAGCGGCAACTGCTGTGTGCTGCCCAGTTCATCCAGCAGGAACAGCATGCCACCGCCTTCGGCGAGGATGGGCTTGTCGGCACCATGGTGGGCATGCAGCGCCTGCCGCAGATCACCACGTGCCGACAGCGCCGCGAGGTGCAGCTCGGGGTAGCCACCCGGCAGCCACAGCGCATCGCATTCGGGTAACGCATCGCCTGCCAGCGGCGAAAAGAATGCGAGTTCTGCACCCGCGTCGCGCAACAGGTCGATGTTTGCCGGGTAGAGAAAGGCAAAGGCCGCATCGCGTGCCACGGCAATGCGCCTGCCCTGAAGCAGGCGCGGCACGGCAGCGCCGACAGCAGGCGCAAAGTGGACTGGGGGCGGCAATTCCTGTTCGCCGTGGCGCTGCCAGGCATCGGCCAGCCGGTCGAGCCGCGGCACGAGATCGTCCAGCTCATCCGGCGTGATCAATCCCAGATGGCGCTCGGGCAGCGCATAGCCCGCATCGTCGCGCGGCAGGCCGGCATACCAGCGTACGTCGGGAGGAAGGCTCCCGCGCAGCAGCTGCTCGTGGTACGCGCCGCCAATGCGGTTGGCCACCGCAGCGTATACCTCGAGCGCCGCGCGGTAGCTGGCCAGCCCATGCACCACGGCACCAAAGGTCTGCGCCATGGCCGCCGCATCGACCACCAGCAGGACGGGCAGGCCGAAGCGCTGCGCAAAATCGGCGCTGGAGGGACTGACGTCGAACAGCCCCATCACGCCCTCGACCAGAATCAGATCGGAGTCCTGCGCTGCAACGTAAAGGCGGGAGCGCACATCGGCCTCGCCATTCATCCACAGATCGAGCTGATGGCACGGCGCCCCCGCTGCTCGACCCGTCACCAGCGGATCGAGGAAGTCCGTACCCGCCTTGAACACGCTCACCCGCCGCCCCTGGCGTGCGTGCCAGCGCGCGAGCGCGACAGTGACCGAGGTCTTGCCCTGCCCCGACGAGGGCGCCGCAACCAGCAGTGCGGGGCAGCTGGCGCTCAACGCCGCAGCTGCCTCGCTCATGCGGTGCGCGCAACATGTGGCAGCGTACCACCAAGGCGCTGCCAGGCAGCGTGCAGCAATACCACGGCACCAACATAGGCGACGATGATGCCGACGAAGAGCGGCGCCCACTGCGCAAAGTCGGCGATCCAGCCTGCCAGGCTGGTGGCCTCGAACAGGCCGCTCATCCAGTAGAAGCTCCCATTGGTCAGGGCAAACGCCAACGTGGCGAGTGGCAGCGAGGCGCCGATCAGTGCCAGGCGCGACATGCCGGATGTGGCGCACTGGGCACCGCCGTACCACAGCAGCGCATAGGCGAGTGGCTCGGACAGGTAGGCGCTGGTGAACAGATAGGCTGGCACATGGCCCTGCGCCAGCGCGACCAGGTCGATGCCGAGAGCGAACGCCACCAGGGCGGCGAACGCGAGGTGGCGGCGCAGGTACAGGCCGCCGAGAAAGAACACGGCCATCGAGGCGTTGGCGCAGTAGACGGAAAATCCGAAAGCGCTGTAGCGGGTGAAGAACAGCAGTGTGGCCAACAGGCCAGCAGCAATCAGAGCCTGTTTGCGGGTGAGTTTCTGCATGACGATCCTCCTGGTTGTGGTTTCATCGATCGGTTCAGTGTTGCGGACGCCAGCTCAGCGTCAGCATGTAGGTACGACCCGGCTGATTGAAGTACCAGGCAGTCTCGTAGTTCTTGTCCAGCGCGTTGTTCAGTGCCAGATCCACGCGCCAGGCGGCATCGATCAGCCAGCCGGCACGCAGATCGAGCAGGCCATAACCGCCGAGTGCGTTGCGATTGCCAATATCGTCGTAGCGACGATCGACCAGACGCCAGCTGGCGCCGATGTCGAGACGCCCGAAGGGGCGATCGGCTTCCAGGTTCAGCATGCGCCTGGCACGGCGCGGCAGCAGATTGCCGCGATTCATGCCATGCGCGGTCTCGTTGCGCGGGCGCATCAGGCTCGCGGTCGAACGCAGGCTCCAGCCCAGCCACTGCCCGCCCAGCACGGCGTCGATGCCGACGATGCGTGCGCGGCCGATGTTGCCGGGACTGTAGCTTGCGGCATCGAATTCGATCAGGTCGCGGATCTCGTTGCGATACGCCTCGAGCGACCAGTGGCCCCAGTCCGGTGTGCCGCGCAGTGCGAGCTGCAGGGTGCGTGAGCTCTCGGGGCGCAGTGTCGCCTTCCCATAGCCCGGGTAGTACAGGTCGTTGAAGGTCGGTGCGCGGAACGCGGTGCCGTAGTTCGCGCTGAGGCGCAGCTCGTCGCTGAGGTCCCAGCCCCAGAGCACGCTGCCGGTGGTCTTGCCGCCAAACTGGCTGTTGTCGTCACGGCGCAGGCTCGCCTGCAGCGACTGCACACCCAGGCTTGCCTGCCACTGTGCGAACAGACCGCGAATGATGCGCTGGTCGACCTCGTACTGCGTCGAACTCGCGAGCGACTGGCGCTCCCAGTCGTAGCCAATGCTGAGCAGGCCCGGTGCGAGCGCCACGTCGGCCTGCAACGAGGCAACGCTGCGGCGGCTGTCGAAGTGGTCCGTGGCGGCTCCGTCGAGCCGGTTGGTGGAAAAATCCGTGCTGGAGCCACCACGCATCGACAGCTTCACGTCTTCGCTGGGCTGGTAGTGCAGTTGGCCACCAACGGTCTGGATCGAGTAGTCGGTGCGGTCGCTGGAAAAGACATCGACATCGCTGCGGCCCTGGCTGCGAAAGGCCACGCCATCGACGCTCCACGCACTGTCGAAGCGGTAGCCACCGTTGAGGGTGAGTGCGCTGTTTCTGAAGCCATCCCGGTCGGGTCGATCGACAAAGCAGCCTGCGAAGGCACCCGCCGCCCCAACCCGACATGCATTGATGCCGTCCGTACGTTCATGCGAGGCCTGCACCGAGGCCCAGCCCTGCTCGCTCGCCGTGGAGGCACCCAGCGCCGCCTGTTGCGTGCCATGGCTGCCAACGCCGACGCTGGCGTTCGAACTCGAGCCAACACCGCCACGGCGGGTGAATACCTGGATCACTCCGCCAATGGCATCCGAGCCGTACAGGCTGGAAAACGGCCCTCGCACGATCTCGATGCGCTCGATCTGATCCAGCGGGATATAGGGCAACGCGGGTGCACCGACGCTCACCGAGCCAATGCGTACACCGTCCATCAGCACGGCGGTCTGACCACCGCCCGTGCCACGCAGGAACACCGAGCCCGCCTTGCCGCGGCCACCGGAATTGCTGATCAGCGCACCTGGTGTCGATGCGAGCAGCTCCATCAGCGATGGCGGCTGCAGTCGCTCAATGTCAGCACGCGTGATGACGGTAAGCGGAGCCAGCGCCGCACTGCGGGGCTGCTCCACACGCGATGCGGTCACGACGATTTCAGGCGTACCCGGCGGTTCCTCAGCGGCAGAGACGGCAAGGGGAACACAGGCAAGGGCGAGCGACCACAGGCGGGCGCCCAGACAACGATTGGCATTCACACGAGCTCCTGTCCGCGCCAACCCGCGCGGGATCGATGGCTTGCAAGGACAGGAAGTGGGGAGGAGATGCGGCGCCAGACACGGGTGGCCATGGCTCCGTATCCATGCCCACCGCATGTCCGGTTCGTGCCAAAGGCCGGTCTCCGGGCTCGCGAGCGAAGGTCCTGCCTTCCGGTTCCACGCCTTCCCATGCCTGCAGCACAGTGGCTCGTGTGAAACCTTTGCTCGCCTACCGTTGCGGGGGCAGCTCCGGAATTGCGGTTGGTACCGCGCACCGGATTCCCGTTTCAACCCGCGTTCGATCGCGGATCACCTGGGGCGGCGCGCATGGTAGCCGATCGCTGACTCCGGCGCTACTCTCAACCTTTTCCAACGGCACATGAGCCTGAACGGGGGCCACGTCGAAGGACCACGCGCTGAAGGACTCAGCCGATGCCGGGCGACACCGCGGCAATGGCATCGCGCAGAATGCGATAGCCCTCGACCAGCCGGGGGCCCGGGCGACCCAGGAAGGTCTCGCTGACGGCGAGGATGCGGTTGGCCGCCACGGCGGGCACCACCTCCCAGCCCGGGCGTTCGCGCACGATGTCGGCACGATACTTTTCCTGCTTCACGCCGCACCAGCTCATCACGATGATGTCGGGCATCGCCTTGAGCCCCTCGCCATGCTCCATCGGCAGGCTCTTGGCATCGACACGGGCCCAAGGGTTGGCACCGCCGGCAAGGTGGATCATATCGGTCGTCCAGGAGTGCTGCGCCGGTGCGATCAGGGGCTTTGGCCACCATTCCACCAGCACGCGGGGACGCTCGTCGTGCGGCGTTACCGCTGGCATCGCCGAGCGCATCGCGTTCGCCAGCTGCTCACCACGCTCAGGCACACCCAGCACGCGGGCAATGCGGCGGATGTCGTCGTAGACCTCCTCCAGAGAAAGCGGATCGGAAACCAGGATCTCGAGCCCGGCAGCCTCGAGCCGTGCAACCACCTTCTCATGCCCTGGCACGGTGTTCGAGGTCAGCACCAGATCAGGCCTGAGTGCGCGCACGATGTCGGCATCAAGATCAAGGTCACGCCCCGCCCTGGGCAGCGCATCGACCACCTCGGGCGGGTAGTCGGAATCCGCATCCACGCCGACCAGCAGATGTGCACAACCCAGCGCACAGACGATCTCGGTATTGGATGGGGTATGGGAGAACACACGCATCGAAGTGCTCCGGAAACGGGGAAGACCGTGTGGTTCGAACCACCACGTTCAGGATTCGGGAATCGGTTGGATTTCCTCGACGACGAGCTGCAGCGTGCGCAGGCCCTGCCACTCGTTCACATCGAGGCGGTAGGCAAGCCGCAGCCGCTCGGGCAGTGGGTCGGGCCACTGCCGCTCGAGCGCGCCGAAGGCAATTGCCTCGAGAATGCGTGTCGAATCATTGTGCGGTGCAACCCGCAGGCGCAGGTGCCGCTCTCCCACGGTGCGCTGGGCGCGGAGCAGGAACTCGCCATCGAACAGCGGCTCGGGGAAATGCTGGCCCCACGGCCCCGCCTCGCGAAGCAGCTCGGCCCGCTCCAGCGTGAAGTCTCCTGCCGCGAGCTCACCGTCGGTTTCCAGCACATGTTCGAGGTCCCTGGGGCACAGGTGACGGCGCACCTCGGCATCGAAGACCCGTGCAAAGGTACTGAAGTCCTGCTCGGCAATCGTCAGCCCGGCAGCACCCGCGTGGCCGCCGAAGCGCGCGACGAGCTGCGGCGCTGCCGCCGCCACTGCAGCGATCGCATCGCGGATGTGCAGGCCTGGAATCGAGCGCGCCGAGCCCTTGAGCTCTCCCGTGCTGCCACGGGCAAAGGCGATCACCGGGCGATGATGGCGCTCGCGGATGCGTGCGGCCACCAGCCCGATCACACCCTCGTGCCAGTCCTCGTCGTGCAGGCACATCCCCCAGGGTACTTCTCCTTCCTGTGCAAGCAGCACATCAACCAGGTGCAGGGCCTCCTGGCGCATGCCCTCCTCGATCAAACGCCGGTCACGATTCAGTGCATCGAGTTCCAGAGCCATCGCACGGGCACGCACGGGATCATCCTCGAGCAGACAGCGCACACCCAGCGCGATGTCATCGAGCCGTCCGGCAGCGTTGATGCGCGGACCGAGCACGAAGCCGAGCTCGGCGCTGCCCACGGAGCCAGGCTCACGCCCGGCAAGCTCCAGCAGCGCCCGGATACCAGCGCAACAACGCCCGGCACGGATGCGCAGCAGGCCCTGCTGTACCAGTGCGCGGTTGTTGCCATCGAGCGCAACCACATCCGCCACCGTGCCAAGCGCCACCAGGTCGAGCCAGTCGGCGGGCCGGGGCTCTGCAATGCCCCGGCGAGCGAACCAGTCGCGCGCACGCAGTTCGGTGCGCAACGCCGCCATCAGGTAGAACACCACACCCACGCCCGCCAGCGAGCGACTGGGAAAGCTCGAACCCTCGAGGTTGGGGTTGACGATCGCACAGGCCGCCGGCAGTTCTGCGGCGGGAAGGTGGTGGTCAGTGACGATCACCTCGATGCCGCGCCGTGTGGCTTCGGCAACGCCCTGGTGCGCCACGGTACCGTTGTCGACGGTGAGGATCAGTGCCGGTGCCCGTTCGGCTGCGATCGCCACCAGTTCGGGGCTCAGTCCATAGCCGTGTTCGAAGCGGTTCGGCACCAGGAAGCTGCAGTCGCTGGCGCCGAATGCTCGCAGGGCACGCAGTGCCAACACGGTACTGGTCGCCCCGTCGGCATCGTAGTCGCCAATGACGACGATGCGCTCGTCGTTGGCAAGCGCACGGACAAGACGCTCCACAGCCGCCCTGATTCCAGGCAGCGTGTCTGCTGCCGCCAGTCGGCTCAGCCGGTGATCGAGCTCGGTGACATCACTGATGCCGCGTGCGGCGTAGATTCGCGCAAGCAGCGGATCACTGATGCCGACGACACCGACAGGGGCATCGACGACCCGACGGCGGATCGAGCGCCTCACCCCAGGGCGCCGCGAATGAACTCCTGTACCGCCTGCAGGTCATGATCGAGCACGGTGTAGCGCTCCTCGCGCTGGAACAGATCGGCCATGTAATGCGGCAACTCCGGTTCGCGCGCAACGCCCGCGCGCACGATCGCCTCGGGAAACTTCGCCGGGTGCGCCGTCGCCAGCGTGATCATCGGTGTGGCGCGTGAATCGCCGCACTCGCGTGCAGCGCACACGCCAATTGCCGAATGCGGATCGAGCAGGTAGCCGGACTCCTCGAACACGCGGGCAATCGTCTCGCAGGTGAGTGCATCGTCGACGGCAAAGCTGCTGAATTCGGCGCGCGCCGCTGCCATGACCGACTCGGGCAGTTCGACGTCACCCGCCCGGAATCGGGCCATCAACCCGCCGAGAGCCTCGGCATCGCGACCGTGGAAATCGAACAGCACGCGCTCGAAGTTGCTCGAGATCACGATGTCCATGCTCGGCGACAGCGTGTGCTCGAGCGCTGCACGGGCGTAGCGCCCGCTGCTCATCAGCCGGTGCAGGATGTCGTTCGCGTTGGTGGCGATGACCAGCCCTGCAATGGGCAGGCCCATGCGCCGTGCAAGATAACCTGCATAGATGTCGCCGAAGTTGCCGGTCGGCACCGCGAAGGACACCTGCCGCTCGGGTGCACCGAGCGCCAGTGCCGCATGGAAGTAGTACACGATCTGCGCCATGATGCGCGCCCAGTTGATCGAGTTGACCGCGACCAGGCGCCTGCCTGCCGGCAGGAAGGACTGATCCGCGAAGCTCGCCTTGACCATCTCCTGGCAGTCGTCGAAGTTGCCGCGCACGGCAATGTTGTGGATGTTCGCACCGGGCACGGTGGTCATCTGCCGGCGCTGCACTTCCGAGACGCGCTGGTAGGGGTGCAGGATGAAGATGTCGACACCGCTGCAGTTGCGACACCCCTCGATCGCCGCCGAACCCGTGTCACCCGAGGTGGCGCCAAGCACCACCACGCGCTCGCCGCTGCGTGCGAGCGAGTGATCGAGCAGCCGGCCAAGCAGTTGCAGCGCGAAGTCCTTGAACGCCAGCGTCGGACCGTGGAACAGCTCGAGCACCCATTCGTTGTGCCCAAGCTGCACCAGCGGCGCGACCGCAGGATGGCGGAAATCCGCGTAGGTGGCGCGCGTCATCGCGAGCAGTTCGTCACGGGCAAGGAAACCCTCGACGAACGGTGCCATCACCTCGGCGGCAAGTTCGGCGTACCCCAGGCGCGCCCACTCGCGCATGCGCGGTGCATCGACCTGTGGCAGCGTCTCGGGAACGTAGAGCCCACCGTCGGGCGCAAGTCCGGTCAGCAGGACATCCTCAAAGGCTAGTGCCGGGGCCTTCCCGCGCGTGCTGATGTACCTCACAAATCACCCCTGCTGCTCAGCCTTCCAGTTTTTCCATGCGAATCCGCGTCACACGCCCGCGAATGCTCTCCAGCGCCTCGATCGCGATGATCGCCTCGTTCATGCGGTTTTCGACCGTCACGCTGGTGAGGAAGATCAGCGTCGCCGTCTCCTGCCCTGCCGATGCTGCCTTCTGGATCATCGCCTCGATGCTGATGCCTGCCTCACCCAGGATCTGCGCAACGCGCCACAGCACACCGGGGCGATCGAGCGCCGCCAGGCGCAGATAGTACGCGGTACGCACTGCTGCCATCGGCAGCACGGGTTCGCTGGACATACGATCGGGCTGGAACGCCAGATGCGGTACCCGATGTCCCGGATCGGCAGTCAGCGTGCGTGCCACATCGACGATGTCGGCAACCACCGCCGAGGCGGTCGGCTCCGAGCCTGCACCAGAGCCGTAGTAGAGCGTCGGGCCGACGGCATCGCCCTTGACCAGGATCGCGTTCATCACGCCGTTGACGTTGGCGATCAGGCGACCATCGGGAATCAGCGTCGGGTGCACGCGCAGCTCGATGCCGGCGTCGGTGCGCCGGCAGATGCCGAGGTGCTTGATGCGATACCCCAGTTCGGCGGCATACGCCAGATCCTGCTCGGCAAGCGTACCGATGCCCTCGGTGTAGACCTTGTCGAACTGCAGCGGGATGCCAAAGGCGAGCGAGGCAAGGATGACCAGTTTGTGCGCGGCATCGATGCCCTCGACATCGAAGGTCGGATCGGCCTCTGCGTAGCCAAGCGCCTGCGCATCGGCCAGCGCCGCAGCGAAGCTGCGTTGTTTCTGGCGCATCTCCGAAAGGATGAAGTTCCCGGTGCCGTTGATGATGCCGGCAACCCACTCGATGCGGTTTGCGGCAAGGCCTTCGCGAATGGCCTTGATGATCGGGATGCCACCGCCGACCGCGGCCTCGAAGGCAACCGTGACGCCGTGTGCACTCGCTGCGGCAAAGATCTCGTTGCCGTGTTCGGCGATCAGCGCCTTGTTGGCTGTGACGACGTGCTTGCCGGCGGCGATTGCCTGCATCACCAGCTCGCGTGCGGTATCACAGCCTCCGATCAGCTCGACAACGATATCCACCTGCGGATCACGCACCACGGCGAACACGTCACGGCTGACGCGCACGCCGGTGGCATCGCAGTCTGGGTTGTCACGGCGTGTGCCGACGTGCGTGACCACCACGTCGCGACCGACGCGTGCCGCGATGTCGGCACCGTTGCGCTGCAGCACCCTGAAGGTTCCCGAACCCACCGTGCCAAGCCCGCAGATACCCACCCGTATCGGATCCATGGCGAGCTTCCCGTTGTGCGATTCGTTCATCTTCATTGCAGTCCAAGCATATGTGCCAGTTGTGCCGCAGGAACGTAGCCCGGCACCAGCGTACCGTCTTCGAGCACCAGCGCTGGCGTGCCGGTGACACCTATCTTCTCGCCAAGCAGGATTTCATCGGCGACCGGATTGTCGGCACAGACATTCTCGGGGATCGAGCCGCCGTTCTTCAGCGTGGTCAGTGCCGCCCGGCGGTCCTTCGCGCACCAGGCGCTGGCGATCTTGCGATACGACGGCGAGCCCACACCGGCACGCGGATAGGCAAGATAGTGCACGGCAATGCCGAGCGCGTTGATCTCCTTGATCTCTGCGTGCAGCTTGCGACAGTAGCCACAATCGATATCGGTGAACACGGTGAGCGTCGCACGGGGATGTTCCGGCGCGAAGATGATCATGTCGGCAGGATCGACCGCGGCAATCAGCTTCACCCGCTCCTGCTGGCGTGCAATCTCGCCGAGGTTGGCAAAGCCATCGGGGCGGATCTCGAACAGATCACCGGCAATGAAGTGTGTCGCGTCGCCGCTGACATAGAGCACCGGCCCCCCATGGACCTGGACCTCGTAAAAACCGGCAATCGCGCTGGGTCGCGGTGCGTCGAACTTCAGATCGGGGCGCGCTGTCGACAGCGCACGAGTGATCGCATCGGCCGCGTCATCCGCAGCATGCGTCATTGGGCAGGCAAACAACAGTGCCGCCATCACGGCACCGATCAGACGACACCATCCGTCGTGTGCAAGCTTCATCTGCATCCTCCCGTAGAAGCGCCGCACCCCTGACCGGGATGCCGTCGCGCAGCCCGCGGCCTCACCCGCGCGGGTGATGGGCCGCGTGCAACTGTTTCAGTCGCTCACGCGCAACATGCGTGTAGATCTGTGTCGTCGACAGGTCACTGTGACCGAGCAGCATCTGTACGACACGCAGATCCGCCCCGTGGTTCAGCAGGTGCGTCGCAAAGGCATGGCGCAGCGTATGCGGTGACACCACCCGGGTGATCCCCGCGGCAACGGCATGATGCCTGATCCGGTGCCAGAACGTCTGGCGCGTCAGTGCGCGGCCACCACGACCAGGAAACAGGACAGCGCTGCCCGATGCCCCAGGAAGCTCCGGGCGCGCCTCGCGCAGATAGCGGCCGACCCAGAGCAGCGCCTCCTCACCAACCGGAACCAGGCGCTCACGGCTCCCCTTGCCGATGACACGTACCACACCCTGCACCAGACTGAGCCCGGAGAGCTCGAGCTTCACCAGCTCGCTGATGCGCAGCCCGCAGGCATACAGAAGCTCGAGCATGGCGCGATCACGCAGACCGATGGCCGTAGCGGTATCGGGTGCCGCCAGCAGGCGCTCGACATCGTCCTCGCTCAGTGTTCCGGGCAGTGCGCGCGGTGCCCGTGGCCCCGGTACGCGCAGCGTCGGATCGACGGTTATCACGCCTTCACGCAGCAGATGACGGAAAAAACCACGCAGGCACGACAGCAGCCGGGCGGCGCTGCGCGTCGATCGCTTCTCGCGCAGGCCGTATGCGAGATACTCGAGCAGCAGTGCGCGATCGACCGCCGCGAGCCCCGTACCACGCCCGTGCAGCCAGCCGGCAAAGGACTCGAGGTCACTGCGATATGCAAGCAGCGTGTTCGCGCTCGAACCCTTTTCCATCCACAGCGCGTCGAGGAAGCGTTCGATCAGTGCCTGGTCTGCGTCAGTGATCATGGCTGGTGATCAACAAAAAAGGTGGCTCGCGCCACCTTTTCCGCCATCGGCATCGCCGATCAGCTGGCGCTCTGACGGTTGAGCTTTTCCTTGATCCGGGCTGCCTTGCCGCTCAGCTCACGCAGGTAGTACAGCTTCGCCTGGCGCACATCGCCACGGCGCTTGACCTGGATGTTGGCAACCGTCGGGCTGTAGGTCTGGAAAGTACGTTCGACGCCCACGCCGTGCGAGATCTTGCGCACCGTGAACGCCGAGTTCAGGCCGCGGTTGCGCTTGGCAATCACCACGCCCTCGTAGGCCTGCAGACGTTCGCGCTCGCCCTCGACGACACGTACATCGACCACCACCGTGTCACCCGGAGCGAAATCCGGGATCGCCTTGTTCATCTGCTCGGCTTCGAGCTGTCCAATGATCGTGTTCTGCATGACCTCGTCCTCAGCTGTATTCGCTCGCGTGCCCTGCACGCTTGCCCCTGTCGTCGTTTCTCCGCAGCGCCTTCGGCAGCGCCTCCATCAACCTTCCTGCAGTGCCGCCAGATCCGGCCGGCGTATCCGTGTGCGCTCACGCGCCTGCTCGAGCCGCCAGGCGCGGATACGCCCGTGGTCCCCGCTCAGCAGCACCTCGGGCACCGCGCGCCCCTCGAACACCTCCGGGCGCGTGTAGTGCGGGCAGTCCAGCGTGCCCTGTGCAAACGAGTCCTGCAGTGCCGACTCGTCATGTCCCAGCGCTCCGGGCAACAGCCGGATCAGCGCATCCAGCAGCACCATCGCCGGCAGTTCACCCCCGCTCAGCACGTAGTCGCCAAGCGAAATCTCCTCGTCGACCTCCGTGTCGATCACCCGCTCGTCGACGCCCTCGTAGCGTCCGGCAAGCAACACCAGTGGCCCACCCTGGGCCAGTTCCTCAACCCGCCGCTGCCTCAGCGTGACACCCTGTGGCGACAGGTAGATCACCCGCGCCGCGCCACCAAGCTCACTGCGTGCGGCACGAATCGCCGCACACAGCGGCGGCGCACTCATCACCATCCCGGGCCCGCCACCGTAGGGCCGGTCGTCGACCGAGCGGTGCCGATCACGCGCGTAGTCACGCGGATTCCAGCAGCGCAGCTCGACCAGCCCGTCACGTACCGCTCTGCCGGAGATCCCGTAGCCGCTGAGGGCTGCGAACATCTCCGGGAAGATCGTCACCACCGCAACGCGCAACACATTCCTGGCTCAGAAGTCCGAATCCCAGTCGACCAGCATCTCGCGCCGCACCCGATCGACCGTCACGACCACATCCCCCGGCACCCACGGAATCAGTCGCTCCCGCGCATCGATGCTGCCCGTGCAGCCCCGTACCACAAGCACGTCGTTGGCACCGGTCTCGAGCAGGTGATCCACCGTGCCGATCAGTGCCCTGTTGCCATCGGCGCGGCGAACGTACACCTGCATACCCTCGAGTTCGGCCCAGTAGTACTCGTCCGGCCCCGGATCCGGCAGCTCGGATCGAGGCACGGCGATCTCGGCCTGCGCGAAACGCTGTGCCATGTCCCGGTCATCACAGCCCGGCAGGTGGACGATCAGTCCCTTGCCATGGCTCCTGCCTGCATCGATGCGACAGCTTTTCCAGCCGCTCGACGTACCGAGGTACCACTGCGGGTAGTCGAGAATCGCCTCGGCCGGGTCGGTGAACGACCAGACCTTCAACCAGCCCTTGACCCCATACACTCCGCTGGTGCGGCCCAGCACCACCAGATCGCGCCCGGCCGCCTCCTCCACGTTGCAGCGTCAGGCGGCCTGTGCCGCCGCGCGCCTGCCTTCCTCGACCAGCTTCGCAACACGCTCCGAGAGCTGGGCACCCTGCTGCACCCAATGCTGGATACGCTCCTGATCCAGGCGCAAACGCTCCTCTCCACCCCGTGCAATCGGGTTGAAGAAGCCGACACGCTCGATGAAGCGGCCATCGCGGGCGCTGCGGCTGTCGGTCACCGTGACCTGGTAGAACGGGCGCTTCTTGGCGCCCACGCGCGAAAGTCTGATCGTCAGCATGAAATCTTTCCTGAGAGTGATCCCGGCGGCTCCGGCATCCGCAAAACGCGCACCCGGTACCCCACAAAGGGCGGCTATTCTAAGAGAAGGTTTCCGGATTTGAAACACTCTGCGACACAAGTACGCAGTGATCGGAACTTTTACCGGCGCGGGAGCCCGGCACCCGAGGGCAATATGCCGCCAAGTCCACGCATCATGTTCTGCATCGCCCCACGGTTACCGAGCTTTTTCATCATTTTCTGCATCTGTTTGTGCTGCTTCAGCAGGCGGTTCAGGTCCTGGATCGAGGTTCCCGAACCCTGAGTAATGCGCCGCTTGCGCGAGCCGTTGAGCGCCTCGGGGTCACGGCGTTCGCCCGGGGTCATCGAATTGATGATCGCCTCCATGCGCACGAAGGCCTTGGTGTCCACCTTCTGCTGCGCCACCTGTGCGAGCCCACCCATGCCGGGCAGCTTGTCGAGCATGCTGGCGATGCCACCCATGTCGCGCATCTGCTGCAGCTGATCGCGAAAATCATCGAGGTCGAAGCCCTTGCCCTTGCGGATCTTCTTCGCGAGCTTTTCCGCCTTCTGCCGATCGAGCTTGCGCTCGGCCTCCTCGATCAGCGACAGCACGTCGCCCATGCCGAGGATGCGCGAGGCGATCCGCTCCGGGTGGAACGGCTCGAGCGCGTCGGTCTTCTCACCGACACCAAGGAACTTGATCGGCTTGCCGGTGATCGCGCGCACCGACAGTGCGGCACCACCACGGGAGTCGGCGTCGGCCTTGGCCAGGATCACGCCGGTCAGCGGCAGCGCCTCGTCGAATGCCCGCGCAGTCGTCGCCGCGTCCTGTCCGGTCATCGCGTCGACGACGAACAGTGTCTCCACCGGATCGAGTGCGGCGTGCAGCTCGCGGATCTCGCGCATCATCGCCTCGTCGACCGTCAGACGCCCGGCGGTATCGACGATCAGTACATCGGCAAACTGGATGCGCGCAGTACGCAGCGCCGCAGTGGCGATATCGACCGGGCGCTCACCCTCATGGCTGGGGATGAAGCCCGCCTCGACGCTCTCCGCCAGCGTCTCGAGCTGGCGTATTGCCGCCGGGCGATAGACGTCGGCACTGACCATCAGCACCTTCTTGCCCCTACCGTGCAGCCATCGCGCCAGCTTGGCCGCACTGGTGGTCTTGCCGCTGCCCTGCAGCCCCGCCATCAGGATCACCGCCGGCGGCTGCGCCGACAGGTCAAGCCCCTCGTTTGCCGCGCCCATCGCCTGCTCGAGTTCGCGTTGCACGATGCGCAGGAACGCCTGCCCCGGGCTCAGGCTCTTCAGTACATCCTGTCCGAGCGCCTGGCTGCGCACCCGCTCGACGAAGTCCTTGACGACGGGCAGCGCCACATCGGCCTCGAGCAGGACCTGGCGCACCTCGCGCAGTGTTTCCTTGATGTTGTCGTCGGTAAGCGTGGACTTGCCGGCAACCTTGCGCAGGGTTTCCGAGAATCGTTCAGTGAGGTTTTCGAACATGGGCTGATCCGCGTGTGCCCGGGCACCAGGCAGCGATTGAGGTGAGCGCGCGAGTATACCCGAGCCCACCCGCGGCACGAAACGCGCACGTGACGCCCGCGGTGCACACCGCTAGACTGTGGTGAAACGCGGGACCTCGTTCCGATCAACCACCCGTTGGATGCGTACTTCGCCTGAACGGCATGACAGCACTTGTATCCGGCATCGCCGCCTGCATCTTCTACCTGGCGAGCATCGCCGCACACCTGTGCGCCCTGCACGAGGGGCCGGTGCGTGTGCGTTGGTTGCGCCGCGCGATGTGGCTGGCGGCACCTGCACTGCTTGCCCACCTGCTGAGCTGGTTCTCCAGCGCCTTTGGCCCACAGGGGCTGGACCTCGGCCTGTTCAACGCGGCATCACTGTTCTTCTGGTTCATCGCACTGCTGGCATGGGCGGCGAGCTGGCGTGCGCCACTGGCAAACCTGCTGCCGGTACTGTACCCCCTGGCACTCGTGTCGGTGCTGAGTGCGCTGTTCCTGCACTCACCCTACGTCGCACGCACCAGCATTGGCTGGGGTGTTGGCTCACACATCCTGTTCTCGCTGCTCTCCTACAGCATCCTCGGCATCGCAGCAGTCCAGGCCAGCGCCCTCGCCATACTGATCCACCGCCTGAAGCATCGTCGCTTCGACGGGCTGACTGCAATCATGCCGCCACTGCAGACGATGGAAGAGCTGCTGTTTCGCCTGATCTGGACCGGCGAGCTGCTGCTCACGCTCTCGATCGTGACCGGGGCGGTGTTTCTCGAGGACATGTTTGCGCAACACCTGGCGCACAAAACTGTGCTGTCGATCATCGGCTGGGCGGTGTTTGCCGTGTTGCTGATCGGCCGGCACCGGCTGGGATGGCGCGGCAACACGGCGGTGAAATGGACGGTTGCCGGCTTCTGTCTGCTGATTCTGGCCTATTTCGGCAGCAAGCTGGTGCTCGAGCTGATACTGCATCGCCCCGCATGGTGAGGCGTGTGCCGGTTGCCACTGCAACCACTTTTATTCACCATACCTCTCCCGTACGAACGAGACCGTCAGGCACTTGAACGACACCCCGCTGGAACTGCTGTTCGGCATCCTGTTCGCCTGTCTGCTGATGTCGGCTTTTTTCTCCGGATCGGAAACCGGCATGATGTCGCTCAACCGCTACCGGTTGCGGCATCTGCGCAAGAAGCACCGCGGCGCACGCCTTGCAGCACAGCTCCTCGAACGCCCGGACCGGCTGCTCAGCCTGATCCTGATCGGCAACAACGTGGTGAACATCCTCGCTTCGGCAATCGGCACGGTGATCGCACTTCGCCTGTGGGGCGATGCGGGAATCGCCATTGCCACCGCAGTGATCACCGTGGCGGTGCTGATCTTCGGTGAAGTCACCCCGAAGACACTTGCTGCACTGCACCCGGAGCGCTTTGCATTTCCTGCGGCCTACGTGCTGAACGTGCTCCGCTATGTACTGCACCCCGCCGTGTGGGGCATCAGCAGGATCAGCAACACGCTGCTGCGCCTGTTCGGGGTCGATCCGCAGCGCCGTCCGAACGAGACGCTGAGTTCCGAGGAACTGCGCACCATCGTGGCCGAAGCGGGTCCGATGATCCTGCCACGCCACAAGCGCATGCTGCTCAGTATCCTCGACCTGCAGGAGATCACCGTCGATGACATCATGGTGCCGCGCCAGGACATTTTCGCAATCGACATGGACGAGGACGATGCGACCATACTGGCGGCGCTCCGTGCCAGCGAGTACACGCGCGTGGTGCTGTATCGCGAGGACATCGGCAATGTGCTGGGAACGCTGCACCTGCGCACGGTGCGTCGCTTCGTGTACGGCGATCAGCTCGATCGCGACGCCATGCTGCACGCAGCAAACGAACCCTACTACGTCCCCGAAGGCACCCCGCTCAACACACAGCTGCTGAACTTCCAGACTGTGAAACGACGCTTCGGCATCGTCGTCGACGAATACGGTTCGGTGCGCGGCCTGGTGACGCTCGAGGACATCCTCGAGGAGATCGTCGGCGAGTTCGTCGGCAACCACCCGCCCGAGATCATCGCCCAGTCCGACGGCAGCCATGTGATCGACGGTGGTACGGCGATCCGCGAGATCAACCGCTCGCTGCACTGGGACCTGCCCGTCGATGGGCCGAAGACGCTCAACGGGCTCATTGTCGAGCACCTCGAGGCCATTCCCGAAGCGCACCTCGGATTACGCATCGGAGACTATCACTTCGAGATCCTGGAGCTGCAGGGCAAGGTGATCGACAAGGTCCGCGCGAACCGCCACCAGCACGACTGAACTCAGCGCACGGCAGCCACTCAGGTACCGTCAATCCGACGCAGGCGTTCACGGAACAGCACAGCCTTTGCACGATAACGCTGCGCGCTTTCACGCAGACCTGCACACTCCACATCGCTCAGCGCACGCCGCACACGCGCAGGCGATCCGAGCACCATCGAACCATCCGGTACGTTCATCCCTTCAGTGACCAGTGCGTTGGCACCGATCAGACAATTGCGCCCGATCACCGCACCGTTCAGAACAACCGCGTTGATGCCGATCAGGCTGCCGTCACCAATGCTGCAGCCGTGCAGCATCGCCTTGTGACCGACGGTCACATTTTCGCCGATCTGCAGCGGAAAACCCGGATCAGCGTGCAGGACGCAGTTGTCCTGGATGTTCGTGCCGGCGCCGATGATGATCCGTTCGCTGTCGGCGCGTACCACCACGCCGAACCAGATGCTTGCCTCGTGCGCAAGCGTCGCCGCACCGATCAGCACCGCACCGGGAGCCACGAAACAGCCTGCATCGACCTGCGGTACCACACCATCGAGTTCATAGATCATCGCCATCACGCACGCTCCCGGTTCGTTCAGCGCAGCAGCTCGACGTGGAAATCGAATGCCGCCTCCAGCAGATCGATCAGCATCAACGCGGTCAGACCCCACACGCGTCGCTCACCCCACGGAAACCACGGTACATCCTTTTCACGCCCCTGGTGCAGCACGCGTTCGATGTGCAGGTTGCTGCGAGACATGAAATAGCTCAACGGAATGCGGTAGACCTCGTCAAGCTCGGCACGGTTCGGCTCGAGGCGCAGCCGCGGCGGCACGATGGCAACGACCGGGCAGACACGCACGCCAAAACGCGTGATGCGCCCCGGCAGCGCACCGATCACCTCGACGCACTGCGGCTCGAGTGCGATCTCCTCGTGACTCTCGCGCAAGGCGGTATGCACCAGATCGGGATCCCGTGGATCACGCCGGCCACCGGGAAACGCCACCTCGCCGGGGTGGGTGCTCATGTGCGCGGCACGCAGCGTCAGGATCAGATGCGGCGACGCCTGCGCGGTGAGCGCAAGCAGTACTGCCGCATCGGCCTGCTCCAGCGGTGGCGCCGTGCGTCCACCGATGCGCTCGCGCACACGATCGAGCATATGCGGACTGCCAGGGTTCAATACACTGCCTCGAGACGCAACACGCCAAATACGGGCTCCTCGTAAGGGTGGGCGGCGCGCAGTGCACCGATCACACCGGCAAGACGCTCCTCGGGGCAGAGCATCTCGATGCGCAGCTCGCGCACGCGCTCCTCACGCCCTGGAGAGCCGATGAACGGGCTGGCCTGCATGTCTGGACGGAACTGACCTGTACCCTCGCACTCCCAGGCGCAGCCGCTGTAGGCACCGATCCGCCCGGCGCCGGCAGCAAACATCGCCTCCTTCAGCACTTGCGCATGCTCCATGTCGACGTAGACGAAGATCAGATGGCTCGACACGTTCAAACCTTCTCTGCCGCACCGGTATAGCGACTGACGAAGCCGCTGCGAAAGCGCTCCCAGCTTCCATCGGTAATTGCCGCACGGGCACCACGCATCAGCTCCTGGTAGAAGTGCAGATTGTGGATCGTGTTCAGCTGGCTGCCGAGCATCTCGTTGCATCGATCGAGATGATGCAGGTAGGCCCGTGTGAAATGACGGCAGGTATAGCAGTTGCAGTCGGGATCGAGCGGCTTCTCGCTGCGACGATTCACCGCATGGCGCAGCTTCAGCACGCCACGCGAGGTGAACAGCCAGGCATTGCGGGCATTGCGTGTCGGCAGCACGCAGTCGAACATGTCCACCCCACGCCCGATCGCATCGAGGATGTCCAGCGGCGTTCCCACCCCCATCAGATAACGCGGCCGCTCGCTGGGCATCTGCGGCACGAGATGATCGAGCACGGCGAGCATCTCCTGGCGCGGCTCGCCAACCGAGAGCCCACCGATCGCGTAGCCGTCAAAGCCGATCTCCAGCAGTCCGGCGAGCGAACGTGTGCGCAGCACATCGAACATGCCCCCCTGCACGATGCCAAACAGTGCTGAGGGGTTGTCGTCGTGCGCGCGGCGACTGCGCGCGGCCCAGCGCAGGCTGAGTTCCATCGAGGTGCGTGCCTGCGCTTCACTGGCCGGATATGGTGTGCATTCGTCGAACACCATCACCACATCCGAGCCGAGAGCGCGCTGCACGCGCATCGAGGTCTCGGGGTCGAGGAACACGGCGCTGCCGTCGATCGGCGAGCGAAAGTGCACACCGTCCTCACCGATGCGGCGCATATCCCCCAGGCTGAACACCTGGAAGCCTCCTGAGTCGGTCAGTATCGGGCGCTGCCAGCCCATGAAGGCGTGCAGATCACCAAGTTCGCGGATGATCTCCGCACCCGGGCGCAACATCAGGTGGAAGGTATTGCCGAGCACGATCTGCGCCCCAAGCTCCTCGAGGTCTCTCGGCAACATGCCCTTCACCGTGCCGTAGGTTCCAACTGGCATGAAGGCAGGCGTGTCGACCTCGCCACGCGCAAAGTGCAGGCGAGCGCGGCGTGCAACCCCGTCACGGGAAATCAGCTCGAATCCCTTGAAACACTGCGTCATCGCATCACCATTCGCCGTGATTTCAACAGCGGTGCCCGTTCGCCGATGACGAACATCGCATCGCCATAACTGAAGAAGCGATACTCCCGAGCCACCGCCTCGTGATATGCCGCCAGAACCCGCTGGTGTCCGGCAAATGCGCACACCAGCATCAACAGCGTCGACTCCGGCAGATGGAAATTGGTGATCAGGGCGTCCACGACGCGAAAACGGTATCCGGGATAGATGAAGATCGACGTTTCAGCCGTGACGGGATGAATCCCGTCGTCGTCAGCGGCACTTTCCAGTGCACGCAGCGAAGTGGTACCGACCGCCACCACGCGCCGCCCCTCGGCGTGGGCGCGCATCACCTGCTCGCACAGCGGGGTGCCGACATCGATGCGCTCGGAGTGCATGCGGTGCCGCTCCACCTCGTTCACGCGCACGGGTCGAAACGTGCCCGCACCGACATGAAGGGTCAGGAAGGCGGTCTCGATGCCCAGCTGGCGCAGGCGTGCGATCAACGGTTCATCGAAGTGCAGGCCCGCAGTGGGTGCGGCAACCGCACCACTGCGCGCGGCATAGACCGTCTGGTAGCGCTCGCGGTCCAGCTGCCCATCGGCACGATCGATATAGGGGGGCAAGGGCATGTGTCCGATGCGCTCGATCAATGCCGGCATTTCACTGCCCTGCGGGAATTCGAGCACAAAGAACTCATCCCTGCGCCCGAGAACCCGTACCCGCACAGCCTCATGGCCCGCGTCATCGAGCAGTTCGACCTCGGTGCCCACGCGCGGCTTGCGGTTTGCCCGCAGGTGGACCAGCACACGGTGATCGGCAAGCAGGCGCTCGACCAGCACCTCGACCGCTCCTCCCGTGTCGGCCTTGCGGCCAAAAAGTCGTGCGGGGATCACCCGCGTATCGTTGAACACCAGCAGATCACCCGGGCGCAGCAGGGATTCGATGGCAGAAAAGCCCAGGTGCCGCACCCCCTCCTGCCGTGGATCCAGGCACAGCAGGCGGCTCCCCGTGCGTTCCGCAGTGGGTTCGCGTGCGATCAGCCGCTCGGGCAGCTCATAACTGAAGTCGGCAACTTTCATCAGGGGACCGCGCGGGAAAGACGGCAAGGGTATCGGCGCCTTGCGGTCAAGGCAATCGCAGTTGCTGCCGCCGTGGCCGTTGCTATAATGCCGCGCGCTTCGCGGGCCAGAGTGTCGGAACTGGTAGACGAGACGGACTCAAAATCCGTTGCAGTAACCCTGCGTGTGGGTTCGAGTCCCACCTCTGGTACCAAAGCGCGCCCCTGGTTAAACGGTGGCAATCCCGTCAGGCAGTACATGACGGGATCTGCCTGGGTGTTCGTATAAAATTCATGTAGATTTCACATTGACTTCGCTCGGCGATATGCAAGAATTCACCTGCTATCGACCCGATCGCATTCATATTCAAGGAGACTGAAATGCGCACCATGAAGAAAAAGGTTGCACTGGTATCTGCAGCACTGGCCATTGCACTGCTGGCAGGTTGCTCATGCAACGATCGTCTCGACGCACTCGATGCCCGTGTCGGCACCGTCGAACAGACCGCCAACAACGCTCTGTCCGCGGCCAACCGTGCACAGTCGACGGCTGACAGTGCTGCTGCAGCAGCTGCCGATGCACAGAAGACCGCCAACGACGCAGTCGAGGCAGTAAGCCGCATGGCTGAGAAGTGCTGCCGCAAGTGATCTGATGCAGGGAGTCCGTCACGGGCTCCTGCTTCGGTCTTCTGCAGAAAACCCGCATGAGCCAAAAGTTCATGCGGGTTTTTCATTATATGGGGAATTAAAAAACCGCCCGGCCAAGGCTTGGCAGGGCGGTTCCGTCATACGGTCACACGCACGAGAGCCGGCTAGTTGTTGCGCGCTACGTTGGCAACGGCAGAGACGCGCACCGGAACGCCCGACTGATTCACGGCCGCTGCCTTGGCATCGAGCCAATCGATGTTCACTGGAGCGTGTGCGATGCGATTCGCCAGGTGGATGGCATCGGCCACATCAGCCTCCGCCACACGGTATTCACGCTGCTCCTCGAGCGCCTCGTGAACCTCCACGTACATTTCCCCGGCTTTCCAGCCCACCTTGACCGGGACATTGATGATGCGCACTGGTGTTCCACCAGCAACCCGTTCGGCAAACTGAGCAACGTCGGGGTTGTACATGCGGATGCAGCCGGCGCTGACGCGCATGCCGATACCGATGTCCTTGTTCGTGCCGTGAATGTAATAGCTCGGCGCGCTCAATCGGATCGCCCATTTGCCCATCGGATTGTCAGGCCCCGGTGGCACCACCGCCGGCAGGTGCCGCCCACTCGCGGCCCAGTCGGCACGGATCGAGGCGGTGGGAACCCAGGTCGGGTCCTTGATCACGCCGGTCACCTTCGCTGAAACCAGTGGCGTCTCCCAACCCTCGCGACCGATACCGATCGGATAGGTATCGACGGTTCGGCCATCGGCCTGGTAGTGATACATGCGGAACTCTGCAAGATTGATCACGATACCCTTGCGCTCACCCGGGGGCAGTATGAACTGCAACGGCAGCACCAGCTCGCGCCCCTCGCCTGGCACCCAGGGGTTGACGCCCGGATTTGCTGCAACGAGCTGACGAAAACCCAGGCCATAGGCCTCGGCGTAAGTATTGATCGTGTCCTGGTGATCACGGACACGAACGGTCATGACCTCGCCCACGATATCCTCTCCCGGTGGCGGCATATCGAAGGTCAGTGCACCGACCTGCAATGAGCAGGACATTGCAAACACCAGGAACAACTTGCGCAACATCATGATGACAACCAAGCAATGACGGACATGCATGTCATTTTAGCAACTCGTGCCGTACCCGAGTGATGCAGCAACGGCGACAAAGTTACGTCACCCGAAACGGCCTGGATCACCTCGACCGCAGATCATCGACCAGGGACCGGTGCCTGATCAGCGCACGGTCACAAGCCGATTTCGATGCTCTGCCGGGACAGGCTGGCACCGAAGCGGGCCAGAATGCGATTGCCGCCACCGAGCATCAACTCGATCTGTATCGCCCAGAGGAAGTAGCGATGTATCGGGTAATCGACATCGGCACCGATGCCACCATGCAGATGCTGACAGGCATGCCCGACCCGGTGTCCCGCCTCGCACGCCCACCAGGCAAGCGATGCCACGGCCGACTCGGCCGGCAAGCGTTCGGAAATCCGCCACGCCGCCTGCCATGCTGTCGAGCGCAGCGCCTCGATATCGACGTAGGCATCCGCCGCACGGTGCGCAACCGCCTGGAATCCTGCCAGGGGCTTGCCGAACTGCTTGCGCGTCACCGTGTGCTCAGCGGTACGGCGCAGCGCATCGGCGAGCACCCCCAGCTGCACGAAGCCCAGCGCCGTCGCCGCACGCTCACCCGACCATACCGCAATTTCTGCCCCCGCGGACGGGGCGCCGAGCAGATCGGCCTCGCCAAGGCGCACCGCCTGGAACTGCAGCGCATCGATCGGTTCGTGGTTGGTGCCATGACGGCGCACGCGCTGCAGTCCACTGCTGCCTCCTGATACGAGGAACACCGACATGTTTCCATCTTCGGCCTGCGCCGGCACCACGAAGGCATCCGCCTCGAGCGCGTACGGTACGCGGTCCAGGCTGCCATCGAGCAGCCATCCCGAGCCATCACGACGCATGCGAGGAAAGTGCTCACCGTGCCCGCCCGCTTCGGGATAGCACAGGGCGCCGCTCAGCCGCACGCTTCCGTCTGCCACGCCAGGGAGCCAGCGCGTGCGCTGGGCTTCACTGCCGAACTCGGCGATCGGCAGAGCACCGAGCACGCTCGTCGCCAGCAGCGGCAACGCGGCGACATGGCGACCCTGCTCCTCGAACACGGCACAGAGTTCGGTGAAACCGAGACCACTGCCACCGTATTTCTCATCGAGCGCAACGCCAAGCAGTCCCGCCTCGCCAAGCAAGTTCCAGAGTCCGGCGTGGTAGGCGATCTCGCCACGGTCGAAACGCTTCAGCGCCTCGTCACCGCTGTTGTCGGCAAAGATCTGCCCCGCCAGTTCCTGGATCTGCCGCGAATCTTCCGAACGTGTGAAATCCATCTCGGCTCCCCTTGTCGGTCTTCGGCGCACGATACCGCACGCGATTGAAAAATCTCCCAATGCCCGCGGACACCCTTGCAGCATGAGGCGCAGGCAACGCACTCACACAATGACGCCCGTCCCGGCAGGCCTCACCCGGCGTATCCGCTCGAGCACGGTCGCATGCTGCAGACGCTCATTCGGTGGGTTTTCGAGGAACAATGCACGATAGAACATGACCGTGATCCACTCGGTCATTTCCTCCTCACCCAAGGCCAGCGCACGCAGCTGCGGCACCTGCACGATGTAGTATTCCGCCAGCAACCGCTCACCCATTCCAGCAAGCAGGGTGATCAGCAATCGCGCCCGGTCGGCATCGAGCCCCGCTTCTGGAAACAGTCGTGGCAAGGCCCCGATGAACCACGCCAGTCGGCGCTGGAAGCTCTCTCGCCACAGTTCGCCGAACTCGGCCTTCGCCTCACCCATCTGCACCATGCAGCGCATGATACCGGGGTTTCGTGCATAGCTCTGCACGACCAGGCGGTTGTGGGCGTACATGCGCGCGTACCAATCGCCCTTCACAATGCCGCGCTCGATGTCATCCACAGCCTCGAAACGCTCCATGAAATCCTGCAGCACTTCGATCGTGAGCGTCTTCATGTCCGGAAAATAATGGTAGAACAGCCCCGCAGCCACACCCGCCTCGGCCGTGACATCCGTCACCCGCATCTGGTGGTAGCCGACACGCTCGAGCACACGCACCGCAGCGTCCTTGAGACGCTGGCGCGCAGCCTCACCACGCGCACTGTGTCGCACTCGATGCGCCACGGCATCATCACTTTCCGCACCCGGCGGCTTGCGTGAGCGCTGCGCCCCCATCCACACTGCCTCGACGAGCTTTCCTGTATTCTTATTGAAATTGAATCCAGTTTCAATATCATGTCGCACAACGATCGACCGG
>CAZSYV010000032.1:0-26324 GCA_964610955.1 uncultured Klebsiella sp. | reverse complement strand
TCCCCGAGACTGCGGTCAGCGAATCCCCGTACGCGGTCATCGTCGGCGAGGAAGACAACCGCACGCCGTTCAGCTACGCACTCGCGCTGAACGTACGGCTTGGCGATCAGGTGCGGCTGAGGGGCATGGGAGTCGATGCGCGGCTCGTGGGCGCCCTCGAGGTCACGCGCGACGCCACCGACGGCCTGCTGCGCGGACAGGGAGAGATCCGCGTTGCCGAGGGAAGCTACAAGGCCTATGGGCAGAACCTGGAGGTAAGCGAGGGACGGATCCGCTTTCGTGGCGCACTCGATCGCCCGGATCTGCGACTGACCGCCATCAGGCACATCGAGGAAGACAATGTGCAGGTCGGTGTGAGCGTGCGTGGCAGTCTGCGTGACCCCGAAATCAGCACCTTCTCGCGCCCGGCCATGGAGGAGACGCTGGCAATGTACTACCTGTTGACCGGTCGCAAGCCCGAGGCCAACGGCAACGCGGAGCTTGCGGTCAGTGGCATGCTGCTGCAGCTGGGCCTTGCCGGGGCAAACCGCATCACTTCCCGCGCCACCAGCCGCCTCGGCATCCAGGACTTCCAGGTCGCGGCACGCCAGGTCGAGGGCGGGACCGAAGTCCAGCTGAGCGCGTACCTGTCGCCCGATCTGTACCTGCGCTACGGGGTATCCACCTTCGATCGCATCAACACGGCCCGCATCCGCTACCGACTGCGCGGCTCGTTCTACATAGAAGCAATCTCGGGAATCGAGAACGCAATCGACTTCCTGTACTCTTTCGAGCGCTGAGCCTCGACCGGAAACCACCGCAGTTCACCACCCGATGCACACCTCGACCCACTTCAGACTCCCCGACCCGGACGATGGCTCAGGCGATGTCGTGATCATTCAGTGGCACGTCGCGCCAGGCGACTACATCACGGCTGGCCAGCCGCTGCTGACCGTGGCGAGTGCGACGGCACAGCACGACATCGCAGCGCCCGGCAACGCGCGCGTCGGCTCGATCGAGGCTGCCGAAGGGGTGTGCCTGGCACCTGGCGCGCTGCTGGCCATCCTTGCGGCACCGCCCGATGCACGAAGCGATGGCAGTATCGCTGCCGATTCGCTGTCCAACACTCACGCCGGCAGCACGGCGGCGCTTCGGGCCTCGGCGGCGACACGTCGCCTGGCGCGATCGTTGCGTCACGAGCTCGAATCGATCGCCGGCGATGACGCGGACGAGGCACCTGCGGCAGCACGGACCGAGGCTCCGGACAAGATCCATGCGCCAGTGTCGGAAGCATGCCGGGAACTGGACGACACGCGACGGGCGATGGCAGCGCAGATGCGATGGGCCTGCGAGACGCCATCGTGCACGCTGCACACACAGGCACGCATCATCGCCTGGCATGGGCACGCACCACCGCTGCTGCGCCTGATCCGCGCGCTGGTGCACGCCTGTCGGAGCGAACCGGCACTGTACTGCAGGTTCGCCCCTTCACGACCGGCGCGACTTCTGCACGAGACGGTCGACATTGCACTGCTGTGCGCTGCGCCGGACGGCCAGTACTCGACGCTGCTGCGCGATGCCGCAGCGCACGACGACGCGACCGTGCTCGCGATCCTGGCCGAGGCACGTGAAACCGCATCACACCATGGGGTCCAGGCAGAGCTGCAGGAGCGGGCGAACATCTCCCTGGTGGATCTGAGCGCCATCGGCTGCGAGGCGGTGCAACTGCCCGTGCCCGCGCCGCAGCTTGCCCTGGTCAGCGCCGGGAGCATCCACGAGGCCGTGCTCGCCCGCGCCGGCATGCCCGTGGTGGAACCCGTGCTGTCGCTGTCACTGAGTTTCGATCCGCGTCGGGTCACTTCCATCGAGGCGGCACGTTTTCTTGCCGCATTGCGCGAGCACCTCGAGCACGCCGCACTGCACTGAGCGTCGCGGTATCTGGTCGTATCAGCGCTGCAGCGGCGCGCGGTCGCGGAAATAGCGTGGCACCGTCTCGATTCCGAGCAGTTCACGACGCAACAGATCGAGCGCGGTTGCCGCAACCAGCGCCTGGAAGCGCTGACGACCCACGGGAAAGTACAGCTCGCGGGCCTGCGCCCGTGCGGGCGTGCCCCAGGCGATCCACACCGTTCCGACCGGCTTTTCCACGGAGCCGCCGGCAGGGCCTGCAATGCCCGATACCGCCACCGCCAGGTCGGCCCCGCTGCGTGCCAGCACCCCGCTCACCATCTCGCGCACCACGGCCTCGCTGACCGCGCCGTGTCTGTCGAGCGTCGCCTCATCGACCCCGAGCAGGAGGTGCTTCATGCGATTCGAATAGGCGACGATACCCGCCTCGAACACCCGCGAGGCACCGGGAACAGCCGTCAGCAGCGCAGCGATCATCCCACCGGTACACGACTCGGCCGTCGCCACCCGCCTGTCGCTCGTGCTCAGCAGTTCGACCACGCAGCCCTGAAGCGTGGCATCGCCGCTGCCGATGATGTGGTCGGCAAACAGTGCGCGAAGACGCTGCTCGCAGTCGATGCGCGCGGCCTCGTCTGTTCGCCTGAAACTCGAGACCTTCAACTCGAGGGTCGGCACGCCGGCACGAAAACCCAGCTCGACGCCGCTCGGCCAGTCGGGAATCCCGGCATCGATTCGCTGCTGCAGTGCCGATTCGCCGATGCCGAAGAGCTGCAGCCGGGTGATCACCAACGGTTCGCGCTGCGGACAGGTTTCCTCGATCCACGGCACGATCCGCTCATCGAGCATATGCCGCAGCTCCTGCGGCACACCGGGGGTGCAGACCACCTCGCAGGACCCGATGCGCAGGCGGAAACCCGGGGCGCTGCCGGTGGCATTGGGCACCACCGTCGCCCCCTCGGGCAGCCAGGCCTGCTTGCGGTTTGCCGCATTGAGCGCCACGCCGCGGCTGCGACACCATGCCTCGACCTGTGCCAGCGCCTCGGGGTGCTCGGTCAGTGCCACACCAGCCGCGCTGGCGAGCACCTGCGCGGTGAGGTCATCGCGCGTCGGTCCCAGCCCGCCATTGATCAGCAACACATCGCAGCAATCGGCAAGGCGCAGCATCTCGGCACGCAGCCTCACCTCGTCATCACCCACCGTGACCTTGCCGGCGATGCGCAAGCCCAGCGGCTCCAGCACCCGCGCAATGAGCGCCGAGTTCGAGTCGACGGTCACGCCACTCATGAGTTCATTGCCCGTCATCAGCAGCTCGATCTTCACTGCAGCCGTCCCCCATCACCATGAAGGTTTGTCAGCGTCCTTTGCACCTGATTCAATTGCCTGGAACGACAGGTTCGCCTGCAGTGTAATCGATCGCCGCGCCAGACCCTGGCCCACAGCAGCCGCCAGACAGGAAAATCCCATGCTCAGCTACCGCCATGCATTTCATGCCGGCAATCACGCCGATGTGCTGAAGCATGTGGTGCTGCTGCAGCTGCTCGAGCACCTGGCAGCAAAGGACAAGCCCTTCTGGTACATCGACACGCACGCCGGTGCGGGGTCCTACACGCTCACCGCGACGCCATCCGCCAGCACAGGCGAGCACGAAACGGGCGTGACACCCCTGTGGCACGCCAAGGGGCTGCCCGCTGCGCTTGCACGCTACGTCGCGCTGCTGCACGAGATGAACCCACGTGGCCGGCTCGTGCACTACCCCGGCTCGCCATGGATCGCCCGCGCGCGCATGCGCCAGCATGACCAGCTGTGGCTGCACGAGCTGCATCCAGCCGATCACGCACGGCTCGCGCGCGGCTTCGCCGCCAGTGGCTGCCATGTGCGCAACATCGATGGACTCGATGCACTGAAGGCCCTGCTGCCTCCCCAGCCGCGCCGCGCCCTGGTGCTGATCGATCCGTCCTACGAGCTTCGCGAGGACTACATGCGGCTGCCCAGCGTGCTGCAGCAGGGCCTGCAGCGCTTTGCAACCGGGATCTACCTGGTGTGGTATCCAATGCTCGCGCGTCGCGATGCGCACGAACTGCCGGCGCGTCTCGCAAGCGGTGTGCCGCGCTGGCTGCGCGCCGAGCTGGCGATCGGCAGTGCCACCGAGCACGGGCTGTACGGCAGTGGTGTGTTCGTGGTCAATCCGCCCTGGACACTTCAGGCCACACTCGCCGAAGTGCTGCCGCGACTGGCTGCCCTGCTGGGGCAGGACCGCCACGCCCGATACCTCCTGCAGACAAGCCCCGCAGAGAACGACGGCTGAATCAGGGAGCCAGCCGCTCGATCCGCCACTGCCCATCGTCCCCGTGACGGTAGCTGAAGCGATCGTGCAGGCGGTTCGGCCGCCCCTGCCAGAACTCGAAGGCATCGGGCACCACGCGGTAACCCGCCCAGGACGACGGCACCGGAATCTGTCCCCGGGCAAACTTCTGCTTCAACCGGGCGAATTCACCCTCGAGCATCGCCCGCGAGGACAGCGGTCGACTTTGTGCCGAGGCCCACGCCGCAAGCTGGCTCTCACGCGGGCGCAGCAGAAAGTACTTGAGTGCCTCGGCAGCGCCCATGCGCTCGGCCCGGCCCTCGATGCGCACCTGGCGCTCCATGTCGATCCAGGGAAACAGCAGTGCGACCCGCGCATTGCCGGCGATCTCGACGGCCTTGCGGCTCTCGAGGTTGGTGTAGAACACGAAACCCGCACTGTCACAGTGCTTCAGCAGCACCATTCTCTGCGACGGCCAGCCACGCGAGTCGACCGTTGCCACCGCCATCGCGGTCGGATCGCGCAGGCCGGCGTCGATCGCATGCTGCAGCCAGGACTCGAACTGCACGAAAGGCGAGGGATTCAGGTCCTTGCGGTGCAGACCCGGTGCAAGGTATTCACGACGGAAGTCTTCCAGGTTCATGGTGGGCAGTCCGGACGCAGGGCGCGCGCAGGTTAGCAGACATCGCCGCTCTCAGGCGCTCAGCAGCAGTGCCAGAAACCCCGAAATCACGATCCCATCGAAGGTGCCGGCACCCCCGATGCTGAGCACACCGACGCTGCGGCGGCTGAAGTCGCGCAGGTGCAGCACGTCGGCGCCGATCAGCGGCCCGAGCACACCCGCGCAGAAGGCCACGGCAGGGGCGTTGCCGTGCGCAAGGAGCTGCGCCAGCAGCGCCGCCAGACAGCCGGGCACCAGTGCGGGCAGCAGGATGCCCAGGCCCCTGACCGGTCGCGCGAGCCGATGACAGACGATGATGTTGATCGCGATCACCGCCAGTGCCGGCAACACCAGCGCAGAGCCACTGGCGAGGAGGCGCAGCAGCTCATAGCCGACCAGCAGGGTGGGCAGAATGCAGCCACCGACGTTCAGCGCGATCACCTGCTGCCTCGTGCCGGACAGCACCCGCGGGGCCAGGCGTTCGAGACCAAACAGGGCACGGGGCTGGTAGTCGATGACCCTCGCATCGCTGCGCCGCCACACGGGAACATTGATCAGACTGCCAAGAAAGATCCCGATCACGAACAACAGGGCGACCCGCGGCGGTAGGCCAAGCGCGAGCAGTCCGTCGACCATGGCGTCTGCCAGCACGAACGGGAGCAGCAGCAAGGCTGCCAGTGCAACGATCAGGGCAAGTATTCCGGCAGGCATGACGATCTCTCCGCTTCCTGTCGCGCCTGCAGGCTTCAGACCTGCAGCCCGATACTGTTTTGGGCAGGGTCTGTCGTTCAGTGCGTCATGCCCAGCGGCAGGTCCTGGCTCCAGGCGAGTCGCAGCTCGCGCTGCGCGAAAAACAACCCGCCACGCTCGCGCACGATCACGTCACGGTAGCGGATTGCCATGTCGAGCTTCCACTGCGCTGCCTCGCGCGCGTAGACATGCGATGCGATGCAGTAGGTTTCACCGTGCCACTCGTTCGCACCGAGCCACTCCCCGAGCTGATTGCCCACGAAGTGGAACGTGCTCTGATACTGCCGCAGGCGCTCCATGCCGCTGCACACTTCCTCGAGCGTCGTCATCGCGTAGCCGGGGCCGAGGATGCGGATCGAGGGCAGCATGATCGTGCCGAGCTGGTCAAAGCGCCGATCGTCGATCAGGCTCGCGTAACGGTGCGCGAGCTGCAGGGTGTCGTTGCTCATTTGCTGGGTCCCGGGCGGGCGGCTTCGTGCGTCCCAATGGCGCAAGCCCGCACACTGCGCCCTCTTGCGTCTCACGCCCCGCCTGTCACCAGCCGGTGCCGGTCTGCGGGTCATTCACATGATCTGGTCGGAGTGAAAGGATTCGAACCTTCGACCCCTGCCTCCCGAAGGCAGTGCTCTACCAGGCTGAGCTACACTCCGATGGGTCTTTGCACGGCGCGTGCCGGTACGCGCGGGCGGCATTGTAATGGAAACTCCACACGGGTGATACAAGCAAGCTGGCGTGGCACAGGCAGCACGTCTGCATATGTTCCGTGCGCTCGTGGCGCCATATTCAGGCGAAGGTGTCGAGCAGCGTCCCCAGCGTATCGTTGCCAGCCTCGACGACACGTGCCGACGCCACGGCCTGCTGCTCGGCAAGGCCGAGCTGGACGAGGGCGTCGCCGAGCTCGGTCGGCTCACGCCGCGTGGCAGCCGAGGCAATGCGGGCCGCCGCATCGTCGGCCTGCCTCATGCCCTCACGGATCCCGCTCCAGCCGGCCTGGCTCACCGCCTGCGTATTCATGTCGATGTTCTCCCGTCGCATGCCAGTCGCAGCTTAGTACACCAGCCGGCATCCGTGCTGTGACCGGTTCGGCATCATGCACCGCCGCTCAGCAGCGGGGACAGATCGAGCAGTCCGGCCACATCCTCGGCACCGATCCCTGGCTGCCAGGGAATCAACCCCAGGCGAGGCGCACCGAGCAGTGCATCCAGCGTGGCAACGTTCTCCTGCAGGCACGCCATGTGTGGATCGACCACGTTCGCAACCCAGCCGGCGAGTGGCAGGCCATCGCTGCGGATCGCCTCGGCGGTCAGCAGTGCATGGTTCAGACAGCCGAGGCGCATGCCGACGACCAGCACCACCGGAAAGCCGAGCAACCGTGCCAGCTCCGCCAGCGTCTCGTGTCCGGCGAGCGGCACGCGCCAGCCACCGGCACCCTCGACGACGGCAAGCTCGTGCCCGTGCTGCAGTGCCGGCTCGCAGCGTGCACGCAACTCTTGCGCCGTGAGCCGCTCACCGCGCCTGGCCAGCGCGAGGTGCGGAGCAATCGGCGGCTCGAGCACCACCGGGTTCACTTCGTGGTATGGCAGTGCGAGGTTCATCGCACGGATCAGCAGTTCCGCATCCTCGTTGCGCAGCCCCACCGCGCTTCGCTCAGCCCCGGCAGCAATCGGCTTCAGGCCAACCGTACGCAGGCCGCGCACACCTGCGGCGGCCAGCAGTGCAGCGGCGACCAGCGACTTGCCCACACCGGTATCGGTGCCGGTGACGAAGACCGCATCAGCCATCGGCCCTCTCCAGCACCAGCCGCACGATCCGCCAGCTTGCCGGCAGCATGCCCGCGGCATCGGCCAGCAGCGCGTACGCACCCTGCAGGCGTGCCCAGGCATGGCGCCCCGCAAGTCCGGGCGCCCGCCCCGGGTTGATGTTGTGCGCCCCGAGTGCACGCAGCTCATGCGCCAGTGTGCGCACATCACGGTATGCAACACGCAGATAGCACTGTTCCAGGACTCGCAGCCGCAGTCCCGCCATGGGCACGGCAGCGCGCAGCGCAGCGATCGATTCGAAGCGGTTCACGTGCACTCCCCGGTCGACCGCACGCCATGCGGCGCGCAACTCCCACAAGGTGTCATCGGCGAGTGTCGCGATCACCGCCCTGCCACCACGGGCAAGCACACGCGCCACTTCCCTGAGCGCCGGCAGGGGACTTGCGCACCACTGCAGCGCCAGATTCGAGAACACCAGATCGATGCTGGCGCTGGCGAGCGGCAGCTGCTCGGCGTCGCCACGAACCCAGCCAATGCCGCACCCGACACCACCGACGGTGGCGCTCGCATGCCGCACCATGCCCTCGGCAAGGTCGATGCCAACGATCTGTGCAGCCGTGAAGCGTGCGGCGAGCACGCCGGAAAAGTGTCCGGTACCACTGCCCAGGTCGAGCACACGAGCCGCACCACCCGGCGGCAGCAGTTCCAGCAGCATGGCACCGGTGCGCCGCTGCAGCACGGCTGCCGCCTCGTAACCCGATGCCGCGCGCCCGAACGACTCGGCAATGGCGTGCTTGCACGGTGCCGTCCATTCGAGTGTCTCGAGCCGGGTGGCGATGAAGTCCTCGATTCGCGCCGCAAGCGCTCGCGGCGCACCGAGAAACGGGCAGTGTCCCGCGCCGGGAACGACCCAGACGCTCGCACCGGGCTGCAGACGCAGCCACTCATCGGCAATGCGGGCATCGACTATCGCATCGTGTTCGCCGAACACGGCCAGCACCGGTGTCTCGATCGCTGCCAGCTGCCGGCGCAGGTCCGGCACGCCAAGCGCATCGAGCGCCAGCAGCAGGCCATCGGTGGACTCCGGTACCGTGCCCGCGGCTGCCCGCAGCGTTCGTGCAAGCTCGCGCGCCCGATGCTCACCCCGGGACTGCAGCGCGGCAAAGCGGGCGAGCAGTGCGGCCGGGTCGCGTACGAGCTCATCGCGAAAGGCATCCCAGGCGCCGTGTTCCATGCCGAATGGCCAGTCGGACCTGCTCAGGAAGCAGGGACTGGTGGCAATCGTCACCAGTCCCGCCAGATGCCGCGGATGTCTCATGGCAAGGTGCAGGCCAAGCAGACCACCAAGCGACCAGCCAATCAGCACGGAACCCGCGGGAACCTGCGAGCGCAGCCACTCGAGCAACACTTCGACATTGGCCGGGAAGGGTTCACTGCGTCGCGCCCCATGCGCCGGCAGTTCAAGCGTGGTGACATCGGCAAAGCCCCGCAGCTCGGCGGCAAACCCCGAAAACACTGCCGCACTGCTGCCCCAACCGTGCAGCAGCACCACGCGCCGGCGTGGCGACCCTCCATCGGCGCTCACGAACGCCACGATCGCGCCAGGGCATCGAGCAGACGATCGACCTGGGCCTCCGTGTGCACGGCGCTCAGCGTCACACGCAAGCGCGACTGTCCCTGGGGGACGGTCGGTGGGCGGATTGCCGGTACCAGCAGTCCCTCGGCAAGCAGACGATCGGCAAGCCGCATCGCCTCGCCCGCCGCCCCGACCAGCAGCGGCTGGATGGCACTGGCCGAAGGCAGCAAGGGCAGGCCAAGCGCTGCGGCACCGGCACGAAACCGTGCCACCAGTTGCTGCAGTCGATCACGTCGCCAGGGTTCGCTGGCAACGATGCGCAGACTCTCGGATATGGCGCACGCCAGTGCCGGCGGCATGGCAGTAGTGTAGATATAGGTACGTGCCGACTGGATCAGCGTCTCGATCAGTTCCTCGCTGCCGGCGACAAAGGCACCCGACACGCCCAGCGCCTTGCCGAGCGTGGCCATCAGCAGCGGCACGTCCCCGGCGCCCATGGCATGTCTTTCCAGTGTGCCTGCACCGTGTTCTCCAAACACACCGAAGCCATGGGCATCGTCGACGTAAAGCAGCGCATCGTGGCGTGCGCACACGGCAGCAAGCTGCTCGAGTGGTGCTTCGTCGCCATCCATGCTGAACACTGCGTCGACCGCGACCAGCACGCGGCGCCTGCCCGTCACCCGCACAAGGCGTCGCTCGAGCTCATCGACATCGTTGTGGCGAAAGCGCTGCAGCCGTGCGCCACAGAGCAGCGCACCGTCGAGCAACGACGCATGGTTGAGGCGGTCCTGCAGCATCAGGTCGCCACGCCCGAGCAGCGCGCCGGCCACCCCCAGGTTGGCCGCATAACCACTGCCGAACAACAAGGCACGCTCGCGACCGGTGAAGCGCGCAAGCTGCTCCTCGAGCGCGTGGTGTGCCGGACCATGTCCGCACACCAGGTGCGAGGCGCCACTGCCCGCACCGTAGCGGCGGGCACCTGCCGCCAGCGCCGCGATGACACGTGGATCATGCGCCAGTCCGAGGTAGTCGTTGCTGGCGAAGGCCAGCACCTCGCGGCCATCGATGCTCAGCCGCTGCGGCTCCTGCCCATCGACCACGCGCCGCTGGCGGTAAAGCCCCGCGACCTCACGCGCGATCAGACGCTCGCCGAGGTCGGCAAAGGAGCCCGCCATCCCTGCGCTGGCCGTTCAGGCGGTCGCCGCGTCATAGAACAGCTCCGATGCAGGCGCCGCGGTTGTCCGCACTGCGGGGGCAGCAGGCACATACTCCTCGGCACGCAGCCCCAGGCGATCGAACAGCGCCGTATCGCGGGCGCAGGGAGCATTTGCCGTGGTCAGCAGCCGCTCACCACGAAAGATCGAGTTCGCGCCGGCAAAGAAGGCCAGGGCCTGCAGCTCGTCGCTCATGCCCTCGCGCCCCGCCGAGAGGCGCACATGCGATGCGGGCATCAGGATCCGCGCCACCGCGATGGTGCGCACGAACTCGAACGGATCCAGATCGGGCTGATCCGCGAGCGGCGTTCCTGGCACCCGCACCAGCAGGTTGACGGGCACACTCTGCGGGTGCTCGGGCAGGGTGGCCAGCGCAAGCAGCAGGCCGGCACGGTCGCCGCGCTCCTCGCCCATGCCGACGATGCCGCCCGAGCACACCTTCATTCCTGCGGCACGCACATGCCCCAGCGTATCGAGCCGCTGCTGAAAGGTGCGTGTCGAAACGATCTCGCCGTAGTACTCGGGCGATGTGTCGAGGTTGTGGTTGTAGTAGTCGAGCCCCGCCTCGGCAAGTGCACTCGCCTGTCCGGCATCGAGCATGCCGAGCGTCATGCACGTTTCCATGCCGAGCGCCTTCACACCGCCGATCATCGCCACCAGCACACCAAGGTCACGGTCCTTGGGCGAGCGCCACGCCGCACCCATGCAGAAACGTGAGGCACCCCCCTCGCGTGCCGCGCGCGCCGCCTCGATCACGCGCTCGACCTCGACCAGCTTCTCGGGTTCGAGCCCCGTGCTGTAACGCGTGCTCTGCGGGCAGTACTTGCAGTCTTCCGGGCACGCGCCGGTCTTGATCGACAGCAGCGTGCTCACCTGCACCTCGCAGGGATCGAAGTGTTCGCGGTGCGCCGTTTGAGCGCGGAACAGCAGTTCCGGAAACGGCAGTGCAAACAGGGCTTCGATCTCGGCGCGCGTCCAGTCATGACGAACGGTACTTGCAGCGGGCATGCGGGACTCCGACAGTTGCGGACACGATCAGGGGACTGGGCAGTCTCGACCCGAGCGCAAAACTTGTCAACCAGAGCGCACGCCGATGGTTTACGTGAAAAGAGGGCTGTTCCCTGCATGCTGTGTGCTCTGCGCAGCGCCCGTGCGGGGTTTTCTCGATCTGTGCCCACCCTGCATCGCCGAGCTGCCACTGCACGTCGACGCCTGTCCCCGCTGTGCGATGCCACTCGCCACGGCAGTCACCACGGCGTGTGGCCGCTGCCAGCGCCAGCCACCGGCCTTCAACGCCTGCATCGCCGCACTGCGCTACGAGTACCCGGTACCCGAGCTGATCGGGCGGTTCAAGTTTCATGGCGACCTGGCAGCCGGGCACGCGCTTGCCCTGCTGCTCGCTCGGGACGTCGCGGGACGCGAGGCGGGAAATGGGAGCGGAAGCGTGCTGCTGCCGGTACCGCTGCACCGTACCCGGCTCGCCGAGCGCGGGTTCAATCAGTCCGAACGCATTGCACGCGTGCTCGCCCACGAGCTCGGACTGCCGATGCAGCCAACGCTGGCGGTGCGCACGCGCCACACCGAGGACCAGAAGTCGCTCGATGCCGGCGCTCGTCGACGCAACCTGGGCATGGCCTTCTCTGCGTCGGACTGCCGTGGGCGGCGGATCGTGCTGGTCGATGATGTGATCACCACCGGCGCGACCGCCGACGCCCTCGCAGCCACACTGCTGGCTGCCGGGGCGCAGCGGGTCGAGGCATGGTGCCTGGCACGCGCACTGTGATCCACTGCCGTGGTCACGTGGCCCCCGCTCGGCTACCCTGTCACCCTCGACAGTGCCACCGGAGACCTCGATGCCCCTTCAGCCCGTATCTGCAGCCACGCAACCGGATGCGATCTGGCTCTCCATCCGCGAGGCGGCTGCCCGTGAGGCGCGGGCCGAACCGGCTCTCGCGAGCTTCCTGCATGCGACGATCCTCAACCATGACAGCCTCGAGGCAGCACTCAGCTTTCATCTTGCACAGAAGCTCGGCAACCCTGCCGCCCCCGCGCTGCTGGTGCGCGATGTGATCAAGCAGGCCTTCGGCAGCGATCCGGCGATCGGTCATGCCATCCGCCGCGATCTGCAGGCGGTGCGGCAACGCGACTCGGCATGTCCGGACCATGCCGTGCCCTTCCTGTTCTTCAAGGGGTTCCATGCACTCGAGGCGTATCGTGTCGCCCACTGGCTGTGGTGCGCAGGGCGCAGGGCACTGGCACTGTTCCTGCAAAACCGGATTTCCTGCGAGTTCGGCGTCGACATCCACCCGGCGGCACGCATCGGCAGCGGCATCCTGCTCGATCACGCAACCGGCGTCGTCATCGGCGAGACGGCGGTGGTCGGCGATGAGGTCTCGATCATGCAGGCGGTCACGCTCGGAGGAACCGGCAAGGCGGGCGGCGACCGTCACCCAAAGATCGGCTCCGGCGTGCTGCTCGGCCCCGGAGCGGCGATTCTGGGCAACATCCGCATCAACGACGGCGCCCAGGTGTGCGCCGGCAGCGTGGTGCTTGCCGATGTTGCGCCGCACACGACGGTGGCAGGCGTGCCAGCGAAGGTCATGGGCCGCCCCTGCAGCGAACGCCCGGCACTCGAGATGGACCAGGCACTGGAGAACGTCACCAGCCAGCCGCAGTGAAGCTGCAGCGCCGTGACGGGTCCGCCGCTCAGCGATGGTAGGCGGGCGAGAGCTCCCGCACGGCATCGACCAGCGCACGTACGTGTTCGGGATCGATATCGGGCGTCACACCGTGGCCGAGATTGAACACATGCCCACTTCCCGGGCCGTAGGACTCGAGCAGCGCCGCCACCTCGGCACGGATGCGCTGCACCGGGGCACGCAGGATTGCCGGATCCATGTTGCCCTGCAGAGCGACACGTCCGCCGATCTCGTGACGCACGCCTCCCAGATCGACGGTCCAGTCAAGACCGACGCAGTCACAGCCGCTGGCAGCAATGTCCTCGGCCCAGCCACCGCCGCCCTTCGTGAACACGATCACCGGCACATCGCGCCCCGCCCCGCCGCGCAGGCCCGCGATGATTCGTGCCATGTACTGCAGCGAGAACTCACGATACGCCGCATGCCCGAGCACGCCACCCCAGGTGTCGAACAGCTGCACGACCTGCGCGCCGGCGCGGATCTGGGCATCGAGGTAGGCGGTGACTGCGACCGTCAGGTGCTCCAGCAGACGATGCATGTGCCGCGGCTCGGTGAACGCGAGTGACTTGATGCGCGCAAAGTCGCGCGAGGAACCGCCCTCGACCATATACGTCGCGAGCGTCCACGGACTGCCCGAGAAGCCGATCAGCGGAACCCGTCCATCGAGTGCACGCACGATCGTGCGCACCGCATCGAGCACATAGCCAAGGTCCTTCTCCGGATCGAGTTCGGGCAGCGCGTCGATGTCGGCAGCGCTGCGCACCGGATCACGAAAGCGCGGCCCCTCGCCCTCCTCGAAATGCAGCCCGAGCCCGAGCGCATCGGGCACGGTGAGAATGTCCGAAAACAGGATCGCCGCATCGAAGTCGAAACGCTCGAGGGGCTGCAGCGTCACTTCGCAGGCAAGCTCAGGGTTGCGGAACAGCTCGATGATGCCACCGGCACGCGCACGCACCGCACGATACTCCGGCAGATAGCGCCCTGCCTGACGCATGATCCACACCGGCGTCCGATCGACGGGCTGGCGGCGCAGCACACGCAACAGGCGATCATTCTTCAACTCTGTCATGGATACCTCGATCTGCGATTGGCGCAAGGAGGGGTGGCACTGTGAGCAGCCGCCTCCCGGGCGCAACAAGGGCCGCGATTCTACCGGCGTGCGCCGTGGCTCACAAACCACACTGCCTTCAGCGCTCACTCCCCGCACGGATCTCGCGCTGAACGGCAGCAACCGAACGCACCCACGGAGCGCTGCCCCCCAGACGAGGCCCGAGCTCGCGCGCCGCCCGCTCGGCGCTTGCTCGATCGGGGTAATCGCCATGAACCAGTGCGTACCAGCGTCGGCCATTGCTCAGCTTGCTGTACTGGCGCAAAGCCAGCGACTGCTGTGCCGCGAAACGCTGCAGGCGCTGCAGATCATCGGAGGCCATGAGCTGCAGCAGGTAGCGCGAACCATCGAGCGCCAGCAAATACGCCTCGTCGCTCGAAGCAGCCGTTGGCGCTGGCGAAGGGGTGGCCAATGGCTGCGTGATCGGTGGCTGCGACGACTGCGTGACCGCAGCCTGTGATGCCTGCGTAGTTGCGCCCTGTGGTGCCGGTGGAGCCACGGCAGGTGCTGCCGGAGCGGCCGCGACAGGCACTGCCGGAGCACTCGGTGGTGGCTGTCCGTCAGGAACATTGGTGGGCTCGTCGATGGCGAGCCCTGCCACATCCTCTCGTGCCTCCGGGTCGGGCACCGCCGCCTCATCGACCCCAGTCGTGCCGGCGCTTTCAGGGAGCGCGGCACGTGGTTCGCGCACGAGAGTCCCGACGACCTCACTGCCAGCGGGTGCGGGCGCTGACACGGCTACCTCTGCCGGCTTCCCGGTCTGCTCCCCGAGCAGACTCCACACGTACAGCCCACCCAGCAGCAACAGCGTCGCAGCGACCACCCCAAGGTGCCACAGTGGCAGCGCAGCCAGGGGTCGACGCTCGATCTCGAGTTCATCGACCAGCATGCGGCGCGCAAGTGCATTGATGCGTCCCGGCGCGCCGCCCGACTGACGATGAATGTCCTCCATTTCAGCGGCGCTGAACGGCGGCTCGGATTCGAGACCCGCAGTCTTCAGCCGATAGTGAAGGTATGCGTGGGATTCGCCGGGTCCGAACGGCAGCAGCTCGATCATGTGGACGGCCACCGTGGCGGGCAGTGCGGCACGCAGCGTTGCCGCCCAGGCTTCCTCGGCAAAGAAAATCAGACGCAGGCGCCCCGACAGGCGCTCGAGCAACGGCGCGAGCACCCCGAGCGCCTCGGCATGCAGGTGTTGTGCATCATCGAACACGACCCAGTTCAGCACGCCCTCGTCGGCACAGCGTTCACAGAATCGCGCCAGGCGCTGCACACTGGCAGCAAGATCCGGATCTGCGGACATGGGCAGGCCGAAGCCGGCAAGCACGCGCTGCAGCAGCTGTTCCGGCCCATCGAGCAATGCCGTCTCGACCAGCGCGCAGCGGGTATCGGGAGCACTCTGCGCGACGAAATGCGTCAGCGTGGTCGACTTGCCCATTCCCGCGGGACCGACCACCAGCAGCACGCTGTCGCCGAAACGCGCCAGATGCAGCAACTGATCCACGGTCTCCTGGCGTCCGCCGCCCGGGTAGAACAGGCCGTGCACATCACCCTCGGCGAAGGGATCGCGATCCAGCCCGTAGTGCAGGTACCAGTCGTCGCTTCCCATGTGCGCCGCATCACCTCAGCCGCATTGTCCACTGACGAAATCGGCCACCAGCGCACGCAGCAGCTCGAACGGAAAATCCGCCGTCACGACCGCCTCGCCGAGCGCACGCAGCAGCACCAGCCGCAGTTTGCCGGCTGCCACTTTCTTGTCGACCGCCATCAGGGCCAGAAATTCGTCCGCATCGAGTCCCTGCGGTGGCACCACCGGCAACCCCGCCGCCTGCACGAGCTGGCGAACCGCCGCCACGTCCGCAGCCGTGATCCAGCCAAGCCGGGCCGACATCTCGCTTGCCATCACCATGCCGATGGACACCGCCTCGCCGTGCAGCAACCGGGTATATCCAGTCGCGGTCTCGATCGCGTGCCCGAAGGTATGCCCGAAATTCAGCAACGCCCGTACGCCCTGTTCACGCTCGTCAGCGACGACGATCGCCGCCTTGTCCGCACACGAGCGGCGCACCGCCTGCGCAAGTGCTGCACCATCGCGCGCGCGTAATGCACCCATCGCATCGCTCTGCCAGTCGAGGAAGGGACGATCACCGATCAGCCCATACTTGATGACCTCGGCAAGCCCTGCGGCAAGCTCACGCTCGGGCAGCGTGAGCAGCGTGTCAGTGTCGGCAATCACGCAGCACGGCTGATGAAACGCACCGATCATGTTCTTGCCGCGCGCATGATTGATCCCCGTCTTTCCTCCGACGGATGAATCCACCTGTGCCAGCAGCGTCGTTGGCAGTTGCATGAACGGCACGCCACGCTGGTAGGTTGCAGCCGCAAAGCCGGTGATGTCACCGACCACTCCCCCGCCAAGAGCGATCAGCGTCGTGTGGCGATCGCAGTGTGCCTCGAGCAGCGCGTCCCAGATCGACGCCAGCGTCTCGAGGTTCTTGTATCGCTCGCCGTCGGGCAGGATCTTGACCACCGCCAGGCGCTCGCCCAGCGCGGCGCGCACCCTGTCGAGATACAGTGGCGCGACCGTCGTGTTGCTGACCACGGCAACACGCCCACGCGGTAGATGGCGCAGCAACAGGCTCGCATCGTCGAGCAGTCCGGGGCCGATATGGATCGGGTAGCTGCGCTCGTCGAGGCCGACTTCAAGGATCTCTGCAGACATGGGCTTGTCTCGTACCCCGGCTGTGCTGCGGCACGCCACCCTGGCACGCCCGGGAGACAAGCTTAACTGTGTCGCTGCGAAAGGGCGATATCACCAGCGAGCCCAGCACGGCGGTCCGGGCGAAATGCCGCCGCATCAGTCCTCACGTACATCGAGGAAATCGAGGATTTCACGTACCACGGAGTGCGTGCCACGGCCATCGGTGCGCACGATCAGGTCAGCCACCTCTCGATACAGCGGGTCGCGCGCGGCAAACAGGGTACGGAGCACCGTCTCGCGATCAGCGGTGTTCAGCAATGGGCGCTTGCGATCACGGCGCGTGCGCGCAAGCTGCTGGCGTACCGAGGTCTCGAGATAGACCACGCGGCCCATGGCAGTGATCAGCCGACGGTTCTCCTCGCGGATCACGGCGCCGCCACCGGTGGCGATCACCGCTGCGCGGGTACCAGCCAGCTCACGGAGAATCGTCGTCTCGCGATCGCGGAAGCCCGACTCACCCTCGACATCGAAGATCCAGGCGATGGTGGCGCCCGAGCGCTCCTCGATCAGTGAATCCGAATCATGAAAACCGACCCCCAGTGCAGTGGCGAGCGAACGGCCGATGGTGCTCTTGCCGGCCCCCATGGGACCGACGAGCACCACCGTTCCTGTATACACCGCGTGTGTGTCCGGGCAGTTCAGTCGAGCAGTTTCTCACTGAGGATGCGCGGCGTGATGAAGATCAGCGTCTCGTTCTTGCTCGACTGGGTGACATCCTTGCGGAACAGCCTGCCGATGTACGGAATGTCTCCGAGCAGCGGCGTCTTGTTCTCGTTGACGACCTCCTCGGTCTTGAACACGCCACCCAGCACCACCGTCTCGCCGTTGCCGACCAGCACCTCGGTGTTCAACTCGGTCGTGTCGATGGTCGGGATCTGCGAGCCGAACTCACCGTTGATCAGCTCGCCGACCGAATCCTGGTTGATCACCAGCTTCATCAGCACCCGCCCATCCGGCGTGATGTTCGGCGTCACGTCGAGGCGCAGCACCGCGTCCTTGAACTCGACCGTCGTCTCGCCCGAAGCGGCCGACTTCAGGTAGGGGATTTCCGTACCCTGCTCGATCGTCGCCTGACGCTTGTCACCGGTGATGATCTTCGGTTGCGAGACGATCTCGCCGCGCCCGGACGCCTCGAGCGCCGAGAGTTCGGCATTCAGCAGCAGGTTGTTGTTGGTGAAGCCGATGGCGATCGAGCTGGTGCCCTGCCCGGTCACGCCGAGGTCGACCATCAATGCATCCGGGAACGAGACGGTCGGGGTGCTCCCCCCCCTCTGGAGCCCTGTCACCGTATTCATGCTCCCACCGCCGACGACCGTGTGCTGATTTCCCTGGTGGAGCGCAGCGCCGCCCCACTGCACGCCGAGCTGGCGCGAGAAGTCGGTGGAGGCAATCACGATCCGAGCCTCGATCAGCACCTGGCGGATCGGGATGTCGATCAGCTTGATCAGCCGGCGCAGCTCCTCGAGCTTCTCGGCGGTCTCGGTGACCATCAGCGAGTTGGTGCGCTCGTCGACGATCACCTTGCCGCGCGGTGACAGGATGCTCGGTTCACTGTAGCGATCGTCACGCCCGCTGCTCCCGCGCTGCGAAGCACCCGTCGCGACGTTTGCATTGGTGCCCCGATTGCCGAACAGACGGAAGAGCTCCTGGGCGTCGGCATACTTGATGCGGATGAACTCGGTCTGCAGCGGCGCCAGTTCCTCGAGCTGGCGGTTGGTCTCGATCTCCTGGCGCTCACGTTCGGCGATCTCGGCGGCCGGCGCCACCATCAGCACGTTGCCGACGCGGCGCTTGTCGAGGCCCTTTGCCTTCAGTATCAGGTCGAGCGCCTGATCCCAGGGCACGTTCTGCAGACGCAGTGTGATGCGACCACTGACGGTATCGCTTGCGACCAGGTTCATCTCGGTGAAGTCCGCAATCAGCTGCAGTACGGCCCGGACTTCGATGTCCTGGAAGTTGAGCGACAGCTTCTCACCGGTGAACTCGAATTCCTTCTTCTTCTCTTCGACTTCCTGACGTGTCAGCGGCTTGACTGCAACCACGTAGGTGGTATCGGCCTGGTAGGCAAGATAGTCGTACTCACCACCGACCTTGATGCCGACACTCGCCTGCGAGCCCGACTGTGCCACGTCGACCATCTGCACCGGTGTGGCGAAATCGACCACATCGTAGCGGCGCTGCAGTTCGGCCGGGACGCTCGTGTCGAAGAACGACACCTTGATCATGTTGCCTTCGAGGCGGACATCGACGTCGGTGTGTGGATTGGCGAGCTGCAGTTCGACCCGCCCTTCACCATTGGCACCACGGCGAAAATTGAAGTCGGTGATCCCTGATGCCTCTGCCTGCGCGTGTGCCGGCGCGGCGCGTGCCGCCATCCCGGCGCCGGCGTCAGTCAGATACTGGGCAGGCTGACTGCTGCCGACACTGACCACCAGCTCATCGCCCTGGACCTTCGCCTCGAAAGGCGCGACCTGGACCAGGTTCACGATCACCCTCGTCCTGCCGCCGGATTCGACGACCACCACGCTCTGCGCGTTGTCGAAGGCCAGCGTATGCTTCTTCTGTGCCAGATGACTCGCAACACCCGGCAGGTCGAGCGCAATGCGCGCCGGCTTGTCGATCGTGTAGGACTGCGGGTTCGGAGGCGTTCCGTCAAATTTCATGCGGATCTCGAACTTGCCGCCGGGCAACGCGTTGAAACCGATATCGGTCATCGACACCGGTGCTGCCAGCGCGGAAAGCGCCGGCAGCAGCAGCCCGAGCAGCAGTGCCATGGGCATTCGCCACCAGCCATGGACCGTGCTGCCGACGCGAGGCGATTTGAGGGTTACGCTGTCCATACTGTCTCCGCGCTCTATTGTTCTGTCAGCTTGATCGTTCGGGGGCGCTCGAGCCAGCCACCGACGCCACTGGGCACGATCTCGACCACCAGGGTTTCTGTTTCACTCACCGCAACGATCTTCCCGTGATTCCTGCCCAGGTAATTACCGGTCCTGACGCGATGAACCCCGCCCGCCTCGTCACGGATCAGCACCCACAGGACTCCCTTCTGCGCCAGTGTGCCCACCATCGTCAGACCTTCGATGTTGAAACGCTCGAGGAACTCGCGCGCCCGCAGCAGGTCCGGCTTCACCACCTTGCCGGAACTCAGTGTGGCTGCCGTTTCCTTGGCACTCAGTGGCACATCGAACGGCGCGCGCAGGGACTGTGCCGAATAGGTGAAGGACTGGTAGGGCTTGAAGGCCGGGATGGGTTCGATGGCACCCACCGGCCGAGCCTGCACTTCGGCCATGTACGCGTCGATATCGGCATAGTCGCCACCACAGCCGCCCAGCACGGCTGCCCAGAACACGAGGCTTGCTGTTCGCTTGACGCGCATCATTCTTCGCCCTTGTAGCGGTACGTCCTGGCCTGGATGTTCATGCTCAGTTGCCCTGCGTTGCCCCCGGGGGTGATCGTGAAATTGTGCAGGGTCACGATCCTCGGCAGTCCGGCAACACCACTCGTGAACGCACCGAGATCATGGTATGCACCCTTGACGCCGATATTGATCGGCAGCTCCACATAAAATTCGGCTGCACGCTCACCCTCGAGCGCGATGCTGTTGAATGTGAGCCCCGCATCGACACCCTTCTCGGTGATGTCCTCGAGCAATCCGGGCACCTCGGTGTCCTTGGGCAACTGGCTGAGCAGCGCGCCGAACTGCTCTTCCATCTCCGCGAGCTGTGCACGCAGTGCGTCGAGGTTGGCCACCTGGAATGCCTTCATGCGGAATTCCTCGCGCAGCTGCACCTCGCTCTGGCGCGACGCATCGTACTGTTCGCTCAGGCTCTTCAGGTGGTAGCTGTAGCCAAGGAAGCACACCAGGGCAAACACGACTGCCCACACGACGATCTTGACCGGCGTCGGCCAGGCGCCGAGGTTGTCCAGCGTCAGCTCCGAGAGGTCGATCTCGCGGAGCGTTTTCAGCGAATCAGCCAGTGCCATGTGTCTATTCCCCCGTCCCGTCCTGGCTGCCGTCTTCCCCGACACCCGGTTCGCTGACGGTGACCGTCAGGTCGAAATCGTTCGCCTGCTCCCCGAAACTCGGGTTTGCGGTCACGGCCTTCAGGATCGGTGAGCTGAACCACGCCGACGCATCGAGGCGACGCATCAGGCTCGAGACGCGATTGTTCGACTCCGCCGTGCCACGGATGGTGATCGTCTGCCCTGTGCGATCCATGCTGCGGAAGAACACCCCGTCGGGCAGGGCGCGCACGATCTCATCGAAGATGTGCACGATCAGCGGACGCGTGCCCTGCAGGTCCTGGATCACACGCATGCGATCGATGAGCTGGTTGCGCCGTGAATGCAGATCCTTGATCTCCGTCACCTGCTTGTCCAGGTCGCGGATGTGCGAGCGCAGGTAGTCGTTGCGCCCGTTCTGGTGGGTGATCTGCGCGTCGATCACGAGGTGCCCGAGCATCACCGCCAGCACACCCACGGCAACGACCGCGCCAAGTACCGCCAGGAATTCCTTGCGCAGGCGTTCACGCCGCTGCTCGCGCCAGGGCAGGAGGTTGATTCTTGCCATCAGTCGAAGCTCCTCATCGCGAGCCCGCAGGCGATCATCATCGCCGGCGCATCATTGGCGAGTGCTGCAGCGTTCACGCGCGATGACACGCCCATGCCACGAAACGGATTGGCCACCGTGGTCGGTGTGCCGAGCTTGTCCTCGACCGCCTGAGCCAGCCCGCTCAACGCTGCCACCCCACCGGCAAGCACGACGTGGTCCACGTCGTTGTACTGTGTCGACGAGAAAAAGAACTGCAGCGAGCGGGTGACCTGCTGGATCACTGCCTCGCGAAACGGCTCGAGCACCTCGGCCTCATAATCCGCGGGCAGTCCACCCTGCTTCTTCGCGAGCCCCGCCTCCTGCACGCTGAGCCCGTAGCGACGCTGGATCTCCTCGGTAAGCTGCTTGCCGCCAAAGAGCTGCTCGCGGGTGTAGATGGTGCCCCCGGCACCGAGCACGCTCAGTGTGGTCATCGTCGCGCCGACATCGACGATCGCGACCGTATAGTCCTCATCGAGGCCGAGCTGGTCGACGATGAGCCCGAAGGCGCGCTCCATCGCGTAGATCTCCACATCGACCACGCACGGCACCATGTCGGCAGCCTCGATCACCTCGATGCGCGTATCGACGTTCTCACGCCGACAGGCTGCAAGCAGCACCTCGACCTGCCCCGGAGCCCGCTCGGACGGGCCCTGGACCTCGAAGTCGATCGCCACCTCGTCGAGCGGGTAGGGGATGTACTGATCCGCTTCGACGCTGATCTGCGCCTCCATCGCGTCATCCGACAGATTGCCGGCCATATCGATGAGCTTGGTGATCACCGCAGAACCCGCGACGGCAACGGCTATGCCGCGCGTCTTGGTCCTGGCCTGCTCGACCACGTCACGCAGGCACTGCGCGACCGTATCGACTTCGGCGATGTTCTTCTCGACGACCGAGTTCAGTGGCATCGGCTGCACCGCGTAGCTTTCCACCGTATAACGGTCACCACTGCGGCTCAGCTCCAGCAACTTTACGGAGGTCGAACTGATGTCTACTCCAAGAACCGGCGGCGTCTTCCGTCTGAATAAGCCTATCACGTTGTTTTTCCTGGTGATTCCATGAGCTTTCCGGAGCTTCAGAGCCTCGTCGGGGACAGGCACGATTAAGCGTAGTAGAAATCTGTGATAAAAAAAGAAAACCCTTATAATTGCCCGCGTCCCGCGCCAGTCGTGTCTCAGAATTCTTCGTGCCAGCGCAACATTCCGTCTCGATTCTAGTCCGCTGCTGGCGGATCTGTAGGCCGTTGATCATTCTGGCTGCTGCCGGAGTGACGGCCATCACGGGTTCGCTGCTCTACCTTGCACCACGGCTGCCGTCGGTGGAGCCCCTGCGTGACATGCGTTTTCAGGAACCGCTGCGCGTCTACACCCGCGACGGCCTGCTGATCGGTGAATTCGGCGAGATGCGCTCGACCCCCGTACGCTACGACCAGATTCCGCAGATGCTGGTTCAGGCCGTGCTCGCCGCCGAGGACGACCGGTTTCTGCGCCACCACGGGGTCGACCTGCCGGGGCTGGCACGCGCGGCATGGGAGCTGGCAACCACACGCAGCATCCAGTCGGGCGGCAGCACGATCACCATGCAGGTCGCACGCAACTATTTTCTGAGCCGCGAGCAGACCTTCCTGCGCAAGTTCAACGAGATTCTGCTCGCGATCCAGATCGAGCGCGAACTCAGCAAGCAGCAGATCCTCGAGCTCTACCTGAACAAGATCTTCCTCGGCCACCGGGCCTATGGGGTGCAGGCCGCCGCGCAGGTCTACTATGGACGTTCGATCGAGCAGCTCACACTCGATGAGGCGGCGCTGATCGCGGGGCTGCCCAAGGCACCCTCGGCACTGAACCCGATCGACGACCCGCAGCGCTCGCGCGAGCGGCGCGACTGGATCCTCGGGCGCATGCTGGCACTCGGGCAGATCGACGCCGGGCAGTACGCGGCGGCGGTGGCCGCGCCGATCACCGCGCGCTATCACGGCGCGAGCATCGATCTGCCGGCTCAATATGCCGCCGAGATGGTGCGTGCGGAGATGATCACCCGCTACGGACTGCAGGCTTACAGCGACGGCTATGTGGTTTACACGACCATCGACGGCGCGCTGCAGCGCGATGCCCAGCGCGCCGTTGAAAACGGCTTGCTCGCCTACGACCGCCGGCACGGATTTCGTGGCCCCGAGGCGCATCTTTCCGGTACATCACCACAGGAATGGCTGGCACAGCTTGCACGGCTGCGCACCGTCGGCACGCTGCGCCCTGCCGTGGTGACCGAGGTCGGAGAGCACCAGATACAGGTACAGACCACCAGCGAGACCATCAATATCGGCTGGGAGAACGGGCTTGCCAGTGCGCGCCGCTACATCGACCCCGACCGGCGCGGACCGGCGCCAACCCGCGCCTCGGAACTGGTCGAGCCCGGCGATGTGGTGCGCATCAGCGCTGACCAGGACGGCTGGCGGCTTGCGCAACTTCCGGCAGCACAGGCCGCGCTGGTGTCGCTGGATGCGACCGATGGTGCAATCCGGGCGCTGGTCGGCGGGCTCGATTTCGACCACAGCAAGTTCAATCGGGTTTCGCAGGCACGGCGCCAGCCTGGCTCGAACATCAAGCCGTTCATCTACGCAGCAGCCATGGAAAATGGCTACACCCCTGCCACCGTCATCAACGATGCGCCCATCGTGTTCAACGATCCGGGCCTCGCCAGGGTGTGGCGACCCGAGAACGATTCCGGCAAGTTCTACGGCCCGACGAGCCTGCGCACGGCGCTGGTCAACTCGCGCAACCTCGTCTCGATCCGGCTGCTGCAGCAGCTCGGCACCCAGCGTGCTGTCGACTACCTCGTGCGGCTCGGTTTCGAACGCGCGGACCTGGTCACCGACCTGTCGCTTGCCCTCGGCACGCCAAGCGTCACCCCACTGCGACTGGCCGCCGCCTACGCGATCCTCGCCAACGGTGGGTATCGGGTCGAGCCCTATCTGGTCACCGAAGTGCAACGCGTCGATGGCGAAGTCCTGTGGCGTGCAGCGCCACCGCGCGCCTGCCCCGAGTGCACCGTACCAGCGCATGCTGCGGAAGCCGCTTCTCTGGATGAGCTGCTGCAGGCGGACACGACATCCGCGCAGCCTGAACCCGCCCCGCAGGTGATGGACCCGCGCGTGGCCTTCATGATCGACAGCATCCTGAAGGACGCGATCAAGCACGGTACCGGTCGACGTGCACTCGCCCTCGGGCGCGCCGATGTCGCCGGCAAGACCGGCACGACGAATGGGCCCACCGACGCCTGGTTCTCCGGCTATGTCGGCCAGCTCGTCACCACCGCATGGATCGGTTTCGATGAAAACACGCCGCTCGGACACCAGGAATTCGGCGGTTCTGCTGCGCTCCCGGTATGGGTGGATTTCATGCGTGAAGCCACGAACGGCCTGCCACTGCAGACCCGCCCGCTGCCCGTCGGACTGGTAAGCGTGCGTATCGATCCGGCCACAGGCCTGCTCGCGGCACCTGGACAGAGCAACGCCAGGTTCGAGCTGTTCCCGCTCGAGGACGTGCCGTCGGTGACCCCTGACGGTGATGATTTTCAGCGCGATGAGTACAACACACTGGATATCTTCTGACTCAGTCGAGCGTGTTCAGCGACGCCGGATGGCGCAGGCTCATCTGCCAGGGAGCGTGGGCAGTCCTGCTCTGCTTGCCCGCCTTGCGCCAGACCAGCCACCCTCGAAACTCCACGTCCCTGCCCTGCAGTGCCTGCAGGGTCGTGGCGTCGAAATAGCGTCGATCTGACGCAGCAATGCGCAACGCCACGCGACCCTCGACCTCGATCCACCAGGCCGAGCGAGTGCGAGTCACAGCGTCGACTCGACCGCGCAGCAGGCGAAATCCGTTTTCACCCGGGCGCAGTGTGGATGCTGCCCGCGGAGCGAACTCGCCGCTTCCCCACAGTCCAATGCGCATCGTGCGCGCCCGGTCTTCGCTTGCCCGCAGGCAGTCGAGCTGCTGCAGATCAGGGGGGATCGCAACGTAGCGCGCCAGCCCGGCCGCAAGCAGTGCCGCCTCGAGACTCTGACCATCGGCACGCCACACGTGCGCCAGGGTGCGTCCATAGCGATCATGGCGCACCTCACCAACGGCGAGCATGAGCCGGGAACCGCGCAGGAAGTCATCGGCCAGCCGTCGCGCCGCCTTTCCCCCAGGCTCGGCCCGTCCTGAACGATCGTGCAGTTCGGGAGCGTTGACCCCGATCAGGCGGATGCGTCGCCCGTCACCGAGACGCAGCGTGTCGCCATCGATCACCGCCGCGACGCGCGCCGGTTCGGTCGAGGTGAAGGGTGTGCAAGCCGGGGCAGAGGCTGCCGCTGCCGCCCATGACAGAAGCGTGCCGATCAGCACGATCGACACGCCAGCGAGGTGCAGGGCGGGGAAGCAGCGGAACGCAGGCATCCCGCCGCCGCTGGGAATCAGACTGCCTTGCGCGTACCGAAACGCTTCTTGAAGCGATCGATGCGACCGCCCGTATCCAGTACCTTCTGCTTGCCCGAGTAGAACGGATGGCACTTCGAACACACGTCGAGGCTCAGATCCCGCTTCAGCGTCGAGCGGGTCGTGATCACGTTTCCGCAACTGCAGGTTGCAGTCATCTTGTCGTATGCAGGATGGATATCGGCTTTCATGGTGTCACCTTGTCGCGCCGGCGCCGACCTCCGTCGATGCGGGAGGGGAATCGCCAGGCCCGTGGAACGAAAAGAGCGCAGCATGTTAAGCACGCTCATCGACGATGGCAAGCCGAAGTTTTCGCCTCGCCATGATTTCAGCCGCCACCACTCCAGCGACTCGCCATGCTCCTGCCGCCGTTCCGTTCCTGCCACCCCGCATGCCCCTGCCGCCGGTCTGTTTCTGCCATCCGTCACTTCCGTACTGGCCCCCCGCTTCTGCGGGGGTGACGAGGGATGGAGCCCAGCACTATTCCCGTGTCACATCGTCATTTGCACGAAAACAAGAACCCGGGAAGTTTGCAGC
>CAZSYV010000031.1:7244-26439 GCA_964610955.1 uncultured Klebsiella sp. | reverse complement strand
CCGCTGCCGAGTTCCTTGAGGTCCATGCCGGCGCAGAATGCCCGACCCGCTCCGGTGATGATCGCAACGCGGATCTCCGGGTCCGCGGCGAGGTCGCGAAAGGCCTCGCCAAGCGCCAGACGCAACTCGGCAGAGAGAGCATTCATCGCCTCCGGACGGTTGAGTGTCACGGTGGCAACCGGGCCTTCCCGGTGCAGCAGCAGTACGGGTTCCGACATGGGGTCTTCCTTCAATCCGGGTTTGCACGGCTGACGCCGCGGTTGCGAAAGAAATCAGGTGAACTGATCAGCGTGCCGGCCAGCTCGCGTGCCTCGGGGCGGGTGGCGAGCCAGGCGATCACCTCGCCAGTGGTTTCCGGCGTGGTGGCGCTGCGATTGAAGTCGGCCGCCGAGTCGGCGCCGAACATGGCGATCGTCGCCTCGGTCACCGTGAAGCCGGGCTCGACGTTGAAGGCCAGAATACCGTCACCGGCGTGTTCGACGTGAATGAACTCGGCAATGCGATGGAACGCCGACTTCGGTGCGCCGTAGACGAAGCCCCAGCCCCCCTTGCCGGGTGGCGCAGGTGGTGGCGTGACCGCCGCGTTCGAACTCAGGCTGATGTAGGTGCCACCGCCCTGAGCGATCATCACCGGCAGCACCAGCCGTGCCAGATAGACCTGGTTGACCAGGTTGCCCAGAACACTCCTTTCGAGCTGTTCGAAAGTGAACCCGCTGAAGGCCGACATCAGCCCCGGCCCCTGGTAGATGGCGTTGTTGAGAAGCAGGTCGATCCGGCCCCACTTCGCGAGCGCCTGCTCCACCACGGCATCGATGGTGCTGCGCTCGAGCAGATCCATCACCACGGGCAGCACTTCACGCCCGAGTGCACGAATCGCCTCGGCGGTCGCCTCCAGGCTGCCGGGCACGCTCACCTGCTGCCCATCGGGAGCATAGGGCAGGGTCGCCCTGCCCTCGCCTTCCTTCACGGTGCGCCCGGTGATGACCACATCGAAGCCCGCTCGCGCCAGGGCGATGGCAGAGGCCTTGCCAATGCCACGGGTGGCGCCGGTGACGAGTGCAACCTTGCTCATCGCTGTCCTCCAGAAAAACCTGATCCTTGGGAAATCGTCAGCGCAGCTGGTCTGCGCAGGAAACGGAGGCATCGGACGGCGCGGGCGCCAGAACCGCAGCCGGATTCAGACACCCCGCATCATTGAACGCACGCAGCCGCACGATCCGCCCGTCGGCGGCAAATTCGAGCTGCTCGAACACCCTGAGCCGCACGCTGCCCTCGCCGGGCACCGCAAGCGTGGAGACGAACACGATCAGCGCCTCGTCACCGTTCACCACCGCCTGCTCGAGGCGGTTGCCGACGCGCCAGCCGGCATCGAGGGTCGCCTTCCAGAAGGCGATGAGTGCCGCCTTGCCACGCATGGGGGGCGCGCCGACCGGCTCCTCGGCAACGACATCGTCAGCAAACAGTGCCGCACGCCCCTCGAGATCAGCCTCAGCGTAGGAGCCGAGGTAACGTCCAATCGCCGCCACGATATGCTCGCGCGCGTTGTGCGCCGGAATGGCGTCCCAGGATGCGTGAAAAAACGTCTCGAGCATGTATTCTCCCGATGATCGGCGTGAATCCAGGCACACTCAGCGGCGCAGCTGCGCCAGTACGTGCTTCTCGAAATACATGAGCTGCTCCCAGCCCACTTCCGGCGGCAGGCCTGCGATCAGAGGATGAAGACTCACCGCACCGCGCGGTCCACGCCGCGCGATCTCCTCCAGCGCCTGCACGGGTTGCAGCATCGGGTAGAGTCCGCCCGCCAGCAACGGTGCCACATCGGTCTGCTCGTGATACTGGAAGCGCGCATCCGCCGACTCGGATGCCGCCCAGCGTCCGTAGGAATTGCACTCGTGCAGGATGTAGGGTGCCATGCGCACCGCCTCGGCCTGCGGGTCTTCCGCGACCAGGAAGAAGCCACTGCCGATATCGGGCCACGGCCCCGGATCCGCACCACCCAGCTCGACCACGGCGTGCCGGTAGACCCCGTGGAGCGAGGCATCGGTGGTGTAGAAGTGGTCCGCAATGCGCGCTGCACGCCTGGCCGCGGCAGGCGAGGACCCACCGAGCCAGATCGGCGGGTGCGGCTGCTGCACCGGCGTTGGCCGCACGCAGACACGGCGGCCTTCGAAATCGAAGGGTTCACCGGTCCAGGCGCGCCTGATCGCCTCGACGCCACGCTCGACGATCCGGCCACGCTCGCGCCGCTCGACGCCGAACATGGCGAACTCATGCGGCACATAGCCGCCGGCGAAACCCGCCTGGACACGGCCATTGCTGATGATGTCGAGCACGGCGATGTCTTCCGCGATCCGCAGCGGATGGTTGAACGGCAGTGTGACCATCGTGAGGCGGATGCGGATGCGCTTCGTCCGTGCCGCAATGGCCGAGGCCAGCACGACGGGCGACGGCAGGTAGCCGTCATCCGCGCCGTGATGTTCGCTCAGCTCGACGACATCGAAGCCGACACGATCGGCCCAGGCAGCCATCTCGATCGCCGCCGCATAGAGCGCCTCCTTCGGTGTGCCCGGCTGGGGGTTGCGCATGTCGAAGCGGATGACCAGTTGTGTCACATGCGTTTCCTTCGCGCCACGATACGTATTTCGCCGGACATTGCGTCGGCCGGTCAGGGAATACGCAGCACCTGCCCTGGATAGATCTTGTCCGGATGTTTCAGCATCGGCTTGTTGGCCTCGAATATCTTCGGATACTCGTTTGCATTGCCGTACACCGCCCTGGCAATCGCCGACAGTGTATCGCCGGCCTTCACCGTGTACATGCGCGAGGCGGGAGCCTGCTCACCACTGACCGTTATGCCGTCCTCGATCCTCTCGACGCCGTGCACATTGCCTGCGGCAAGAATGATCTTTTCCTTTTCCTCCTGGCTGACAGCGTTCCCGCTGACGCGTACGGTGCCGTCGGTGAAGCTGACGTCGATATCGTCGGTCCTTGCATCCGGCACTTCCCTGCGCACGTGTCCAAGAATGCTGCCGGCGGCGTTGCCTGCCGACTCGATGACCCTGGCGCCGGCGTTCTTGACGAAGTCGAAAAAGCTCATGGACACATCCTCCCGATCAGATTGCCCGGCACCCGCACGGCGCGCCAGGGATGGTGACAGCAAGGTACCCAGCTCGGCACGCCGGGGCAAGAGCACCCGGAAATGTGCCCCGCGCAGGACGCTGGCTGCTCCTTTTCCGTCGCCACGCCCGGCAGTATGATCCCGGCTCCCGATACCGGAGACGGCCCGATGAGGATCCATCACCCGGGCGAGTACCGGATGCGCCACGGCGTCGCCGGAATGCTGCTGGCAACCTCCGCCATCGCATCAGCCGCCGCAGCCGCCTGCACCGGGCCGTATGCCGATCTGCAGTCGTATGCGGGCAAATACCTTGCCGAGCCCACCGATCTGCTTTCGGCAGCACCCGTGGTGACACGCCTGCAGCACCTGAGTGCAACCGAGCGCCTGCACCTGCGGCGCAACCTCAGCGTATCGGGCCCGGTCGAGCTCGACGCCTGTCACCTCATCGTCTCGGGCAACGCGCCGCATCGGGGCACAGAGGAAGATGCCATCGTCGACTTCGACCTCGCATCCGGCACGCTCATCGCGGCCATTCACACCCGCGGGCGCACCGATGTCTACCTCATCACCGAAGCACCCTCGGCCACGCCGGACTGGCAGGCGCTGCCGATGACCGTGCAGGCATGGGCCGTGCGCGCCGACATGGGTTTCCCCGAGCAGTTGCCACCGAGCCTCGCCCAGCCGCGCAGCGTGCACCTGCACGCTCCGCCACCCACGGCGGAGGGCGAAACACCCGCCCCGCCGGTAAGCATCCAGAGCGACGTTCAGCCGAGCCGCGCCCAGACAGAGGCCATCCAGCGTGCAACCGGCAATGCCGCCGACTGCGGACACCCGGGGGAGGCGTGCTATTCGCTTTCGCTTGCCGACATGGATGACGATGGTCGACCCGACCTGCTGGTGCTGTACAACCCGGCCTCCGCCATGGGCGACTGCGGCACCATGGGCTGCGGCGGGATCATCGTCATGGCCACGGCGGACGGCTACGCCAGCACGGCGATCGGGCTGCCGGCATTCAACGAGCTGGGCGTGCTCCCCAGCGTCCACCAGGGCATGCACGACCTGCAGTTCGACCGCTACAGCCCCGTGTGGCGCTGGAACGGCAGCCAGTACCAGATCGACGAAACCGGCCTGCCCGCATCGGCCGCCATGCCGTGGCAGCTGCACGACACGGGCGGCTTCCTGGTGGCCAGCGTGGCGCCGATCGACTCGGTGATCGACTCGATCAGCCTGTACTGCAACCAGGGCGTCCCGGTGCTGGATGTGCAGATGAAAATGGCGCTTTCCGCCGCAGCGCCGACCATGACCTGGGTATTCAACGGCTGGACGCTGGACCTGCCACTGAGCCCGACCGGCAGCGAGCGCACGCGCTGGCTGGTCAACCTCTCGAACTCGGACCTGCCGCTGTGGCTGGCCCGTCAGGGCAACACCGACGTCACCCGGGAACTGGCGCGGCTGGTCACCGAGTCCTATCTGCGACTCGATGGTGCCGGGCAGGGCAGCGTGTCACTCGATCGCTCGGCTGCCGCCACGCAGCGCGCACTCGCGACCTGCTACCGCTACTGAGCTCTCGCGGCGCCAGGCTCTCACGGCGCACCCGACGTACAGGAACCTGTAACCCCTACGTGTGTCTCCGCTTCAGCCCTTCGGTTTGGCGAAGAGTTTCCTGATCAGGCGGAAGATCCAGGAGAAGGGATTCCCACCGCCCCAGGTCCGCCAGGTCCAGGGCTGCTCCAGCACCTCACCGGTGTCGAGGTCGCGGACGACGAGCCTGCCCTGGATTCCATGCGCTGCAACCGGCACCACATCGGTCTGGAACGAGCCTTCCGCCGCATAGCCTTTCCGGTAGGCCACCTGCTCCATCTCGGCGCTGAGGCGGTGCTCCGGCAGCGAACTCACTGCAAAGCGACACGATGTCCAGTTTGGCGAAAGTGGCACGGTGATCCACTGGATGCGCAGGTTCCGCTCGCCATTGTGCCCCGCCGTGACCACCGCCTCTGCGGTGTCCATGCCCATCTCCTGCGCGGCATCTGCCAGTGTGTGCGGCTGCGCCGGTGGCGGCCGGCGCGCCGGCGGCGGCGCATGTGCCTTCTCGCCCGTGCCCTTTGCCTGCTGCGCCGGAGGTGGCGCCTTGCCCCGTGCCGGTGGTGTCTGGCTGCTCATGATGCCTCCCGCCCACTCAATGCATCACCGAAGTCGGCCTCGGTCAGCACGACCTGGTCGGCCCTGCCCGCCTGGATTGCCCGGCGAACCGCAAGCTGCGAGGCGCTCTTCACGATGCTGCCGATCTCACGACCGCTCAGACCGTCATGTCGGCGGGCGAGCGTGGCCGCCGCCGCGTCCACATCGAAGTCGGCACGCTGCCTGCCGAGGAACAGCCGGAACAGCCGCAGCCGCTGGGCTTCGTCAGGCCTCGGGATCTCGATCCGCTCGCCGAAGCGCGACAGGATCGCTGGATCGATCGCATCCGGAATATTGGTGGCACCCAGCAGAAACACATGCTGCGCACTGGCACGGATTCCATCGAGTTCCTGCAGGAACTGGTTGACGATCTCGTTGGTGAACTGATCGGCATTGGGCCCGCCACGCACCGGTGTCACCGCCTCGATCTCGTCGACGAACAGGATGCAGGGCGCGCGACCGCGGGCGCGCTCGAACAGTTCCTTCACCTTCTGCCCCGACTGCCCCACATAGCCCGCCTTGACATCGGCCGTCGTGGCCGCGAGGAACGGCAGGCCGCTCTCGTTCGCCAGCGTGCGGGCAATCTGCGTCTTGCCCGTACCGGGAGGGCCATACAGCAGGGCGGCCTTCGGAACATCGACGCCCTGGGCCTGCAGCACCTCCGTGTGCCGGAGCATCTCGCAGGTGGTCCTGAGCCGCTCCAGCGTCTGCTCCGACAGGATCAACGAACTCCACCGTGCTCCCTCGTCGACCGCCTCGCTGCCCGACTTGCTGTGCCGGGCGATGACCTCACGCCAGATGTCCTCGCCGAGTTCACCACCGCGCTGCTCGGCAAGGGTACCGACGTCGCGGGCGAGTGTTGCGAGGTTGCGCCCCGAGAACCCGGCCGTCGCCTGACCGACGAACTCCGGCACGCTCGCCGGCATCTCCAGCTTCGCGAGTTCGAGTGCCAGGATCTGCAGGCGCTCCGCAGCGCCGGGCAGACCGATCTCGACCGCTGCGCCGAAGCGCGAAACGATCGCATCATCGAGCAGATCACGGCGGTTCGTGGCGCCCACGACCCACACGCGCTGATCCTCCGTGCCAACGCCATCCCACTCCGCCAGGAAGGCCTGCACGGTCTCCTCGGTTGCCGAGTCCGCATTGGTGCCCCCGCGCCGGGCGAACACCCCCTCGCACTCGTCGACGAACATCACGCAGCGGCCCCGCGAACGTGCCTTCTCCCAGACCGCCTTCACGTTCTGTCCGCTCTGCCCCACATAGCCTGCCTTGAGGTCGGAGGCCTTCAGCGACATGAAGAAGCAGTTTGCCGACTCGGCAATGCGCCGGGCGATCTCGGTCTTGCCGGTACCCGGAGGCCCGTAGAGCAGCAGACCCTTCGGCGCCTTCTTGTCCGCCCGACTGAACAGGCGCACCTTGTGCAGGATGTCTTCCTTGACGCTCGGCTCGAGAACGATCTTCTCCCAGACCTTCCCGATATCCTCGGCCGACATCTCGCTGCCCTGCGGAGCCGCCTCGAGCAGCAGGTCCTCGCGCGAGAGCACCACGGACTCGATGGTACCTGCGGCGCGCGCACGCTCGATCGCACGCTGCGAGGCACGCTCGACGAGCTTGAATATGTCACGGCCCCCGAGCTTGCCGGCGAGCCCCGCGAGCTCCGTCGCCACGGTGGCCGCGTCGAAGTCGGTCGCCTTCTTCCTGAGGGCGATCTCGAACAGCTGCCGACGCTGGTCGGCATCGGGCAGCGGGATCTCGATCTTCTGGTCGAAGCGCGAGAGGATCGCCGGGTCGACCTGCTCGGGCAGATTGGTCGCGGCAAGCAGAAAGACATGGCGATCGCTCTTCTTCGCCCCGTCGAGTTCGGTGAGCAGCTGAGTGACGATCTCGCCGGTGAAGCTGTCACCACCCGAACCGCCGCGTGCCGATGCGATCGATTCGACTTCGTCCAGGAAGAGAATGCTGGGTGCCTTCTCCCTGGCGCGCTCGAACAGCTCACGGACCTTCTGCCCCGACTGGCCGACGAACCCCGCCTTGAGGTCTGCCGGCGAGGCGGCAATGAACGCCAGGCCGCTCTCGTTGGCCAGCGTGCGGGCGATCTGCGTCTTGCCCGTTCCCGGTGGGCCGAAAAGCAGCGCACCGGCAGGGGGCTTGTAGCCCTGCTTGATCAGCACCTCGGCGTCCTTCAGCGAGCTGCAGGCATTCTTCAGGCTCTGCAGGGTTGCCGGGGCGAGAACCAGATTCTCCCAGCGCGCCGAGGCATCGACGCTGTCGCTGCCCGATTTCCCCTGACGCGAGAGCGCCTCGCGCCAGAGCTCCTCGCTGGGTACCGTGTTGCGCTGCTCGGCCAGCGTGAGCACATCCCTGGCGAGGGTGGAGAGATTCCTGCCGGAGAGTCCGGTGGTTGCCCGGCCGAGAAACTCGGGGATCTCGGTGGGTGCCTCGAGTTTTTCCATTTCCAGCCGCAGGATCTGCAGCCGCTCGGGTGCCTCGGGCAGGCCGATCTCGACGCCAGCACCGAAACGCGAGACGATCGCGCTGTCCAGCAGGTCGTGGCGGTTGGTGGCACCGAGCACCCAGACCCGCTGGTCCTCGGTGCCAACGCCATCCCACTCCGCCAGGAAGGCCTGCACGGTCTCCTCGGTCGCCGAGTCGGCGTTCGTGCCGCCACGACGGGCAAACACGCCCTCGCACTCGTCGACGAAAATGACGCAGCGTCCGCGCGAGCGTGCCTTCTCCCAGATCGCCTTCACGTTCTGCCCGCTCTGCCCGACATAGCCCGCCTTGAGGTCGGAGGCCTTCAGCGGCATGAAGAAGCAGCTCGCCGAATCGGCGATGCGCCGGGCGATCTCGGTCTTGCCGGTACCGGGTGGCCCGTAGAGCAGCAGACCACGCGGTGCGGCGCGCCCGCCTTTGTTGAACATGCGGATCTTCGCCATGATGTCGTCCTTCACGGCGGGCTTGAGCACGATCCTCGACCAGATCTGCTCGAGCTCCGCGTCGCTGACCTCACGCCCCGCAGGGTCGAGTTCGGCCATGAGCAGATCGCGCGTCAGGACCATGTCCTCGGGGTTCTCGGTGCTCAGCACGCCGCGCTGCATGGCGCGTTCGATCAGCTTGACGAGGTCACGTCCGCTCTTGCGGTTGGTACGCTTCGCGACCTGGGCAGCCAGCTCATCGACGTCGAGCTGCGGATCGAGTGGCTGCTCGCGCAGGAGGCGCACCAGCAGCTCGCGCCGCCCCGCCTCATCGGGCAGCGGCACCTCGATCCTGCTGCCGAAGCGGTTGAGGATCGCATCGTCGATGTCCTCGGGACGGTTGGTGGCGGCAAGCACGAACACGTCGCGGTCGGACTTCTGGGCGCCCTCCATCTCCTGCAGCATCTGGGTGACGATTTCCTGCGTGAACTGGTCAGCGCCGGCCGAGCCGCGCTTGGCGGTCACCGACTCGATCTCGTCGATGAACAGCACGCAGGGTGCCGCAGCACGGGCCTTGCCGAAGACCTCACGCACCCGATGGGCGGACTGGCCGATGTACTCCGCCTTGAGATCGGCGGTCGAGGCCATCATGAACTTCACGCCGCCCTCGTTGGCGAAGGTGCGGGCGATATCGGTCTTGCCGGTGCCGGGTGGCCCGAACAGCAGCACGTTCGGGACGCGGACATTCCTGCCCTTCCACTTGTCGGCTTCCTTGAGAATCTTCGCAACGCGCAGCAGCTGATCCTTGATCTCGGCGGGCAGCACCAGCCGGTCCCAGGTCTTGCGCTCGTCGCGAAAGCCCGCATCGCTGCCACGGATATGCCCGATGGCCGCACGCCAGTCCTCGTCCTGTGGGGGATTCGGCACGCAATGGAGCCTGGTCTCCTTGACGATGTCGCGCAGCTCGCGAATGGATGTGCCGGCCGTGCGGTCCACCACCCAGTCGGGCACATCGACATCCATCTGATTGTCGATGCAGGCGTTGGCGAGGATGAGTGAGCGACCGCGCGCATCGGGTGCGGCGACCTCCACGCGCGAGCTGCCGAAATGAGCGAGCAGGCGCGGGTGCAGACCCTGCTCGCTCTGCGCGCTCATCACCACCCAGATGCCGCTCCGTGCCGCCTCGTGGCGACTCCATTCCTCCAGCCAGGCCAGCGTGCCCTCGCGGGTTCCGGCACCGGCATTCTCGGAGCCCGCCTTCGGGAACAGCTGATCGGCGTAGTCGAGATACAGCACCACCGGACCACCACCGCGGTGCTCGGTCCACAGCTGCTTGACCGCCTGGGCAGAGGCCACCTCATCGGCATCGACACGAACGAATTCGGCAAACACCGAGTCGGCGATCCGTCGGGCCAGGTACTCCTTGCCGTTTCCCGGATAGCCGTGCAGCAGGATGCCCGGGGGTGTCGCGCTGTCGCGCAGGTTGAACAGATCGATGCGCCGCAGCAGAAAGGTGAACACCTCGTCGGCCACACAGACCGGTTCCCAGATCTGTCCCAGTCTCTGGATATTGCGCAGCAAGCCTTCCAGTCGTGGAATCTCCGCCCGCTGGCTGCGCTCGATCCAGCGCAGCTCCGCATAGGCCGCGAAGTTCTCGACGATACCGGCAAACACCTCACGCTGAGCCGCCAGCACCTCGCTCAGCAGATCACCATGGGCTTTCATGAACGCGCTTTTGCCTACATCGGAAACCAGCTCGATCTCGCCCGTTGCCTCCACACGGTAGGTCGCGTACTCGCCCATGCACAGGAAGAGCACGCCGTCGGGTGGGGAGACCTCCAGGCCAGTGCCGGTTGCCGAAGTCTCCTGTGCGCTCGCCCCCTTCGCATCCGTCGTCTTGACCCGCAGCGCGACGAGGCTGGATTCATCACCGGAGACATCCGCCATCTGCCCACCGTGAACGAACAACAGCACCAGTTCCTTCAGGTTCCCGCAGTCGGACTCCAGCATCTTCAGTGGCGCGCGCAGATCGTGCCGACGCCCCACCCAGAAACCCAGGGGAACCAGCACCAGCGCATAGATGAACAGCAGCACGGACGACACGGCTACCGGCTTGCCCGTGGCCATGACCCACTGGAGCGCGATCGACCTGGCACTGGCAAGCAGCCACAGCAGCAGGCCGGCAAGGACGATCTGAAGGATCGGCCTGAAACTGCGCAGCCACTTCCAGAGTGGAATCAACAACAGCGCCCGGCCGAGCATCCGCAACGGCCTGAATGCGCGCTTGCGCAGCCGGGTGCGCACAGACTTCAGGGCGGAACCCGACACACGCCGCAGTTCACCTCGAACCCATTCGGGAACCGCACTCGACTGCCCCAGTGCCGCCTGGGTTCGCGTCAGTGCATCCATCGCAGCAGTGACACCGGCCTGATACTTCAGCTCCTGCTCGAGCAGGAAGCGCTGCTTCACGCTCATTTCAGCCGTGGATTCCGCCACTGACGCAGGTGGTGGGGCATCGCTCGCCGCTGCTGCGGACGATGCCTCCTCGGGGCGCTCGGGCGGCGGCGCCAGCGGCGGTGTCGTATCCCGGCGCAGTGGCGCTGCAGCGGGCGGTTTCTTCAGGGGGCGCGGCACCACGACGGGCACTGCGGTCCGGCGGCGCCAGAAGAACCAGGCGGCAGCACCGCCGAAGAGCAGCACGACGAGAACCAGCCACACACCGCCATGACTGCCCCCGGTCGGCTCCTGCACCGGCGGTGCGATGGGCATCTCCAGTGCCGGCACTGCGGCACCTGCATCCGCTGCAGCCCGAGGTTGACGCACCGCCGAAGCCTGGCGCGGCGCGGGCGGCTGCTGCTTCACGGCGGCGGCACTCGGGCGTGGCGCTGCTGCCCGCTCCGGTGCAAGCGCCCGAGGATTCTCCCGGTCCGCGCCGGGGTGTGCTGGCATGCGAACCTCGGCTGCCGGCGTCTGCACCGGCGCAGCGGGTGGCGGTGGTGGGGGCGGTGCTTCGACGGCACCCGGCCGTACGCTGCCCGAGCGATAGCTCAGCTGCCAGCCATCGGCCTGCGTCGCCACGGCATCGAATGTGCTGCCATCGGCCAGCGCTGCACGCATGTGAAGGGAGGTGGCCTGCGGGCACTCGAAGCTCAGCGCGGCACGCAGCCCCCCCACCAGGCGCGCGAGACGCGCTTCGTCGCGAAAGGCCGAGGTGTCCGCGCTCCGCAGCACCACCGTGGTCTCGGCCTGGCACCAGTCGCTGCCATCCGCCACCTCGGCCTTCAGCTGACCGTCCGTCAGCAGCACACGAGCGGCGAGAGCCATCGTCGGGCCGAGCAGCACGGCGATGAGCGCAAGCTTCACTGCCAGGCGATACCGTGAGTGGCGAAACGCCCGTCGGAGCGGCAGCTGTGGCAACCGAGGAAAGCGATGGTCGATCATCGTTCGGATTCCTGTCATTCGGCACGGGACCCGATGTCGCAGCCCGGGGCGTTCACCATCGCTCCCGTACAGGTCTCGGTGAGCGACTCGGGTCAGCGCAACGGCTCAGGCGTTCAGGCCGTGACGATCTCCCAGCCGTTCGGGCCACGACAGGCCTTCACATCCTGGCTGGTGGTCTCACCGGCCTTTGACACCTCCTGGGTCACGACCCGGCAGGTCGATGTGGCGGCAACGCTGACCTCGGCAACGCCGGCAGACGGCTGACGGGGCTGGGCAGCAGGCGCCGTCGGTGCACTCGCGGGTGCGGGCCTGAGCAGCGAGCCGGAAACGAAGCCGCTGCCGACATCGTTCTTCGAAACCAGATACCAGTCGGCATCGACCACCTTGCCGACCACCCGCGTGGTCTGGGCCTTGCCGAGCCGGTCGACGACGACGTAGTCGGTCCCCGGGCCGCCGCGGACATTGGCCGAGCCGGTGGCAATGTAGTCTTCGCCGATGAGTTCCAGCGGCGGCAGCTTCTGTACCTTGTCCTTCAGGATCGGGATCTGCACCGGCTTGGGTGCTGCAGCAACCTCTTCCCTGACGACCGTGCTGGCCGTGACGCCGGTATCGGGATTGGTCCAGGTCTGCGACTGGCCGGTGCGGATGGTTGCCTCGGTCGACTGCGCGAGCCGTGCCCGGTCGTGCTCATCGAGCATCGCGCCGATCTTGCCGCCGACCAGACCACCGACCAGCCCGCCGAGAACCGCGCCCAGCGCCTTGTTGTGACCAGCGGCCTTGGCACCGAGTGCGGCGCCGGCAACGGCGCCGATGGCAACACCCATCCGGGTCTTGTCGATCTGCCCGTTCTCCGCGCATCCCGCAACGCCGAGAGCCACCGCCATCGAGACGACGATCGTGGTACGCCTGACACTGAATCTTCTGTTCATGATCTGCTCCACTGCAAGCTGATGGGAACAGCCACCGAAGCTTGGTTGGGAAGCCCCGCTGACACACTACCGGATGACTTCCTGTAGCAGTTGTCGCTAATCCATGTGATCCGGGGGGTCATCCTGCCACCGGCCCACGCGCAGTCGCAACGATTTTTTTGGTTGCTGTCGGTCAGGGCGCAGCACCGCACTGCCGAAGATACGGCTGTGCGGTGCTGCCCAGCCTGCCCCGGATCGCGTCGATCACGCACTGCTCCCAGCGCTGGGGGTTCTCCCTGAACTCGTTGCACTGGAACGCCGCGATTCCCTGTGCGCTCACCACCCCGAGCAGGCAGTTGGCGCGGTTCGGGTCGTACCGATAGGCGGAATCGGTCGCCGACGCTGCGCCGGTCTGGGTGGTCTGGCTGTTCCATCGATCCACACACACGATGTTCTGCACCGACTCCGGCAGCCACCGAGCGCACAGAACATTGGCGATCGCGCCGGTCCCTGCACGCGCCCGGCCGAGGACATTGCCCTGCACGCAGCGCTGCCCCTGCGAGGGATCATTTTCCTGGATCCAGCCCAGGACGATCCTCATGCAGGCCTCATCCGGCGAGGCCTGCGCAAGACACGTGTTCGCGTACTGGCGGTTCGCAGGCGAGATGAGTCCCTGCCCTGCCTGCTCCGCAATCACGTTTCCGAGGCACTGAACATAGGCAGCATCCGCCGCCCGGGCCCTTTCCGCCATATCGACGGCTGTACCGGTCCCGATCGACGGCAGCAGCGAACCCACCCACTTCTTGCCGGTCTGCCAGGCATCGAGTGCGAGGTAACTGGCTGTGGCACGCAGGTTTCCCGCCGCCGCGTGGTAGGCGCTCACCGCCTTGCCGTACAGGTTGACCAGAAAGAAGACGATGACGATCAGGATCAGCACCCTGGCGGCCAGCGGTCTGAGCGCGGGAATCAGCAGCGAGGCCAGCACCGCCACGAAGGCGATGGCCCAGATCTTCTCCATCGGTCCCAGGCCATGCCAGGCACCGAGCAGGGTCACTCCCAGGACATACGCGAGGATGATGCCAATCAGCAATTTCATCATGCTACGGTCTCCGCTGCAGTGACAGGACCTCAGCCGACGCGCAGGAAATGCCGTACCGGCATCACACCGGGACACCACCGGATCGGAGGGCAGCAGTATAGCGACGCATCGGTGTGGCAGGCATCACATGCATGCACGTACCCCGTCACGGAGCTGCACGAGCCCCTTGAGCACCGCCGGCACGGGCAAATCGGCAATAATCGGTCTGCCAGCTCGCACACGAATCACCAAGGAGGCAACCCATGGGCAAGACCATCACCTTCCAGCGTCCCGATGGCGGCACCACCAGCGGCTATCTCGCCGAGCCACCCGCAGCAGCCACCGCACCGGGGCTGGTGGTGCTGCAGGAGTGGTGGGGGCTCAACGACCAGATCCGCGCCAGCGCCGAGCGTTTCGCCGCAGCAGGCTTCCGCGCACTGGTGCCCGATCTCTACCGCGGCCAGAGCACGCTCGATGCGAAGGAGGCCGAGCACCTGATGACGGGGCTCGACTTTGCCGATGCGGCGGGTCAGGACGTGCGCGGTGCACTCGCCTGGCTGAAGGTGAGTGGCAGCAGGAAGTGCGGCGTCACCGGCTTCTGCATGGGCGGTGCGCTCACCGTGCTGGCGGCGGTGCTCGCACCCGAGACGGATGCCGCCGTCAGCTGGTACGGCTACCCGCCGCTCGAGTTCGTCGATGCCGGCAGGATCCGCGCGCCGATCATGGGCCACTGGGGACTTCACGATGAGTTCTTCGCCATTGCCGGCGTCGATGCCCTCGAGGCAAGGCTGAAGGAAGCCGGCGTACGCTACGAGTTCCACCGCTACGACGCCGGTCACGCCTTTGCGAACGAAACGCAGGTTGGCGAAAATCGCCTGCTGCCGGTGCTCGAATACCAGCCCGAGGCTGCCGCTCTCGCCTGGCAGCGCACGCTGGAATTCCTGAAGCGCGAACTCGCCGCTTGATGCAGAGACATCACGCCACCCCAAGTGTCGGGGTGGCGTGATGAGGCGCTTACCCGGTATGCATCAGCCGTTGACAGGCTGCCTGCGCCGGCGCCCAAGCACGAGGCCTGCAGCCGCACCCAGCAGCAGTGACAGCGTGCCCGGCTCAGGCACACCGGGCGGATCACCGGTGAGCATGTCCTGAGCCCCGTCCGCCCGGAGAACCATCGTGTAGCGGCGATCCAGCGAAGCTGCACTGGACAGCGCGGCAAAGTAGCCGCTCAGCTCGTTCTTCGTGCCGGTCTCGAGCCCTGTCGCACGGAAGCTGCCACTGTCGATATCCCAGCCCGTGTCGTACAGGCTCTCCCAGATGCCAAGCTGGATCGCAGCCGCCTGGGCACCGGTCGTCGGGTGCAGCCAGGCATAGGGATCACCAGCGCCGAGCACCGAGTTCACCGCCCCCAGAAAGGCGAGCGTGCGGTCGGTGGCACCATCGAAATCGACCGTATAGGTAACGGTCTGCCCATGGTTGATGGTGTTATAAACGTCGTAGCAGTAGGTCCACAGATCATCGATGCTGTCGACAAACTTCTCGGGGCCGATGCCCTCGAGCGCCGTTGCGGTTCCCTGGAAGCGGCCGGCGTGCACGCCGACTGACGTCTCACCAGGCCCAGGCGATTTCGGGTAGGTAATGGTCACGGCGTCGTAGCCCGGGGCAGAGGTGCCATTGAAGATCGGGTTGTCAAAAGTGATCGTGACCGTGGCTGCCTGTGCCGCGACGGTGCAGGTGGCAAGTGCCACGGCAACGAGGGTCTTGCGAAAATGAACCATGGCCTCAGAACCTCCATTCTGATGTTGCAAAACTCCCGGGAGCATGAGCATTTGGGCGAACTCTCGGGATATCCATGAACCGGCAGATCCGGTCACTCACACGCCAGAATTAAAGCATGAACCATACCAATATCATTTATATGATAAAATTCAACATGTTATCTGGGCTCAATCTTGATTAGAAAAATGTTTCGTAAAACTTCTCGACACCTTTGGGGTAACTCATGACGACGCTGCAGACACTCGACGACGAACGCCGGATCATGCACGGCCTCGCGCACTTTGCCCGTACTCTCGACCATAAGCGCTGGGACGCCCTCGGCGAGGTGTTCGCCGAGGACCTCGACTTCGACTACGGCAGTGGTGGCGAGCAGCACGGGCTCGACGCCCTGCGCACTCACATGCGCCATTACCTCGACGTCTGCGGCGGCTCCCAGCACCTGCTCGGCAGCATCCGCATCGAGCTCGACGGCGACCGTGCCACCAGCCACTGCTACGTGCAGGCGCGCCACCAGGGGCTTGGCGACTTGGCCACGCGTTTCTTCGATTCCAACGGCGAGTACACCGACCGCTGGGAACGCAGGGCACAGGGCTGGCGCATCGTTCGCCGCGATGCCACCTGGCAGGCACACGCCGGAGATCCGGCGGTGATCGGCATGAGTGCCGCGGCAGACACGGAAAAAGACGCCGGGGAAATGGACGACACCGCCAGGTTGTGTGCGATTCGCGAGATCGAGGAGCTGAAGGCACGCTACTTCCGCTGCGTGGACACCAAGGACTGGGCCGGCTTCGAGGCGGTATTCACGCCGGAGGTGCATACCGATTTCCGGGAATCGGTGCAGCCACACGACGAGGCGCTGCTGATCGAGGGTGCCGCGCGCTTCGTCGCCTCGGTGGCGGCGACGCTCGCGCCGCTGAGCACGGTCCATCACGGGCATATGTCGGAAATCGACATCACCTCGACCACCACCGCCACCGGCATCTGGGCGATGGAGGACAAGCTCTGGGCACCCGAGGGTTCGGGGATGCCGTGGCGCAGAATGCACGGCTACGGGCATTACCACGAAAGTTACGAGAAGCGCGACGGACAGTGGCGAATCAGCACAATCCGGCTGACACGCCTGCGCGTAGACGTGGAATGATGACTGGCGCCTGACACAGGCGACTGCTTCCCGCACCCGCCTGTGTCAGCGTTTTCCGCTCCCTCCGGGGTCCCAGGTCTCCCGTCGGGCGATCAGCGTCTGCGCGACGCCGGAGCGTCACTTTCGGTCAGTGACCTGAGCATGCACTGCCTGCCGCGCACGATGATCGAGGAAAACCGATCGAAGCTGCCCGCAGGCTCGACGACGAAGCCGATGCGCTCGGCATTCGGCAGGTCGATGCAGGAGCCCATCAGCTCGGCGTGATACCACTTCTGGTTGCGTCCCTGGACATACAGGGCCCGGTCACCATCGGCTCTCCAGTCGTTGATGCCGCCCAGGTTGGCAAAGGAAATCGTCGCCTCAGCAACGGGTTCTGCAGCCAGTGCACCCGTCGCACACAAGGCAAGCAGCGCGCTGTACAGGATCGTTCGCGGCTTCATCTCCACACCTCCATCCGGTCGAAAACGAGACTTCACGCAACTCCGTGAAGGCCTGCGTCAAGGCGAGCTCCGATCACCTGGCGGCACGCCTGCCGCAGGCTCTCCTTGCATGGTCTGTTTGGCCACGACCGTGCACACGAGTTCCGGCCAGGATCGAGGCTGCGGTACAAATCCCTGCGAAGCGCGTGCGCGGCAGGAAGTCTTGAGGCAGGATGCAGGGCACGACATCACCCGGATGCCACCTTCCGTGCCAAACCGACTGATCGACGCCACCAGCCCCTACCTGCGCCAGCACGCCGACAACCCCGTCGACTGGTATCCCTGGGGGCCGGAAGCGCTCGAACGGGCACGCCGGGAGAACCGCCCGATCCTGCTCAGCATCGGCTACGCTGCCTGCCACTGGTGCCACGTGATGGCACACGAGAGCTTCGAAGACCCCGAGACCGCGGCGCTGATGAACGCGCTGTTCGTGAACATCAAGGTCGACCGGGAGGAGCGCCCCGACCTGGACGCCGTCTATATGCAGGCAGTGCAGGCGATGACCGGCCAGGGCGGCTGGCCGATGACCGTCATGCTCACGCCCGACGGACACCCCTTCTTTGGCGGCACCTACTTCCCGCCCGAGGACCGTCACGGCCTGCCGGCGTTTCGCCGCGTACTGCGCTCGGTTGCGCAGGCCTGGCACGAGCGGCCCGAGGACATCGAACAGAGCACCTCCGCGCTGAAGGCGATGTACGCGCGCCAGCTCGGCACCGAGCAGTGGACGGGCGCGCTTTCACCGCAGCTCCTGGAGCACGCCGCGCACACGATCACTGCCAGCCACGACCGCAGGCACGGCGGCTTCGGCGCCGCACCGAAGTTTCCGCAGCCCGCGGCGCTCGACTTCATGCTGCGCCACTGGCGACGCACGGGAGACCGCTCGGCGCTCGCGCTCGTCCACGACTCCTTCCTGGCGATGGCCCGCGGCGGCATCAACGACCAGGTCGGCGGCGGCTTCCACCGCTACAGCACTGACGCCACCTGGCTGGTGCCGCACTTCGAGAAGATGCTCTACGACAACGCGCTGCTGCTGCGCCTTGCGGTGCACCTGTGGCAGGCGACCGGGGATGCGGAGGTCCGTCGCGTGGCGCAGCACACGCTGCAGTGGCTGCACCGCGAAATGAGCGCACCGAACGGCGGCTTCCACTCTTCGCTCGACGCCGACAGCGATGGCGAGGAAGGCAGTTTCTACCTGTGGAGCGCAGACGAGTTCGACGCCGTGCTCGGCGACGATGCGCAACTGCTGCGCACCTTCTGGGGCGTGAGCAATGCGGGCAACTTCGAGGGGCGCAACATCCTCCACGTTGCGCAGCCTGTCGATGTGGTGGCGAAACGGCTGCGGATCGATGCCGCACAGCTGCAGCAGGCGATCGGGCGCGCACGCACACGGCTTTGCGAGGCGCGCGAGAGGCGGTTGCGACCCGCGCGTGACGACAAGATCGTCGCCTGCTGGAACGGCCTGGCGCTTCGCGCCGTTGCGCTCGCCGCGCGCGCCTTCGCCGACCCTGCGCTCGTGACGATGGCACAGCGCACGGCGCAGCTCCTGCTCGATGACTACATTCACCAGGGCCGGGTGCTGCGCATCGCCGGCAGGCAGCCGGTCGGTGGCTTCCTCGACGATCATGCCGCGGTCGGCCTCGGCCTGCTCGAGCTCTATCAGCTCGACTTCGATGATCGCTGGCGCATCGCTGCCGGGCAGATCGCCGACAGCCTGCTCGAGCGCTTCCTGGATGCAGCGAACGGCCGCCTCTTCGACACGGCGAGCGATGCCGAGCGGCTCGTCAGCCGGCCCCGCGAGCTGATGGACAACCCGACGCCCTCGGGTACTGCACTTGCCGTGGAGCTGCTGCTGCGCCTTGCCGAGCTCCACGACGACGCCTCGCGCCGCAGCCGCGCCACGCAGCTGCTCGAGTCGCTCGCAGTGGGCATGGAGGAGCACGGCCTTGCCTTCGGGCATCTGCTCGGGGCAGCGGACCTGGCGATTCATGGCGCGACGGAAATCGCGCTGGTGGGTGATCCTGCAGGAGCCGCACTGCAGGCGCTCGCAGCCGAGATCGGCCAGCATTACATTCCCGAGCTGGTGCTGGCGGGTGGCGCTGCGGTACATGGACAAGACTTGGATTCCCGCTTTCGCGGGAATGACGGACTCGGTGGCGCTGCG
>CAZSYV010000031.1:6061-7144 GCA_964610955.1 uncultured Klebsiella sp. | reverse complement strand
GCTTTCGCGGGAATGACGGACTCGGTGGCGCTGCGACGCATGGACAAGACACCGTGGCGCTTCTTGTCGACAGGCCGCCGATCAACGGTGCGGCAACCGCTTATGTGTGTCGCCGCTACGTCTGCGACGCCCCCGCCACGAACCCTGCCGAGCTGCGCGAACGGCTCACACGACTCGCGCTATCGGACTGAAGCCCGCAAGCATACGACCGACACACACCTTGCACAGCAGCCACGCACGATTGCGCCACAATCACCACTTTGCTGGCATGCGTGATTTCGACGCCATACCATCACTGCCAACGACGCGCATGCGTTTGCCGATCCGGATCCACTGATCCCCATCCCCAAAGACACGCCGCCACAGCACCGGTCCATGCACATCAGGTGTCATGTTCCGGAACGCATTTCCAGCACTCCCGACACGGGAAGACGACAAGGAGAGCTCCCATGAAACACTATCTTCAAACCACGGTACTCGCTGCCTGCCTCGGTTCATTGATCGGTGCGCCTGCCTTCGCGGAAGGTGCTCAACCCGCCACGGCGGCGCATGCGGAACAGGCGACGAACATGTTCGGCGGCCCCGTCTATCTGGGTGAACCGGCACTCGATGTCACTGCCGCACTGGTCAAGGCCGGTGGAGGTGCCGACGATTTCAGCTTCGCTGCGGCACTGGTGTCGATGCTCGGCCAGGAAACCGTCGACGCGGAAATAGCCAAGCTCAACAAGCAGTACGGTGAGGAAGAGGTCAAGGGCTTCATCACCGGCATGGACTACGCGATCAACTCCAGCCTCAGGAACGCCACCGAACGCGGCATCGCGCTGCCCGCACCGGCCAATCTGAGCGGTGTGGATCTGGCGAAGGCGCTGGTCAAGGCGGGGATCGCACCTGATGGCGTGTGGTGGTCGGGCTACATGTTCGATGTGGCGATCTCGCACGAGCTGCACAACGTGGTGATGGCCGACATCAACGCCAATGTCAGCTATGAGGCCGACCACACCACGCACAAGGTTCTGAACCAGGCGATGTACGACGTGGCGCAGGCGCTGGGCATCGAGGCGAAGCTCGCCAGCCTGCACTGAG
>CAZSYV010000031.1:0-5961 GCA_964610955.1 uncultured Klebsiella sp. | reverse complement strand
CTCGAGTTTGCCCGGGGGACGCCGGCCGAGGACTGGGCAATCGTCTTCTGCGCTGCACTGGGTGGCTCGGGGCCGACTCCGCCGAGCCGCGAGGATGCCGACCAGCCACTGCTCAGGATGACCGATTCGATCCGCATGGGACGGATCGCGAACTTCATCGCCTTCGATCGCCTGGGCCATCAGGTGCGCCTGGTGCAGGGCTGATGGTTCGGCGCAGCGCACAGCGGGGCCTGAGCCTCGCGGACGATATCAACCACTACCCACCACCCACCGCAGGAGGAACGCCATGAGCGACGACGAACTGAAACTCGGCACCATCACCAGGGACGGCAAGGGCTACCAGGGGAGGCTTGAGCGCCACTTCGACCACTCGGCTGCCGAGGTGTGGCGCATGCTCACCGAACCGCAGCCGATGGCGCAGTGGCTTTCGGCGGGCACGATCGAGCAGCACCAGGGTGGCAAGGTGCGCATCGACTTCATCGACAGCGGCACCGTGATCGACAGCACGGTGACGGCGTTCGACGCTGGCCGGGTACTGGAATACTCCTGGAGCAGCGGCAACGAGCCCCAGCGCCCGCTGCGCTGGACGCTCACCCCGACGGCGGGCGGCACACGGCTCGTGCTCACCGTCGGTGTACCCGAGGGCGAGGATGCCGCCAAGGCCTGCGCAGGCTTCGAGGGTCACCTGGAAATGCTCGCCGCCGCACTCGAGGGCGTACCCATCAAGTTCCCGTTCGAGGTCTATGTGAAGGCGCGCACGGGGTATGCGGGGATGGTGGGCGACTGAGTTCCTCTCGCTGCCGTCACGGCGCCGCACCACCCCCCAGCACCATCGAGACCTCCCGGGCCCGCAGGCCAGGCCGTGCGGGGTGATATGGCTGTTGGCCTGAAGCCGGTCATCCATGACAACATGAGCCAAGATCAAACCCGGCACTCCACAGGCAGGCAGACGCATGAACCGACTCAGTGACGACTATCCGCACGCGATCCTGGCCAGGCATGAACCGCCGTGTCTGTCGCTGTATCAGCCCACCCACCGCGCGCATCCCGACAACGTCCAGGATCCGATCCGTTTTCGCAACCTGATCAGGGTGCTCACCCAATCACTGCAGCAGCAGTACGCCAACCGCGCAATCGGTGCCCTGCTCGATCCGCTGCACGCGCTCGCCGAGGACACCCGGTTCTGGAACCACTCGCTCGACGGCCTGGCCGTGCTGGTCGCACCGGGATTCACGCGCACCTACCGTCTGCAGCGCCCGGTACCCGAGCTCGCGATCGTTGCCGACAGCTTTCACACCAAGCCGCTGATGCGCATCATGCAGTCGGCCGATCGATTCCAGGTGCTCGGCCTGAACCGTCACGAGGTGCGTCTGTACGAGGGCAACCGCGATCACGTCGACGAGATTGCCCTGGCACCCGGTGTTCCCGGCACGCTGGACGATGCGCTCGAGCGTGACTTCACCCGCGAGCGCGACACCCGCACCTACGGGCCGATTCGCGACGGCGTGATGGGGCGCCACGGCAAGAGCGACGTCAGGCAGGATGGGGTCGACGCCGACACGGAACGATTCTTTCGTCTGGTCTCGCGCAGTGTGCTGGAACACCACTCGCGCCCGAGTGGGCTACCGCTGCTGCTTGCTGCGCTGCCCGAACACCGCCACCTGTTCCGCGCAGTCAGCGACAATCCGTTCCTGCTCGATGCCACGATCGACACCTATCCGGCAGACCTGCCACTCGAGACCCTGCGCAAGCGCGCCTGGGACAAGGTGCTGCCACACTATCTCGACCGCCTCGATGGCTTCATCGACCGGTTCAACGCAACACGGGCGCACGGTCAGGCGACTGCCGACCTCTCCGATGCAGCGCGTGCCGCCGCGCAGGGGCGCATCGCCACGCTGCTGCTGGACGCTGACCGGCAGGTACCCGGGCGGATGGATGTGCAGTCCGGTGCGATCACCCTGGCCGCACTCGATGCGCCCGACGTGGATGATCTGCTCGATGATCTTGGCGAGCGCGTGCTCGTCTCGGGCGGGGAAGTGGTGCTGGTGCCGGGCGAGCGCATGCCGACCGACAGCGGGCTTGCCGCCATCTACCGGTTCTGAGTGGTATCGAGCGGGGCATCCGCCCCTTCGACGGCATACACCAGCAGTGCGTTGCCGGGCCGGCCCATCACGCTCGCACCCGAGGTGATGTATACGGCGCCGTCGCTCACCACGACCGGATAACCACCAACCTGCCCGCCGCGTGCATCGATGCCATTCACCGCCGCGACGGGCACGGCAGTATCGGTGTCCCAGAGCACCCGTCCGTCGGCAGTCGAGTACGCACGCACATGTCCGTCCCAGCCGCCGGCGAACACCGCTCCCGGGATCGCCGTGGTGGCGGCGACCTTGGCACCGCTGCAGTCGCAGAGGTTCGCATTCGCACACGCTGCCGGCTCGCCCTCCTGCCACCTGCAGACAGGAGGCTCGGACTTGATCTGCCAACGCAGATCGCCAGTCGCCAGCTCGAGTGCAGCCAGCCCACCCGCCCGCTCGGGCGGCAGCACGGTATCGGCGATCGGTATGTAGAGCGCCTGGGAGTCAGCCGCTGGGCCATACATGATGCCGCCCAGATCGCCACCCTGAGCGACCTTGCGGCTCCAGAACGTGCGTCCCTCGGCGTCCGGATCGAGCACATGCATCCAGCCCCACTTGCTGCCGGCAAGGAGGAGCTCCCTGCCATCGGCCAGGGCATGCAGCATCACCTGGGTGCTCATCGAGAACATATTTCGGCAGTCGCTTTCGCCCGCCTCATGGCAGATGCGGGCACGATCCTTCTCATCGGGCATGAACTGGCGCTGCCAGCGCAGCGCGCCGTTCTTCATGTCGAAGGCAAGCACGGAGTACGCACCTGGCGGGTTCTCCGGGCCATAAGCCTCGGCAGTGGCCGCGTAGACGAGCCCGCGCCGGGCATCGATGCCGAGCGGGGTGAATATCGAACCACCGGCCGGCCCGAAATGCTGTGGGCCGTCTGCGTTCGCCCTCGGCAAGGGTTTCGGCGCCTCTTGCACCGTATAGCTCTGCCAGAGCAGTTCGCCGCTTGCGGCATCGAGCGCCACGACGCTGCCGCGGTGGGTGCAGCAGGCGTAGTCCGGGTCGTGGGTGAGCGGATCCTCCATCCCCGAGACCGGCACGAAGACGCGGCTCTGATGAACCGACGGCGGCGCGGTGATGCGTGCGAGCGGATGCGTCTCGACCTGGGTCTTCCACAGATACTCGCCAGTCGTTGCGTCGAGCGCCGTGACCATCGCCTGATCGTCACCGAAGAAAACCGCCACCCGACCCTTGCCCTTCCCCGCGTCCGCCAGCGCTGCAACCGTCACTGCGCGCACCGTGCGCCCGGTCTCGAAGCTCCAGTGGCTGCAGCCGCTCCGCGCATCGAGCGAATGCACCCGACCGTCACCCGAGGCGAGAAACACCCGTCCACCAGCCACCTGCACCGGCCCGGAGGCACCCTCCGGATAGGCAAAGGCCCATTTCAGCTTCAGGTATGGCAGGTCCTCGGCACGCAACCCCGGAGCTGCCTGGAAGCGGCTCCCGCCATTGTCTTTGCCGATGACTGGCCAGTCGTTCGGCCCGATCGTGACCGATGCGCCAGGCTGCGCGCAGCGATTGGCCACCGCCACCGGCTCCGCACCCGGCGCTCGGCCAGTGAGGAAGGTGGCGATCGCGGCGATCTCCGCGGAATCGAGCCCCTCGGCCATGGGGCGCATGGTGCCGCGCGTGAGCAGCCTCACCACCGCATCCGGTGAGCGGAAGCCAAGCAGCAGCCGTGGTGGAACACGGCCCTGCGGATGTTCATGACAGACGGCACAACGCTCGCCATAGAGCGCCTCTCCACGCGCTGCCCCACCCATCGCATCGGGGGCAACAGTCACCGCGGACGGCTCCATTCCGAGGGCTGCCCCACCAAACAGCAGTGACAGGCACAGCACGAGGCCGCGCTCCACCAGACCGCTCCCAACTTTTCTCAGCGCCACGATGGCAACACCCAAGGCCGAAGAGGCCTGGTCACAAGCCGCTCCAGAGTTGATCATTGCCTCGGCTTCCTGAAGCCTTCCGGCATTGAGCGCCTTCGCCGCCTTGCCGGCCTCGACGTGAAATGCCGCGTGCTTCACCAGGCAGTTCGAATACGACCGGAGACTGCCGTACTTCGATCTGGCCTCGCCATGAAGCCACCTTCCAAGCTCGCAGCGGTCATCCTCGGACAGTGTGTCGGCGTCCATCGACTCCTGCTTTGATATCGCACTGCGGAACTTCAGCTTCCACCCTGCATGCCTGGCAATTGCATCATCAAGATTCATCGTGACCTTTCTCAGAATGTCAGCAGCGTTTCGACACCAAAGGTCCGCGGATCACCGAAATAGCTCACCGTGTACGGCCCGAAGGGAATGCCGCCGACGCGGTAGTCCTTGTCCAGCAGGTTCTTACCCCACAGTGCCAGTTGCAGCTGGCTGCTGCCCACGGGAATATCAACCACCGACAGGCGCCCGTTGAGAACACCGAAGCCCTTGATCCTCAGTGTCTCGTTGCTCGACTTGTCGGAGTAGATGACGTACTCGTCCTGATAGCTGTAGTCGATGCGTACCTGCGCCGTGCCCCAGTCACCCCGAGCCAGGGTGTACTCGGCCCCCAGGTTGTAGATGTATTGCGGTGCGTACGGGGTGTCCTTGTTGCGCTTGTTGTCGATGATTGCGCCTGCATCCTCGACATACTCCATGAACTCCTTGTAGCGCGCATCCAGGTAGCCGTAGTTGGCCACCAGCTGCAGATCGGAGATCGGCTGAAACACCACTTCCAGCTCGGCACCGGACTTGACCGCCTTGCCGGCGTTGACGACCTTCGATGAAGCAGCCTGACCGCCCGAGAACACCAGCAGCTGCAGGTCGGTCTCCTTGTTGTAGAAGGTCGCCGCGTTCAGCTGCAGGCGCTGATCCAGCCAGCGCGACTTCAGGCCCAACTCGAAGGATTTGACCTTTTCCGGATCGTAGCCGTCCCGGAAGTCCGCTTCGTTGTCGGATTCGCCATTGAAGCCGCCCGCCTTGAAGCCCTCGGCGTACTTGGCGTAGACATTCACGCCGTCGGTCAGATCGTAGGCGGCGATCAGCGTGATGCTCGTGTTGTTCCAGGAACCCTTGCCCGTGGCATCGAAATCCTCCGGCGAGTATTCCATCTTGTGCTGATAGCCGGACTTCTTCTCCCGGGTCCAGCGCACTCCGGCAGTCAGTGAGAGCCGATCCTCCAGCACTGCTGCCGCAGGGCGATACTCCACCTGCCCGAAGGCCGCATACTGCTTGCCATCGAAACCGTACTTGTGGTCGAGAACGAAAGGACCATAGAACTGGTTGATGGGCATCAATGGGTCGAGGACATCGGCATCTTCCTTGATGTAGTACAGGCCCAGCACATATTCCGTGCGCGCGGCGGATCCCGTCAGCTGCAGTTCATGTGAGCGCTGGCGGTACTTCTCGCGCTGCTGACCGCTGTGGAAGATCTCGAAGGGCGTACCGTCCAGGTCCAGGTTGAGCTTGTAGTCGAGCGTACGGTGGTTGCCCAGGTACTTCAGCGTCACATCACCCAGGATCGGCACGGTGCCCAGTTGATAGTCGGCAAACAGCGACTGGCTGGTGGAAGTGAAACGCTCGTAGATGTCAAAGTCTGCCGGGCTGTGCCTGACGTTCCTGTTCTTCGAGATCACATAGTCCGCCAGCTCGGCAGGCAGCGGAAATCCGAACGTCATGTCGTTCGGGTCGAAATGCGTCAGCTGCGGCTTTGCCGGCGTGTTGTCGTTGTCGACCTTGTCCAGTATGTAGCGCATCTCGAAGGCGTCGGTGGCTTCCCACAGCAGGTCCAGACGACCCACCTTGGTACCCAGCTCGTTGAAGTCGCGGCTGCTCACGGGGTTCGCCGGATGCTGGTA
>CAZSYV010000030.1:24863-26541 GCA_964610955.1 uncultured Klebsiella sp. | reverse complement strand
CGACGGCGAGTATACCTTTGCCCAGTCGCTTCGTCGCGTAAATAATCATGCTGCCATTCGGTGCGACGCTCGGTGATTCGTCGTAGCTCGTTTCAGTCAGCACACGAACCGTGTTGCGCTGAAAATTCTGCAGGGCAATCTGGAACGGGCCACCCGACTCGCTGCGGTACACGTAGACGATACCTGAGCCGTCGGGCATCGGTCGCGGCCGGGCGCTGTACACACCCTCGAAAGTGACCCGGGACAGCTCACGGGTCGCCAGTTCCACGCGGTAGATCTGCGGTCGCCCCCCGCGATCCGAAGTGAACACGATCGAGCGCCCATCGGGCATCCAGGCCGGTTCGGTGTCGATGCCAAAGTGGTTCGTCAGGCGCGTCAGCTCGCGGGTCGCCAGATCCATCGTGTAGATCTCCGGGTTGCCGTCCTTCGACAGCACCATCGCCAGGCGACGCCCGTCGGGCGACCAGGCCGGGGCGCCGTTGAGCCCCGGGAACGAGGTCAGCCTCTGGCGCTCACCGGTCGCGATCACCTGCCGGTAGATCGCCGGCCGACGGTCCTCGAAGGACACATAGGCAAGCTGGCGCCCGTCCGGCGACCATGAGGGCGAGAGGATCGGCTCGCTCGATTCGAGGATCATCTGTGCCCGCTCGCCATCGGCATCGGCCTTGATCAGGCGAAAGTTCTGCCGCGTGCCGGCCTGCGCGACGGAGACATAGGCAACCTTGGTCGAGAACGCACCCCGTGTACCGGTCAGCTTCTCGTAGACCTTGTCGGAAATGTAGTGGGCTATGTCGCGCAGCTGGTTCTCGGAACCGTTCACCGTTTCCTGCAGCAGCACCGACTGGCGCAGCACATCGTGCAGTTCGAACTGCACGCGATACAGCCCGGCCGCATCACGCGTCATGCGCCCGATCACCAGGTAGTCGACCGCCATCAGGCGCCAGTCGGCATAGAACACCTCGCTCTGCTGATGCGGCTGCGCGATCATGTCCGACACCTTCATCGGCGCAAACAGTCCGCTGCGCTGCAGATCCGCCGACACCACTGCGTCGACGGCAGTCGGCGGCAACAGGCCCGGCGTTGCCCCCAGCGGCACCACTGCGATCGATGTGGGATTGTCCGCACCGCGCGTAATTTCGATGCTCAGCTCCGCAGCATGAACTGCACAGCCCAGCACCCACAGCAAGACCACCACCGCACGCTTCATCACTGACGCAAGTCCTCCGGTCGAAACACGAGTTGCAGGCTTCGCAGGCGACGCTCGAACACCTGTGGGGGTGCCTGCGCCACTTCCGGGAAGCGTGCTGCCTTGTTCACTGCATTGACGGCACTGCGATCGAAGGCATCGTCACCGCTGCTCCTGAGCACACTGACACCCACCACTTCACCCGTAGGGATCAATTGTATCCGCAACACAACCTGCATATTGCGCCGTGCACTTGGCGGGCGGCTCCAGTTGTCCTCGATCGCCGTTGCAATCGCATCCTCATAGCTGCTGGTCTCGCTGCCCTCGGCAAGCGCCTCTTCCTCTGCCGCCAGTGCCAGCGCGAGTTCCCGTTCGCGCTGCTGGCGCTCACGTTGCTGCTGTTCACGTTTCTGCTGCTCACGCTGGCGCGCCTGCTCCTGAACCCGAGGATCGGGTTTTGGTGGTTCGGGCTTCACCTGTGGCTTGGGTTGC
>CAZSYV010000030.1:21813-24763 GCA_964610955.1 uncultured Klebsiella sp. | reverse complement strand
CGCGGCACAGGCTTCACCAACGGCTCACGGCTGGCCTGCCAGTTCACGGTGAGCAAGGCCAGCAGTGCCGCATGCAGCAGCAGGGTGACGAGCGCAGGAACGATGTAACCCTCGAGCGCCCGCATGATTCAGGGATTCTCGGTCACCAGTCCGATATTCTTCGCGCCCGCCTGCTGCAGCTCGCTCATCAGCACCACCACCGTACCGTAGGCAACCTTCTCGTCACCCCACACCAGCACCGGTGTCTTCGGCTTGGCCTTGAGTATCTTGCCGACCTTGTCCCTGATCACCGCAAGCTGCTCCGGGCGATCCGGCGCACCCCCAAGGCTGACGTAGTAGCTACCATCGGCCTTCACCGACACGATCAGCGGCTCATCCTCCTGGTTCTCGATGGGATCGGAAGCCGCATCCGGCAGTTCGACCTCGACCCCCTGCATCAGCATCGGTGCGGTGATCATGAAGATGATCAGCAGCACCAGCATCACGTCGATGTATGGCACGACGTTGATCTCGGACATCGGCTTGCGGCGTTCCCTGGACATGGTGCGTCTCCGGCTCTCAGACCTTCTTCCGCCCGGCATGCGCCTGGCGATGCAGGATGCTGGAGAACTCCTCCGCAAAGGTCTCGTAGTTGGACACCAGGCTGTCGACCTGCGCGGAGTAGCGGTTGTAGGCGATCACGGCCGGAATTGCCGCAAACAGCCCCATGGCGGTCGCCACCAGCGCCTCCGAAATCCCCGGTGCCACCGTTGCGAGTGTCGCCTGGTGCACATTGGCCAGACCGCGGAACGAATGCATGATTCCCCAGACGGTACCGAACAGACCGACGTAAGGGCTGGTGGACCCGACCGTGGCAAGGAACGGCAGATGACGCTCTAGAAACTCGACCTCGCGCGACAGCGCCACACGCATCGCACGCTGCGCGCCCTCCATGATGGCATCCGACTCGATTCCCGCCTGCTGGCGCAGGCGCGTGAACTCCTTGAAACCCGCCCGGAACAGGTTCTCGACCCCTTCGATCTGCGAGTTGGCCTCGAGGCGCGAGCTGCCGTCGCGATAGAGCTGCCCGAGGTCGATGCCTGACCAGAAAGTCTGCTCGAAACCATCGAACTGCCGCTTCGCCCGGCGCAGCAGCAGCGCCCGCTGCACGATCATCCCCCAGGACACCACGGACGCCAGGAACAGGATGAGCATGACCAGCTGGACCGTCAGGCTCGCCTCGGCGACCAGACCCCAGAGTGACAATTCCTGGTTCACGCGGAACTCTCCGTTGAGTGATGAATCGATTGGGTTGCCACATCCGAGGATGCGGCAGCAAGCAGGGCGCGCAGTGTCCGCGGCAGCGCACACGCACGGCGCGTGACTGCATCCACGCAGGCAACCGTCACGCGCGCCCGGCAGATTTCCTCGCCTGAGCGCAGCACACGCTGGGCAAACAGCAATCGTGCGCCACGCGCCTCGAGCAGCGCGGCGCAGGCCTCGAGCTGGTCATCGAGCACGGCTGCGCTCAGGTACTCGACCTGCATCGAGTGCACGACGAACAGGAACTCACCATCGAGCAGCGCCGCCTTCGCAAGGCCCAGCCGACGCATGAACTCGGTTCGCGCCCGTTCGAAGTACTTCAGATAGTTCACGTAGAACACGATGCCCCCGGCATCCGTGTCCTCGATGTAGACGCGCACCGGCAGGCGCAGTTCCGCCGCCACAGCCTCCGTCATCGGGCACTCCCACCGTCGTCGAGCAGATCCGCCTGCGCGTGGTCACCCCGGGGCTTCAACCCGAAGTGCAGATACGCCGCCCGCGTCACCATCCGCCCGCGTGATGTGCGCAGCATATAGCCCTGCTGGATCAGGAACGGCTCGAGCACATCCTCGATGGTGCCCCGCTCCTCACCGATCGCTGCCGCAAGACTGTCGACGCCAACCGGTCCGCCGTCGAACTTCTCCATCACGGCCAGCAGCAGGCGCCGGTCCATGTGGTCGAAGCCCTGCTGGTCGACGCTCAGCATATCGAGTGCCGCAGCAGCGATCGTCGCGTCGATGCGCCCGGCGTGGCGCACCTCGGCAAAGTCGCGCACGCGCCTGAGCAGGCGGTTGGCGATACGTGGCGTGCCACGCGAGCGTCGCGCGATCTCGTGCGCCCCCTGCGCGTCGATCTCGAAGCCGAGCAATCGCCCTGCGCGCGCGATGATGTACGCGAGATCGCTCACCGAATAGAACTCCAGCCGCTGCACGATGCCGAAACGATCACGCAAGGGCGAGGTCAGCAAGCCGGCACGCGTGGTGGCACCCACGAGCGTGAACTGTGGCAGATCGAGCTTTATCGACCGTGCTGCCGGACCTTCACCGATCATGATGTCGAGCTGGAAGTCCTCCATCGCCGGGTACAGGATCTCCTCGACCTGCGGGCTCAGGCGGTGGATCTCGTCGATGAACAGCACATCGCGCGGTTCGAGGTTGGTCAGCAGTGCGGCCAGGTCGCCAGCCTTCTCGAGCACCGGGCCCGAGGTGCTCTTCATCGAAACGCCCATTTCATTGGCGATGATGTTTGCCAGCGTCGTCTTGCCGAGACCCGGCGGGCCGAAGATCAACGTATGATCGAGCGCCTCATTGCGCCCGCGTGCAGCCGCAACGAAGATCTCCATCTGCTCGCGCACCACCGGCTGCCCCACATAATCGCCGAGTGTCCGCGGGCGGATCGTGCGGTCCAGCGCCTCGTCCTGGCGCGTGCCCGTGGGAGTGATCAGCCGATCGGTTTCAATCATCGCCCGCCACCCAGCCCCTTCAGTGCGCGTCGAATCAGCTCGTCACTCGTCTCGATGTTGTCATCGAGCACCGCGGCCACCGCCCGCGCTGCCTCCGTGGGCTTGTAGCCAAGTGCGATCAGCGCACTCTCGGCATCCTGCGCCGGACTCCAGTGCGCGCTCGCTCCAGCACCCATGAGCGGCTCG
>CAZSYV010000030.1:0-21713 GCA_964610955.1 uncultured Klebsiella sp. | reverse complement strand
ACCTGCACCTCATAGCCGACACCGCCCGCCTCGATCAGCAGTTCCGGGAGCTGCCTTTCGACGATGGTTCCACGAATCCTTCCGATCATGCCTGCGGTACCGATCTGTGCTCAGCGTATGCGCCCGCGCCGCGTGGCGTACGTGCCGGGCAGGCGCCCCAGACCCAGGCGAGTATGAGCGTGGCACACGGCCACCGCCAGCGCATCGGCAGCATCGGCCTGCGGCGGCTGCCCGAGCCCCAGCAGGGCGCACACCATGTGCTGCACCTGCTCCTTTCCCGCTGCGCCGGTCCCGACCACCGACTGCTTCACGCGCCGTGCCGAGTACTCGAACACGGGCAGATCCCGACGCGCCGCAGCGACGATGGCCACACCGCGAGCCTGCCCGAGCTTCAGTGCCGAATCGGCACTGCGCGCCACGAACACCTGCTCGATGGCGAACTCGCTCGGCTGGTAGCGTTCGATGATTTCGGTCATGCACTCGAATATGCGGCTCAGGCGCCGGGGCTGCTCGGCATCCGCAAGGCGGATGCAGCCACTGCTCACGTACTCGATCCGTGTACCGCTGCAGCTCAGCACGCCAAAACCCGTGACCCGCGACCCCGGATCCACGCCAAGAATCACCGTGGCAACTGCCGTGGATGACGTGCCCGCGTTCAGCCTGCGCCCTCCACCGTCGGTGTGCGCAAGCGGATGTGCAGTTCCCGGAGCTGCCCCGGATCCACCGTGCCGGGCGCGTCGGTCAGCAGACAGTTCGCGCTCTGGGTCTTCGGGAAGGCAATCACATCACGAATCGACGCAGAATGCGTCATCAGCATCACCAGCCTGTCGAGGCCGAACGCCAGGCCCCCATGCGGCGGTGCGCCAAAGCGCAGGGCATCGAGCAGGAAGCCGAACTTCTCCCGCGCTTCCTCGTCACCGATGCCCAGGATGCGGAACACCGACTGCTGCATGTCACGCGTATGAATGCGGATCGAACCACCACCGAGCTCGGTCCCGTTCAGCACCATGTCATAGGCCTGCGAAAGGGCACTGCCCGGGTCATCCACCAGCGACTGCACCGCACAGGCGGGGTGAGTGAAAGGATGGTGCAGCGGGCTCCATCGTCCCTTGTCGTCGCGCTCGAACATCGGGAAGTCGACCACCCACAACGGTGCCCACTCGCAGGTGTAAAGGTTGAGATCCGCGCCCAGCCTGCAGCGCAATGCACCGAGTGCCTCGTTCACCACCCTGGTGCGGTCTGCACCAAAGAAAATCAGATCACCATCATCTGCAGCGACCCGCTCGAGCAACTGGCGGCGCACTTCGACGGGCAGGAACTTCACGATCGGTGACTGCAGCCCCTCGTCGAGATCGCTGCGATCGTTGACCTTGATGTATGCCAGCCCCTTGGCACCATAGACCCCGACGAAGCGCGTGTAATCGTCGATCTGCTTGCGGCTGAGCAAAGTGCCCCCACCCGGCACCTTCAACGCGGCGACACGCCCCTCGGGGTCGTTTGCCGGGGCGGCGAACACCTTGAAGTCGACCTCGCGCATCAGATCGCCGACCTCGACCAGCTCGAGCGGAATGCGCAGGTCAGGCTTGTCGCTGCCAAAGCGCTGCATCGCATCGGCCCAGCTCAGCTGCGGAAACTCACCAAGATCGTGACCGAGAACCACCTGGAACAGCTCGCGCACCATCGCCTCGGCGGTCGCCGTGATCTCCGCCTGGTCGGCAAACGAGAACTCGATGTCGATCTGCGTGAACTCGGGCTGGCGGTCGGCACGCAGATCCTCGTCGCGAAAACACTTCACGATCTGGTAATAGCGATCGACACCGGCAACCATCAGCAGTTGCTTGAACAGTTGTGGTGACTGCGGCAGCGCAAAGAAGTGCCCCGGGTGCGTTCGGCTCGGCACCAGGTAGTCGCGCGCGCCTTCGGGTGTTGCACGCGTCAGCATCGGCGTCTCGACATCGACGAAACCGCGGTCGGCAAGGAAGTTGCGGATCGAGCGCACGATGTCCGAGCGCAGGCGCAGGTTGTGCAGCATCTCGGGGCGGCGCAGGTCCAGGTAGCGATAGCGCAGCCGGGTTTCCTCGCCGACGCGGGCATACTCGTCGAGTGGGAACGGTGGCGTATCGGCGACGTTGAGGATCTCCAGCGTGTTCGCGTAGATCTCGATTCGCCCGGTCTTCATCGCCGGATTCACGGTTGCCGCATCGCGCTCGCGAACGCGTCCACGCACGCGCAGCACGTACTCGCTGCGGACCCTGTCGGCCGTGTGGAAGTATTCGCCACAGTCGGGATCGAACACGATCTGAACCACCCCCTCACGATCGCGCAGATCGACGAAGATCACGCCACCGTGGTCACGGCGACGGTCGGCCCAGCCACAGAGTGTGACCTCCTGACCAAGGTGAGAGACGTCGAGATCGCCACAGTAGTGAGTGCGCATGCCTGTATTCCCCCGCATTCGGGTGCCTGGTTGTGTCAGTTGCCGCTCGCGGCGGTGGTGGATGGTGCGGCAGCGGTTTCGGATGAAGCCGACGGCTTGTCGGAGGCGGCTGCCGCCGACTCGCCCGCGAGATTCTTCCTGTCGCCGCTCTTGAAGTCGGTTTCGTACCAACCGCCCCCCTTCAGCCGGAAGCCGACCGCGCTGATCTTGCGCTTGAGCCTCGGTTCGCTGCACCGAGGGCAGACCGTCAGCGGCTCATCCGAGATCTTCTGCAGCTTCTCCAGCTCTTGGCCGCAGTCCTGACAAACGTATTCATAAATGGGCATGCCGGCACCTCCGACAATGTTTGCTTACACTCGCCGCACCGAGACGCGGCGTACACAAGAAACCTGACATTGTACCTGAGCGAACCCTGGCTGGATCGCGCATATGCGCACATCCGCGAACGGGCATCGACGTGAGCGAAACGTGACGCAACCACCGCTCGCCTCACGCCGGATGCGCGAATTGCGTGAGCGTTGTTGCCGTGCACAGGCGAATGCATTATATATGCGCGCTGCAGCAGCACCGTGCGTCAAATACCGGTATTTGCTGCAGGAAAGCAGGCTTCTTCGCCCCCCCGGAAGCCGCACTACCAGACAAACTCCACACCCGGAAGGAAAACACATGGCCGCAGACAAGAAAAAGGTCGCGAAGGCAGCTCCCAAGAAAGCTGCAGCGAAGGCAGCTCCCAAGAAGGCTGCAACAAAGGCAGCACCAAAGAAGGCAGCCCCCAAGCCCGCAGCGAAAGCCGCGGCAAAACCCGTCGCAATCAAGGAACGCTGGAGCAAGAGCCAGATCCTGAACGAGATCTCCGAGCGCACGGAAGTCTCACGCAAGCAGGCAACTGCGATGCTCGATGAGCTCACGGACATCATCAGCCGCCACATCGGCAAGGGCGGTATCGGCGAGTTCGTCCTGCCCGGCCTGTTCAAGATCAACACGCGCAAGAAGCCCGCACAGAAGGCCCGCAAGGGTATCGACCCGTTCACCAAGCAGGAGCGGGTGTTCGCTGCGAAGCCTGCATCGGTCTCGGTGAAGGTCCGTCCGCTGAAGAAGCTCAAGGACATGGCCCACTGAGAACGCCACAGCGAGACCAGGAACCCCACGCGGAAAACTGCGGGGGGTTCCTTGACCTGCCCGTCCGGTGCTGAGTACTACCTGAAAGCTTTGTCCTATCAAGCCGTTGAAAAACACAACAACGGTATGAGGCATCCCTTTTCCAACAGCTCGTGTTTTTCGGTTACAGCCAAAATCCAGAGCTACTGGTGTTCCGTTCGATCGAAACCTCGATCGATTTCCACTCGTTCCATCGCCTGACGTGAACCTGCTACACGGATCACTCGAATGGCGCACAGTTCATCCCCGCGCGTGCGAGGAACACGGGGCGCTGCCGGCCGAGGCGCGCAGACTTGCCTTCTCCGTCACCGGGCTGGCCATGCTCGATCAGATCCAGAGCGTACTGGGTCGCCTGGAGACGATCTTTCGCAACGCCATCCAGAGCGCCTACGGCGCAGGTCACTGGCGCCGCTTCGAAGAGACGAAGGACGACCAGCCGTACCTGATGTACGACGCGGTGAACGACTCGCGCACGCGCCCCTCCCACCGCGCACTCGATGGCATCATCCGCCCCGTGGATGATCCGTTCTGGCTCACGCACAGCCCGCCGCTGGGGCACAACTGCCGGTGCACGCTGATCCAGCTCGACGCCGAGCAGGCCGAGGCCAGGTCGCGCAATGGTCGCGGCCTGAATCAGCCCGAGACGCCAGAAATGCGCCCCGATGACGAGGGGTGGGGCAGGAAGCCGACGCGGTGGGGCGGAACGCTGCAGGGTATCATCCGCGAGCGGCAGTCCGCGTGCCTGCCCAGACCGTTCGGATTCGGGCGCAAGCGGCGTGCACCGCAGGCAAACGCGGATTGTTCACCAACAGGAAGCGCGCTGCTAACGATGCTCGATGAGCTGCCCGATCAGAACCTGCCTATGCCTCGACCACGGCAAGGAATGTTGCCGCTGCTGCCTGTCGGGCAGGACGATCGGTTCTACCTCGGCGAGTTCATGAAACGGTTTGGCGCAGAGTGGAACGGAAAGGTGTTTTCGAGTGATATCGAAGGCGCGCCGTTGCCGTTTTTTCGGCGCGAAATCTCTGCCTCGCTATTCATGAATCACAACCCCATGCGGGGCGGGTCCAGGTCAAAGGCGAACAAGTTCGGGCGCGGAGCCTACGTTCTGTATCTTGCAGATACCATCAAAAGTCCGGATGAAATCCGTTTGGTTGCCAACGGCGAGGGCCCAGCACGCTTATATTTCCTCTCGCGCCAAGTGCTGCACGGTAAGGTGCTGCATGCGATTGCGGTGTTTCGGCAGATGCCGGGAGCGTGGGTAGGATGGTCGGCATACCAGACCTACGACGCGGAATACTTCAAATCGAAGTATGAGGGGCTGGTAATTTACCGGAGGCCAGAAAAGTGAAAGGCGTGGAGCCGTCCACGCCCCCCCCAGTCGGTTCCTGCTGACGCGTACGCATTTCTGCGCATTCCGGCTGGCATCGTCGGCCGACTGTTACACGCGCAGTCTATCCTCACCCGCCCTTCTGATCAATCCGCTACGCCAAAAGTAGCTGTTGCTACGCCGGATGTAGCGCCATCTCGCCCCCGTTTCTACCTCTCCGATGCGCCGCATCGGACCTTCCCGGATCTGCAGTTGGTGTGACGGTTCATCCCCGCGCGTGCGGGGAACACAAAAATCCCGTACGCACGCGCATTCGTCCGCCCGGTTCATCCCCGCGCGTGCGGGGAACACCACCGTCACGCCTCCTCCATCATCTTGAACGCCGGTTCATCCCCGCGCGTGCGGGGAACACACTGCAAGCCTGGATACCAGCGCATCGGCCTGCGGTTCATCCCCGCGCGTGCGGGGAACACACCTTCGAGGATACCGCGCTGCGAATCGTCAACGGTTCATCCCCGCGCGTGCGGGGAACACGCAGGCCCCATCAAAGGAGGAAGCCATGAACAACGGTTCATCCCCGCGCGTGCGGGGAACACCGTCCCGCTCGCGATCAGACATAGCGTTCCCCCGGTTCATCCCCGCGCGTGCGGGGAACACTGCTAAGGTCAGCTATCCAGTCGGAGCAGCGGCGGTTCATCCCCGCGCGTGCGGGGAACACTTCGGGCGACTGTAGAGATCAGGCGCGGGAGTCGGTTCATCCCCGCGTGTGCGGGGAACGCACCTCTTCGAGAGATGACTCCTCGAGGGAGTTCGGTTCATCCCCGCGTGTGCGGGGAACGCCCACCTGCGCAACACTGGTATATGTCGATCCTCGGTTCATCCCCGCGTGTGCGGGGAACGCCCAGATACGTGATTGATAAGATCACGGGTGAGCGGTTCATCCCCGCGTGTGCGGGGAACGCTCAACGCCAACCACTGCGGCCACGTGCTGAATCGGTTCATCCCCGCGTGTGCGGGGAACGCCATGCAAAAACCAGTCGATTACCCCCGCCCTGCGGTTCATCCCCGCGTGTGCGGGGAACGCGTGCGGCACTTGTGGTACGTCTCGGCCACGTCCGGTTCATCCCCGCGTGTGCGGGGAACGCGCCATCACCCATTCTGAGTCGGTGATTTCAGCCGGTTCATCCCCGCGTGTGCGGGGAACGCCACTTCGCAGCTTCCGCCGGCAGATGCACCAGCGGTTCATCCCCGCGTGTGCGGGGAACGCCAGCTGATAGTCGATGGCGTTTATGCGTCTGACGGTTCATCCCCGCGTGTGCGGGGAACGCATTATGGATAATGCGTATCTGACTACGTTTTTCGGTTCATCCCCGCGTGTGCGGGGAACGCCGAAGATCGCCGTACCAGATGCAGTTGCCGCCCGGTTCATCCCCGCGTGTGCGGGGAACGCTTGCCAGCCGGACACGCCGTCACCTTCCACTGCGGTTCATCCCCGCGTGTGCGGGGAACGCTTTGCTTGCAATCGTCGGGGCATGGGTCGGCTCGGTTCATCCCCGCGTGTGCGGGGAACGCTCCGTGGTATCAGGAAAGGGCTAGGATAAATTCGGTTCATCCCCGCGTGTGCGGGGAACGCTACCACAATGCACCTATACCTGGACGACGCGACGGTTCATCCCCGCGTGTGCGGGGAACGCGCCAGACGTGGCCGACACCCGATAGCGGCCCCCGGTTCATCCCCGCGTGTGCGGGGAACGCGTAATACTCGGTACGATGAAAGCCACAATGGTCGGTTCATCCCCGCGTGTGCGGGGAACGCCGGGCAGTATCGGATGACCCGATCGCCCCACGACGGTTCATCCCCGCGTGTGCGGGGAACGCGTTTTGCTCAAACGTGGCAAGCGGCACGATTACGGTTCATCCCCGCGTGTGCGGGGAACGCTCTTTGCCGCCTACGATACCAGGCAGGTATTTCGGTTCATCCCCGCGTGTGCGGGGAACGCTTCAGGAATGACCCGTCGGAGCTGATTCATTTCGGTTCATCCCCGCGTGTGCGGGGAACGCCTTTCAAGCCGTGCGAGCTCGTCCTGCATCGTCGGTTCATCCCCGCGTGTGCGGGGAACGCGCCTCCGGCGCTGCGTGGCTGCGGCTCGGTGTCGGTTCATCCCCGCGTGTGCGGGGAACGCGCGCCAGACGGCAAGCTGTCCAGCCTGCAGTACGGTTCATCCCCGCGTGTGCGGGGAACGCTGGTGTTGCAAATACATCCCGCGTCGCGTTATCGGTTCATCCCCGCGTGTGCGGGGAACGCGGCAATGTTGATGAAGATGTTAACGTCTGGTGCGGTTCATCCCCGCGTGTGCGGGGAACGCCAAGTAGCGCGTGAAACCACTTTTTTAAACACCGGTTCATCCCCGCGTGTGCGGGGAACGCAATGCAGTCTAACGCCGCCAGGACCGAACGCGCGGTTCATCCCCGCGTGTGCGGGGAACGCAACGCTGTTATCCTAAATCTTCCTGGTATCGTCGGTTCATCCCCGCGTGTGCGGGGAACGCGCTGCGTGTAGCACCGGCACCCACGCGCCACGCGGTTCATCCCCGCGTGTGCGGGGAACGCTCTTCCTGCAAGTGATTGTTGTACCAATATTATTCAGATGTCAAAGAACTTACCGACCCGTTGGATCGGATTTCGAAGGTGATTCCTTCGGAGCAAAGCTCACCAGTTTCAGGCCGTCGAAATCAACCGGCATCCGGCGATTGCGTCCCACAGTAGCAAAATCAAACCCCTGGTCGGTGGGGGCCTTCCAGACCATTACGGCGTCACCTTCTTCGATATATACCTCGACCTGGTGCCAGATACGCTCCCGGGTGCGGGCGGAATAGTCGCCAACATAAACGCCTGCGCGAATCTCGAGTAGCCAGACGGCGAGGCGCCCACGCAGACGCGGCGGGGCGTTCGAGACGACCACGACCATCATGGCCCTTCCTCGGGATCGGCAAAGGCGGGACCTGCAGCTTCAGGTGGCGGCTCGGGCCGGGGAAGCTCGCCCGCTGCCAGAACCTCCTCGATCTGGGGAATGATCTGTGCCAGCAGACCACTGCGGCGAAAGGCGTCGCGGCAGGCCTGACGCACTGCACGCTCGACCGGCATGGTCAGGCGGCCTTTCTGTGCCAGCCCGGCGATGCGAAAGGCTTCGGGAACGACGGTGGAAATCTTCCACAGATCAGCCATATCGTAGACGAAGCTGAGCGCCTTGCCGGTGTGCAGGAAACCGATGGCCGGGGAATAACCGGCGGCCAGCACTGCAGCTTCGGTCAGCCCGTGCAGGCAAGCTGTAGCGGATGACAGGCAGCGGTTGGGCAGGTCAGCGGCCTGCCAGTCTCCCGGGTCGTAGGCGCGGCGTCTCCATACGACATCGTGCTGGCGGGCAAGAAGCGCATAGCTTTCGCGCACTCGCACGCCTTCGATACCGCGCAACTGATCAATGGAACGCCGCTGCGGAGCCGGTTCACCAAAGCGGATGTCGTACATCTTGCGCACAACCCGTAGCCGCGCCGCGTCATCAAGCGCGATGCGAGCCTGCCACAGCAGCCGGTCGGCGCGAGCGCCTCCCGGACGACCAGCCGAATAGAGCCGCACGGCACCTTCGCCCACCCAGACAAGCAACGTTCCTGCCCGAGCCGCCAGCACGGCAGCCGCGTGCGAAACCCGAGTGCCCGGTTCAAGCAGCAGACAGGCAATGCCGCCAACGGGGATCACGGTGCGGACACCATCCGCGTCGATGGCGACGAAGGCACCATCCTCGACATCGAGTCGGGCCCGCTCCACGAACACCAGCGCCGCTCGGTCCTTGAGCGGGATCGGGCGCGGTGGCGGCAGACCGACGGCTATTCCGGATGTCGCTTTCGACGACTGCGCCACGGCTCAGGCGCGCCGGATGAGCATGAGGCCACAACCGAATGCCTTGGCACGGCCAAAGCCAACCTGAAGCCGGGAGAGAAAGGCCGCAGGATCAGTGATGCGCAGCACTCCTTCCAGGTCGATCACACCGAAACGCGGCCCCCTGCCACGAGCCGCACGCGGCGGTTCAAGAACGCGATAGGCGGTAACAATGGCCGAGTCGAGGACAAAGCCTGCGCGGCTACCCTGCCCCTCCAGCCATCGCAGGCCAGCAGGCTGTGCCAGTTCCATCCGTCGTTCTGCGCGGTCGCCCGGCGCGACCCCGTGCAGGGCCTCCATCACCACATCACGGTGGCGCTTGCGCCCGTCAGACCCGACCACCGTACGGGTGGCATTGGCACGCAGGGCGAAGGCCAACTGGTCGCCAGAGGCGAGCGCGGGAGCGAAATCACGGGTCTCGGGCGGTTCGAACAACGGGGCAGATGCGGGTGGACGCGATGACAGCACCATGAAGGACGCGTCCCCCATCTCACGCCAGAGAAAATCACGCCGCGCATCGGGATCACCGGTAAAGGCCGTCCACAGCAGCCGATGGTGAGCATCCATGCGCTGTCCATCATCGCCAGGGTTCAGCAGTTGCCCAAGTGCGGCGACGTCAGGACGGGCAGCAAGGCGCAGGCGCGAGAGATACATCACGCGACCCCCTCTGCCGCGCCAGGGCGAATTTCGACCTGGTGAACCTGCACATCGCGGGCGCTGAAATGCCATTTGCGGCGATCGAGCGGGATGTCGTGACGCTGTTCGACCCGCTGTGGCGGCACGGACATCATGCCGCAATCGGCATGAAGCACCTGCGCCACTGCGCCCTGATGCCACGGCGGCAGCATCAGATACCTCAGCGCCGCCGCCGCATCCTTGGCCGTCACGATACGCGCAGCCACCGGTGCCGAGAGCGGGCAGGCCTTTCGCCCCAGATAGAGGTGAAAGCCCGGACGCTCCAGCGCCGCGCGCAGCCGGGCAAGGTCACCGCCGCTGACAGCCACCCCGAACAGCACTCCCGTGTGATAGTCACGAAGGGTAATCGCTGTGTTCAACTTGCCCTTGCCGCACGCGAGTGCCTCGGGCCGCGACTGCGGACGCCGCACGGCAGCCGTGGGCACGGTCTGGACAGTGTGATAGTCGCGCAGGGGTTGGCCCGACTCGAACACCGCCACAGCAACCGAGAGCGTATCGAGCGCCGAGAAGTCATCCACCCGCCGCAGGCCCAGCGCTGCACCGAGGAGCCCCAGCACCGCAGAACGCCCGGGCCAGCTCAGGCTGCCGCGCCGTTCATGTCCGGCCAGATCACCCATGGCGGCAAGCTGTGCGGCCAGCGTGAAAACCAGATGGTCAACCATCGCTGCCTGCCTGCAATTCAATTGCATCCGCGGCAAATTTCGCCGCCGCATCAAGCGACCCTTCCGCTTCGGTCAGGTTCATTACCTGGGTCTCTTCGGTCAGGCCGCCGTAATAACAGGCATCAATCTTCTCGCTCATCTTCTCGAGGGCGCTGATGGAGGCACGCACCAGATCGTTTGCGCGCAGGTCCACCGCCTTGAAAAACGCTCCCGACAGGTCGCGCGGCTGGCGACTGCCACGCTCGACCCGCAGGTAATGCGCGAGCGGGTGATGCGCAAAACTGTTCTGCTTGCCGCGCGGCGTGGCGGTGACAAGCGCCCGGGTCAGCGCATCGAGCCCGCGCGCAGCAAGGGTACGGTCACCGGCAAGGTTCTCGACCAACAGATCGGTGTTCACGCAGGCATACAGGTAATAGACGCCCGAGCCGAAACCCACCTCGCCCAGATGCCCCGCGCCTGCGTCCTCTTCGCGAGTCTTCAGGTCGTCCACCGCTGAGAACCAATCGTCCTCGACCAGTGCTCGATGGGTGGTGACGGCATGGCTGATCTGCACCGCCGCTTCACGGTTGAAGTCGGGATCATCGGCGAGCATCCGCCCGAACATGGCAATATCCACGGCCCCGTCCGCATGGCGCAGAACGGTTTTTTTCAATTCCTTCTCGGGCACATCCTCTCCTGCCACGAGTCGGTCGGCAAGATCATGCGCCAACCGCCATTCATCAGGTGAGACGAAGGCGAGCGTCGTGGTCAGTGGCGGTTTGCCATCCTTTTCGGCCTCGAGCTTGGAAAAGATCTTCGCGACGGTCGTGGCAGCCTTGCGTGCAGGCTCCGCCTCAATCTCGCGCGTCAGCAGGCGCTTTTCGATCTCTTCGCTGATGCGTTTCGTGCGCGTGCCGCGGTGCCCGGCAAGATCGTTCATGAACCAGGTCGTCTCGCGAATCGCGCGTTTGAGCGACTGCGAGGACAGCCGCAGACGCGGCTGCCCGCCGACCATCGCCTGTTTGGGCCGCCCCTGATCATCGCGGTTGGGGTTCGATGGCGGATAGGGAGTCAGCAGATGGAACTGGACGAATACGCTCATCAGGACATCTCCTCGGAAGGGGCGGCAGCGCTTGCGCGCAGGGTCTGGGGGGCAGAAGTGCCGAAATAATCAAAACTCCAGCGGGCACGGATGCGATCGCCGTGATCAGGGTGTTCCCACAGCAGCAGATCACCGGCGAGCCACGCAACACTGCAGCGCCGGTCGGCCATCGGCAGCGCGCGGCGTAACTGCCGGGTGAACTCATCACCGTCCGCGCGCAGGAGCCGCTGGAAACGCAGGGTCGAAAGCGCGGGTTCCGGCCCCCCCAGCCTTGCGGCAAGGGGCTGTGGATCGTCCACGCGCACATCGGCGAGCACGGTCACCAGCCGCACCAGCGTCTGGGCCTGAGGTGGCCCCAGCCGCAGCCTGTGTGCCAGCGCGATCACCTGCGGTTCGGCCAGTCCGGCGATGCCGTCTGCCCGCCGCAGCCGTGCCGAGAGTCCGCGCGCGGCGCCGCTGCCGCGGTCTGCAAGGTGATCGCGCCACCATTGCGCAGCGATGGCGCCGGGGAATTGGCCCTTGCCGGCGGTCTGCTGTTCATCACTCATGCCGCCTTCTCCTTCTTTTTCGGGGTGGGCGGGGTCAGACCCAGTGCAGTGAAGGCGTCACGCCCATACTTGCCGTAGCCCGCAAAGGTCGCACCCAGATGGCGGCGGGCGGTGACGATTGCCGCCTGCTCACGCGTGTCGCGTTCGGCCAGACCCGGCAGGGCGAGCGCATCGAACTGCGCAAGCGCGACCCTTCGCAGGTCATTGAGCCAACCCTTCGCCTCAGCCTCGACGTCAAGGTTGAGCCGTGCCAGCCGCGCCTCGAAAGCCGACTGGGTAGCAAGATAGAAGCCCTCGCGTGCAGCCTCGCGCGTCTCGCCCTCTGCCAGAAGCGGCACCATGGCACCACGAAGTGCGACGGCAAGGCGGTCTGCCGCCATGACCAGGCCCTCGACTCGCTCAGCCTGCGCATCGTCAAGGTACAGAAGGGGTGCACGCGAAAAGACGAAATCACGCGGCTTCATATTGTCCATTGCCCAGCCGGCAACGATTACTTCGGCCGCCGGACCAAGACGCTCCGACCAGAGCTCCAGCACTCTTGCCCGGCGGGCGGTGTCATCGGCGGTCGAAGGGCGTTGCAACACGATCCCCAGCCAGTTGCGATAGCCGAAGGCGCCGGCACGAGGATGTCGCGGCAACAGTTCACTGCCCACCTTCTGCCGGTAATAGGGCGTGAGTGGATGCATCCACCCTGCGTAATTGGTGCCATAAGGCCTCTGCACCACGCCAGTGACGGTATCGTCTTCGGCGATCAGACGCAGGCGGCGCGGCTGACCGAAGAAGGCCTCGACCGGGTGACTGTCTTCTTCGACCACGGTCTGCCCGGATTCCGATGTGCGGGTGGCACGCATCCATGGCAACGCCTCGACCGGCGCGGGTGAGCCATCGGGAACATTGGCCCAGACCAGCGGCCACAGACCGCCGCCCGGATCGACCAGAGTCACCATCGGCCCACCGCCCCGCATCGAGGTGCGGTTGCCCTTGCCTCCCGAAGGTGCATGTGCCTGCAAGGTATAAAGCGCCACGGCCGCCAGGGGCAGCGGCAACGCCGGATAACGGTCGCGTTTCACCATCAGATCGGCATTGTTGCGCAGGGTCTGCCCGCCCGCGCTGTCGATCAGCAGCATCTCTGCCGGGTTCGGATCGGATGTACCCGTCTCGAACGCCTCGTGATCCTGCAGAAAGCGCGGACCGTCGCCCAGCAGCTCGAACGCCGGGGCATAGGGGGCCAGGCATTCGCGCAGCCGTTCCGGATCGGGAACCTGCCGCGCCGCCCAGTCTTCGGCATCGTGCGGTGGGTCGGCCATGAACACGAGGCCCGCGAGCAGCTCCAGACAGGCAATGTTGAGATCGGGGCGTGGCCAGTCAGGAAAGGCCAACGCGGGATCAGCCATCTCGTGCGGGGCGATGGTGGTGCGGCTGCCGTCGTGACGGCGGGCCGGAATCCAGCGGTCAGTGATGAGGTTCAGCAATATTCTTCACGCTCCTGTGACGAAGGCTACAAAGCGGCCGCGGAGTCAGTCAATCAAAAAAGAGTCCCGAGTCTGCGTCATACCGCAACCCCTCGCAGATCGCACCGTCAGTGCCGACTTCAGCAAAGACGCGCGAATTCAGCAGCCAGCCGGGCAGAGACGTTCCTTCAGGTGGCGCGCTTTCAGGCAGCGCCACGCGCGCGAGGCGTGACAGGCTCGCCGAGACTTCGGAGAGCTGGCAGGCGGCAACATCCCACACACCCCCCGACCAGGGCAGCCCACCACGCATCAGTACCAGCACTTTCTGTGGTTGCCCCAACCGTGTGGGAAAATCGCTATCGCTCGCACCGGCTGCCCCCATGCGATAGCCAGCGGACCAATCGATCATGTTGTGCCCAGCCAACCCGCGTGCGGCACTTGCCTTGCCTTCAGCCTCGAAATCGGCCTGCTCCAGAGACTCCGGCAGAGGCAGGCCATCGCCATGGGCAACTTCGATCAGATCACGCAGGCCACTGGGGGCGCGGATAACACCCCTGTCAAACACCACAAGTGCCGTGCGCCACAACAAAGGCGTCGGATAGACCCAAGCCCCGCGCCCCAGTACCGGCGCGGCCCAATCAGCCCCCGCCACCTGCTCGGGATCAGGCGAGAGCACGTACAGCACCGGCCCCGCGACCGCGCGGGTCGCAACCGGGCGTATCTCCGTATGCCGCCACAACCGCCCCGCTCGTTGGATCAGCGACGCCATCGGTGCAAGATCCGAAACCATCACGTCGAAATCGAGATCGAGCGAAGCCTCGACCACCTGGGTTGCCACCAGCACGCGCCCCGGGCGCCCTGTGCGTGCCTTGCCGAACGTGGAAAGCACCGCTGCCTCGTGCCGCTTACGGTCGCACAGCGCGAAGCGGGCGTGCAGGAGGTCGGCAGGAACGCCACGTTCACGCAGCACGGCGCAGGCAGAAAGCGCCTCATCAACCGCGTTGCGGATCAGCACGCAGGCGGCACCTTTGGCAGCAGCTTCTGCCAGCAGATCCAGTGCCTCCTCCAGATTGCCCAATCGCTGAACCTGCACATCGCCCTTTGGTGATGCCCCGCTCACGATGACCGGCGCAGCCACCCCGGGCAGGGACAGCGCCGGATAAGCCCTGTTTTCCAGTGGCGTCGCGGCGTGTCCGCCACCGCTGGCAAAGGCATCAGCCAGCTGCTGCCGTAAACCAAGATCAAGCGTGGCCGAAAGCAGGATCGCAGACCCGCCCTGCGCCGCATGGACCCGCAACAGCTCCTGTAGCAGGCGACCCATGTAGGGATCACCCATCTCATGTGCCTCATCGACGATCAGCAGCTTTGACGCCAGTCCGAACTGCCGCAACGGCGCATGTTTCGCCCGTACAACCGCCAGCAAAGCCTGGTCGATCGTGCCTACACCCACATCGGCGAGTAGCGCACGACGGCGGCTGTCGAGCAGCCATTCGGTCGGCCCTGGCTCGTCCGTGCCCCGCACGCTGATGGCGGCAAGCCGCCTGAAGCTCTCGGCAAGCGCCGCGCGACCATGAGCCAGCACCAGACTGGGAACCTCTGCAAACAGGCGCGGCAGTACCCCGGCCACGCGATCGAACATCGCATCGGCGGTGGCCATGGTCGGCAAGGCGAAATACAGCCCACGTGCCTTGCCTGCCAACAGCAGTCGTTGTGCAAGGATCATGGCTGCCTCAGTCTTGCCGCTGCCAGTCTCATCTTCGATGAACGCCAGCGTCGGTCCCCGGGGCAGTGTGACAGCAGATACTGCCGCCTGCATGGGACGCAGCGCAAAGTCATAGAGCTGTCGTCCTTCGGGTACGGGTGTGTCGAGGCCCGCCTCCCGCACCACCCGCCGTGCTGTCTGACGCGATGAGGCCAGCCGTTCCCCGGTCCACTCATGCCTCGCCGGGAACCATCTGGCGTTCGAGCCGATCCAGTCAGCCGCAGTGATAAGCCCGGCCAGCTGCCATGACAGGGTCTTGGCTTCGTCCAGCATGACACCATCCAGCGACGCATCCGGCCAGAGCGACAGAAACAGGCGGATGAGCCGTCCGGCATCCTCGATCGCCTGCCCGCCCGCAGCACGCAGCATCGGATGCAGGCCGCGCCTGCTGCGCAGATCCTGCCGCGGCGGCTGACCGTGGTGGCCTGCACAGGCAGCATAGAGTTGAGCGCGGACATGTGGCGTGCCGCCAATACAGGCGGCCAGCAGGTCGTCGTGATGGACAAGCAGTGCCTCGGTCACTTCCCAGTGGCGTCCGGCCGCCTGTGGCACCCCGTCGCGCAACATCGTGCGGAAGGCAGCATTGATCTTGCCAAGATCGTGAAGCGCCGCAAACAGTACGAACAGCGACCGCAATGGTGCGGGCAGGCGCGCGACCAGAACCTCGGCCACGGCCCCGACATCCAGCATGTGCAGAACAGCTGGCGTCTCGTTTCCGGCCTCATCAGCACTCTTCCCTGGCCAGAGGAGCAGAAACTCGTGCACCGTCTGATCCAAAGGCCGCTCTGTCATGTTGACACCATGCCTATCCCATTGCGTGCAGCCCGTCATCGATTATGGCTGCAAGGTGTCCAGGAAACACGGGCGATTCAACTGCCGGGACAACGCCGTCATAGAACGCTTCTTCTTGAATTTGAAGATGGAGCGCGTGCGGCAGCGCACCTGCGCCAATCACGCCGAGGCCACACAGAACAACGTGGCCGACCACATCGTGAATTCCTGCGCCCATGAACGACTGCACTCGACGCCGGGCTACCGTTCCCCGACACAGTTCGAACGTCTGGCAGCAGAGGCAATGCTTAATCTGCCTCATGTGGCAAGTGTCTCGCGGCTCGCGAGCAGACACCAGGTCATGCAGAGAGTCCTTGATCGATGCCGAACAAGCTGCGCAGGGTGGCGCACAGCTCATCCAGCTGCGTTTCGGCATAAGGTCTGGCGGGAACCACTCCCCACACCGGACGCGGCCATGCGCAATCACTGTGGTAGCGCACGATATGGTGCACGTGCAGCTGCTCGACCACATTGCCAAGCGCCGCGACATTGAGCTTGTCAGCCCTGAAATACTGCTGCAACGCACGCGAAACCAGCGTCGATTCACGCCAGAACTGCGCCAGATCGGGTTCGGCAAGCTCGTGGAGCTCACGCAGCCCGTCGCGCCGCGGCACCAGGATCAGCCACGGGTAGTTGCAGTCACGCATCAGCAGAACGCGGCACAGCGGCAGGTCGCCAACCAGGGTGCAGTCCGCGGCAAGCGCCGGGTGCAGTTCGAACCGTCGTGCCTCTTCGCCCATCACACTCTCCCGTCTGCAACGCCCATGCCTGTACGCTGAACCTGCGGAACCGTAGAATCGGTTCTTTCCGGACCAAACCCACTTTTCTGCCTGCGGAATACTATCAGCATGCGTGCCAGCCAGCTCCTGATCGCCACACTGAAGCAGACACCGGCCGACGCCGAGGTGATCAGCCACCAACTGATGCTGCGCGCGGGCATGATCCGTCGCCTGGCATCAGGGCTCTACACCTGGCTGCCTCTCGGCCTGCGCGTGCTGCGCAAGGTCGAGCGCATCGTGCGCGAGGAAATGGACCGCAGTGGTGCACAGGAAGTGTTGATGCCGGTAGTGCAGCCCGCGGAGCTGTGGCAGGAGTCCGGCCGCTGGGAACAGTACGGCCCCGAGCTGCTGCGCATCGCCGATCGCCATGAACGGGCATTCTGCCTCGGCCCCACGCACGAGGAGGTCATCACCGATCTGGCGCGCAACGAGCTGCGCAGCTATCGCCAGCTGCCGGTCAATTTCTATCAGATACAGACCAAGTTCCGCGACGAGATCCGCCCACGCTTCGGCGTGATGCGCGCCCGCGAGTTCGTGATGAAGGATGCCTATTCCTTCCATCTGGATGCGGAATCACTGGATGAGACCTACCGCGAGATGCACCGCACCTACTGCCGCATCTTCGATCGTATCGGGCTGGACTATCGCCCGGTGCTGGCCGATACCGGCAGCATCGGCGGCAGCGAGTCGCACGAGTTCCACGTGCTGGCCGACTCGGGGGAGGACGCCATCGCGTTCAGCGAGACGAGCGATTACGCCGCCAATGTGGAGAAGGCCGAGGCGCTGGTGGCGGCGAACACCCGCACCGAGGCGCGCGAGGCATTGACCGAGGTGGCAACACCGAACCGGCACACGATCAGCGAGGTCGCCGAATTCCTGGGTGTTGCGGCGGAGCAGACACTGAAGACGCTGATCGTGGAGGGCAGCCAGACGCCCCTGGTCGCTCTGGTGCTGCGCGGCGATCACCAGCTGAACGCGATCAAGGCCGAGGCACATCCGCTGGTTGCGACCCCACTGCGGTTTGCCGACGATGCAGCGATCACCGCCGTGCTCGGCTGCCGTCCGGGTTCGCTCGGCCCGGTGCGCCTTGGCATCCCGGTGCTTGCCGATCGCAGTGCGGCCATGCTCTCCGATTTCATCTGTGGGGCGAATCGGGACGGCTTTCACCTGCGTGGCGTGAACTGGGTACGTGACTGCAGTCACGATGAGGTCTGCGACCTGCGCAACGTGGTCGACGGCGACCCCAGCCCCGACGGCCATGGCACCCTGACGGTGCGCCGTGGCATCGAGGTCGGACACATTTTCAAGCTCGGGCGGAAATACAGCGAAGCACTTGGTGCGCGGGTACTCGATGCCAACGGCAACGAGAGCACGCTGGTGATGGGCTGCTACGGCATCGGCATCTCACGCATCGTCGCTGCGGCCATCGAACAGAACCACGACGCGGCCGGGATCGCCTGGCCACAGGCGATCGCGCCGTTCACCGTGGCGCTGGTGGCACTGAACGCACAGAAGTCGACGCGGGTGCGCGACACCGCCGAGCGCCTCCATGCGGAACTCGGCACACTCGGCTTCGACGTCCTGCTCGATGACCGCGACGAGCGCCCCGGCATCAAGTTCGCCGATATGGAACTGATCGGCATTCCGCACCAGGTGGTGATCGGCGAGCGTTCACTCGCCGAGGGTGTGCTCGAGTACCGGCATCGCACCACGGGTGAGCGGGCGGAGGTGCCCGTGGCAACGATCGTCGCGTGGCTGTGCGAGCGCGCGATCCGCAACTGAACCCAGAAACGAAGGAGTGGACATGATGATCAAGTTGATACTGCTGATCGCGATCGCCTGGCTGCTGTGGCTGATCCGAGAGGAACTGGTGCAGATGGGCGAGCGTCAGCGCAACCTCAAGGCCACGCTGGAGCGCCTCGTCGAGCGCGTCGACAGCCTGGCGAGGACCAGCCAGTCCGGGCCGCGGGACAGCGACTGACTCAACCCTCACGCAGCCAGCGCGCAACGTCCTCGGCAAAGTAGCTGAGGATCATATCTGCACCGGCGCGTCGGAACGCGGTCATCGTTTCCATGACCAGCGCTCTCTCATCCATCAGCCCCGCCGCTGCTGCAGCCTTGATCATCGCGTACTCGCCACTGACCTGATACACCGCCAGTGGTCGCGTACAGTTTGCCCGGATCGCCGCCAGCACATCGAGGTAGGCGATTCCGGGCTTCACCATCAGGATGTCGGCGCCTTCGGCCTCGTCGCGCAGCGACTCCGCGAGCGCCTCGCGAGCATTGCCGGCATCGAGCTGATACGTGGCACGGTTGCCCTTGAAGCTGCTGTCGACCGCATCGCGAAACGGCCCGTAGAACGCCGATGCGAACTTGGTCGAATACGACATCACCGGCAGGTGCGAGAAACCCGCCGCATCCAGTCCCTCACGAATCGCGGCAACCATGCCGTCCATCATCCCCGATGGGGCAATCATGTCGACACCCGCATGCGCTGCATTGAGCACCTGGCGCACCAGGTTGACCACGGTTGGATCGTTCAGCACCTGCTCACCCTCGAGCACGCCACAGTGACCGTGATCGGTATATTCACAGAAACAGTTGTCGCTGATGACCAGCATGTCCGGTGCCGCATGCTTTGCTGCCTGGATCATGCGCGCAAGCAGACCCTCGGGATTCCAGGTGTCGCTGCCGCAGGCGTCCTTGCAGTGTGATACGCCAAACAGCATCACCGCTGCAATGCCCAGGTCACGGGCGCGCTGCACGACCTCGCCAAGCGCCGCTTCGGGGTGGCGCACCACCCCGGGCATGCTCGGGATCGATACGGGTCGGTCGATGCCCTCCTCGACGAACACCGGCAGGATCAGCCGGGAAGCGTCCAGCGAGGTTTCGTGCACCAGCGCACGCAGGCGTTCGTTGCGACGCAGCCGACGAAAGCGAAAACCCTGTTCGATCACAGCCTGGGATCTCCGGCAAATGCGTGAAACGAGCGGATCATGCGGGCTCAGACGCCCATGTTGCCGAGTGCAAGCACCACGTTGCTGATGATTGCGGAGAGGTTTGGATACGATGCCTCGAAACCGTGCACTATCCCATTGAGCTCATCGACCAGGGCGGAGGTGTCACCAACGCCGTTGCCCGCATCAAGTTCGCGCTGCATGTCATCGATGAGCTGCTGCAGGCGCTCCAGTCGCGCGGTGTCCGTGCTGTCGATGCGTGAGATTTCCTCGCGCAGCTTCGCCAGGTCGGCGTTCAGTCTGTCGATCGGCATGATGGGTCTCCGGCTGTCGATGATACGGATTATCGGCCATCACGCCCCGGCTGGCACCCCTCCCCCCACATGGCACTTTCAGTCTGGTGCATCAAGCGCACCCCGGGCAGAGACGCACGCCCCGCGCGCCGCTGCAGGCTGCAACGGGCATTCAGGGCGCACCGTCAAAGAAGCTACGAAAACCGCTCGGCGCATGCCGCCCGAAACAGAGCGTCTCCAGCGTACCGACGCCCTCTCGATCTCCCATGCGTGCACGCACCAGCTGGTGCACATGGATGTTGCCGTACTCGAGTGGGTCGAGGCCATCGAGCTGCCACGACTCGGCGCCGATCACCTCCTCACCCTTCCAGACCCCGTGCCCCCACTCGGGGTGCGAATAGCCGACGCCCTTCATCTGGAAGCGCAGCAGCGGCTCGAGCGTGATCAGGGTCTCTTCACCGCTGCTGTCGATGAAGTGGAACTGCGCACCGCGGCTGCGCCGCGTACCCTGCTGCCAATCGATGCGGTGACGGGCTGTGCGCATATGCCGCACGGCACCCTCCTGATCGGGTATCAGCTCGGGCGATGCATAGAGCGGCTGGATGCACGCAGAGAGCTGGGTCGGGCTGCCGTCGCGATCCTCGAAGGTGTTGAACTGCGTGCACACATCACCAAAATCGATGGGAGACCAGATCCAGTAGACACCGGGTTCACCATTCATCAGGCCCGGTGCTCCCCCTTCGGGTTCGCCTACCGGACGCACTCCCCAGGACTTGTCACGAGCACCCGAGCTGCTTTCGCGGTGCACCTCGTGGCGCTGCCCTCCGACAGTGAAGTGCCCATGCCAGCGCCCAAACTGCGTGAAACGACTGTTCTGCATGATCAGGCGCCCATCGTCGTACATCACGTTCTTCGGCTCCTCGGTCGGCACGCTGCGCCCCTCGAACACCAGATCGCACTCGATTCCGGTGTCGTTCGCCAGCAGCCGCACGCGCACGCGGCGCAGCGGCTCGATTACCTCGACCGAAAACGGGCCGATGACCGTGTGTGCACGCTCGTGGGGTGCACGACGTGATGCGTGGAAGCTGTGCTGCACGCCAGCGATCACCACACTGAAGTGGCCATCGAGCACATGCCGGTTCGGATACAGGCCCAGCCCGACCTCGAACATGAATTCGCCAGCGGCATCAAATCCGTTGAACCAGTAACGATCGTAGAAATTGCGGTCGCTCTGGGCGGGCAGACACACCGGTTCATGCGTCTGATGGATGCAGTAGTCGTCGAAGCGGGTGATCATGACTGAAGCTCCGTATTTTTCACGGCACTATCCGCCCCAGGCACAGGTGATGCAAGTTACGCTTTCGCCAGAGATCACGATGCGTCGCCATCGGCGTCACTCGCGGAATGTGGCAAGCGCGACATCGTGAATACCCGCCTCGCGCGCCTGAGCGGCGACTGCCGCAAACACCTCGGTCGAGGAATCCTCGTGCGCACGCACAATCAGTGCAGCCTGTGGCTGGATCGCGTGCAGGCGCTCGAGATGGGCCCGGACCAGGCGCACATCGATGCGCTGCTCACCGAAGCGGATCCGATCATCCGCTCCAATGGTCAGCACCAGGCTGGGCTGCGCAGCTCCTGCGGCAGCGACGACCCGCGCAGTACTCGTCACGCCGATCCCCGTCTCACGCAGCAAGGGGGCGGCCACGACAAAGAAGATCAGCATGATGAAGACGACATCGAGCAGGGGAGCGAGATCGATCTCTGCATCCTCCTCGACGGCCCGCCAGCGCGGCAT
>CAZSYV010000029.1:6774-27393 GCA_964610955.1 uncultured Klebsiella sp. | reverse complement strand
TGGTCGTCTTGACGAGCTCGTTGTAGCTCTTCACGAAGGCGTTGATGCGCGCCGCCACGCTGGAGCGGTCCATCGAGACGGTGAGCGTCTCGACGGTCGGGTTCATCGGGTCTGCCGGATCCTTCAGCGCAGTGATCGTCACGCCTTCCAGGACATTGCTGAAGGTGTTGCTCGCGCTGTGCGCGGTAAAGCCGTTCACCACGATGCGTGCATCCGCTGCCGCCTGCTGCTGGTTCAGCTGGCTGCTGCCGGGGTCGCTGGACGAGAAATGGAAGCGCGACAGTCCCTGGTCGTCCGTGTCTGCGCCGTCGGCGTCGGCGACGCTCACGCCGATGGTGTTTGCACTGCCGGTCTTCGCCGAGGACAGCACGAGACGTGTGACCGTACCTGCCGAGGCGTCGAGAGGGTCGTTTGCCACCACCATCAGCGTGGCGCTGACGCCGGTTTCCCCGGCTGCGGCGTTGATCGCCGTCTTCAGATCCCCGAGCGTGGTATCGGCCGTCGTCGTGACGTCGAAGGATTCCGCGCCAAGCGAGATGCTCAGTGTTCCGGCGCCCACCTTCGCGTCGGCGTCGGCAAAGTCTGCGGTGCTGACCAGACGGTGGGCGCGCGCGGTGCCCAGCACCTGGATCGAGTGCGTGCCGGGGGTGGCTGCTGCGCCTGCCGTGGCGCTGAACAGTGTGCTGTTGCCCGTGCTGACGCTGCGCGGCTGCAGCGCATCGGCAGCGGTGAGTGCGCGAACGGAGCTGCGGAACTGGTCGAGTGTGCTTTTCAGTGAACCGAAGGCGGAGATGTTCGCCTGGACCGCCGCCTCGCGCCGGGCGAGTGCGTTCATGCGCGGCGTACCTTCGGCTGCGACCAGCTTCTGCAGCAGCGAGTCCAGTTCGAGTCCCGAACCTACGCCGAGTGATCCTCCGATGCCTGCCATGTGCGTGGTCTCTCCCTTCGTCTGTGATCGTTCGAGCCGCGGCGCTGCGATCGCGCGCCATTACACCTCAGGCCTGTTCGTCCAGCAACAGGCCGGTCGCGATGCGCTGTTCGCGCTGCTCGGTGATCTCCTGCATTACGGTGGCGATGCGCAGCAACTCCTTGGGGGGGATCTGGCGCACCAGCTCCTCGGTCTCTGCATCGTAGACCGACACCACGGTGTGCCCGCTCTCCTCGTTGATCTCGAAGGACAGCGAATGACGCTTCGGATCGAGGCTGCTGCCGATCTGCTCGAGTGCGGCGTGCAGACTGTCTGTTGTGGGTTGTGCCGGTGCGGCAGTGCCGCTTGCTTCTTTTGCGGTGGTTGGCGTGGTTGCCAGCGATGGTGGGGCACTGGCCTGTGCCGGAGCACTCGCCTCAGCCGCGACGATGGGCACCGACCGGGCGTGTCCGGAGCGCTGCACGTCCCCTGCAGCGGCTGGTTTGGGCGTGTTGGCGAAACTCAGGTTGTCCATCGTTTCGGCTCCTGTTCGACGGGTTCAACGGCAATCTCCGGGGCAGCATCTGGCTGCCCCGGAGATGTGACACGTGTGGCGTCCCGGCTTACTGCAGCAGCGCAAGCGCCTGCTGCGGCAGCGAGTTGGCCTGTGCCAGCACCGAGATGCCGGCCTGCTGCAGGATCGAGGCACGCGTGAGGTTCGCGGTCTCGGCCGCAAAGTCGGCGTCCATGATCCGGCTGCGCGCCGCACTCAGGTTCTCGGAGACGTTCGAGAGGTTCGAGATCGAGCTCAGCAGACGGTTCTGCACCGCACCGATCTGTCCGCGCTCACTGTTGATGAACTGCAGCGCCGCGTCGACGACGGCAAGTGCGTCCTGCGAACCCTTCTGCGTGCCGATGTTGATGCTGGCAACGCTGTCGAGTGTGCTGTTGTTCGTGCCTGCGCTGAAGACGGTAGTGGCCGTGTCGGTGGCGACCGAAAAGGCCTTGTGGCTGGTGAAGCTCAGTGCGGCACCCACCGTGGTCGAGTCCGTTGCCGCGCCGCCGGTAAGCGTCTGCGCAGAGCCAGAGCTGCCCTTCACGTCGACGGTCTTTGTCGCATTCGAGTTGTTGTAATCCTGGATGAGGATGTCGCGGCCTTCCTCGTTGACCAGCTTGAGGGTTCCGCCATCTGCGGTGGCTGTCACACCGCTCGAGGCGGAAGAGGCGTTGATTGCCGTCGCCACATCCTTCAGGTCGGTGGTGCTGGCGATCTGGACGCTGATCGATGACGTGTACGTGGTGCTGCCCGAGCGGGTGCCGATGGTGAACGAGGCCGTACCGGCAGTGAAGGCGGACATGGTCGCCTCGGTGCGCGCCTTGACGCTGACGCCGGTGGCGGAGGACTCGGCGTTGACCAGATCGGCAATGGTGTTGCCCGTTGCGCCGGCTGCAACCGTGATGTTCTTTGACCCCGAAGTGCCGGACACCGTCAGGACCTGGGCTGCCACAGCGTTTGCCGGTGACGTGGCTGCACCCGCAATTGCTGCGCTCATCGTGCCGGTCGACTTGACGTTGTTCGCGCCAATGTGCGTTGCGCGTGCACTCGAGAGGCTCATGGCAATCGTCTCGTTGGCGTTCGAGCCGACCTGGAAGGACTCGGAGCCGAAGCTGCCATCGAGCAGCTTGCGCCCGCCGAAGCTGGTGCTCTCGGCGATGCGGTTGACCTCCTTCTGCAGTTGCGAGACCTCGGCCTGCAGCGCTTCGCGCTCGAGGCCGGAGTTGCTGCCGTTTGCCGACTGGATCGCCAGTTCGCGCATGCGCTGCAGCAGCTCGCCGGTTTCCTGCAGTGCGCCTTCTGCGGTCTGCGACAGCGAGATGCCGTCGTTTGCGTTGCGCACCGCCTGGTTGAGGCCGCGGATCTGCGCGGTGAAGCGGTTGCTGATCGCAAGGCCTGCCGCGTCGTCGCGGGCGGTGTTGACGCGAAGGCCCGAGGACAGGCGTGCCAGCGAGGTGGACAGCGAGCGTCCGCTGATGTCCAGGTTGCGCTGTACGTTGAGCGAGGCGGTATTGCTGTTGATGACTTGTGGCATGGAGTGTTTCCTCTGACTGCCTGTGCCGCTTGCGGTGCGGGCGTTTCTGGGTATCCGTGGTGTTTTGGTTGCCGTTTGCTGCGGCGTCCGAATTCGCTATCGGCCCATGGCGAGGGAACTTTAGGAAAATTTCTCGTGCAGCGCGACATAAGGGGCGACGCCCGCCCGTGACGGCGCTAAAGTGCCGTCCCCAGGGGCCAGCCCGGGCCGGGTCTGGCAGCGAATGACAGCCAGCAGAGGAGCCAGCGATGGCCGAGCACGATGTCTACAACCGCAGCGCACTGGCGCAGTACCGGCGCATCAACGCCCAGACGGGCGTGATCGACGCCGATCCGCACCGCCTGGTGCAGCTGCTGCTCGACGGGGCGCTCGATCGCCTGGCGCAGGCGCGCGTGGCGCTGGCGGGTGCCGACAGTGCAGCCGTCGGCGAGGCGCTCGGCAAGGCGCTCGGCATCATCGGCGGGCTCCAGGGTTGCCTCGACCGCGAGCGTGGCGGCGAGATTGCCGCCAACCTGGACCAGCTCTACGACTACATGACGCGTCGCCTGATCGATGTGCACCGTGGCGATGGGGCAGCGGCGCTCGAGGAGGTCAGTGCCCTGCTGACCACGATTCGCAGCGGTTGGGAGGGGATTCGCGACCAGATTCCAGCCGTGCCGCCAGCTTCTTGACGGAAAGGGGCGGGCTGGAGCGCGGGATTCCGCCGCCAGGCTGTCATCAGCATCTATAATGAGTCGCAAAGGGCGCTGTGGGGTGCCTGCAACTTGAGCGGCGGGCGCATGTCGACAGCGGTTCGGATCCTGATTCTCGATCACGATGCGCCGCGGCGGGCAACCGCTGCGACGCTTCTTGAATTTCTTGGCGAGCGCCAGCTGGCGAGTGCAGCGCTGCCCGCCGCTTCCCTGCCGGAGCGGGTCGAGGTGGTGCTGCTGGCGTGCGATGCGCCGCCGGATGCGCTCGATGCAACCCTCGATGCGCTGGCTGCGCTGCAGCCGCAACCCGCAGTGCTGCTGTTTGCCGGTGAGGCCGAAACGCTGCCCGCCGACGTTTCACGCACATCGGTCTGCGGGGTGCTCGGCTGGCCATTCACCCGCGACGAATATCTCGAGGCCCTGCACGCTGCGCGCCTGTGGCGCGAGCTGGAACAGCCGCGCGGGGCTGCACCGGAACCGCTGTTCCGTGACCTGGTCGGTCACAGTGCCGGCCTGCAGGCAGTGCGGCTGATGATGCGCCGCGTGGCCTCCACCGACGCGACGGTGCTGGTGCTTGGCGAATCGGGTACGGGAAAGGAGGTGGTCGCGCGCAGCCTGCATGCCGGCAGCCATCGCAGCGCGGGACCCTTCGTGCCGGTCAACTGCGGTGCGATTCCCTCCGAACTGCTGGAAAGCGAGCTGTTCGGCCACGAGAAGGGCGCCTTCACCGGTGCCATCACCAGCCGGGCGGGGCGCTTCGAACTGGCGCGCGGCGGTACGCTGTTCCTCGACGAGATCGGTGACATGCCGCTGGCAATGCAGGTGAAGCTGCTGCGCGTGCTGCAGGAGCGTCGCTTCGAGCGGGTCGGCGGCACGCAGCCGATCGAGGCCGATGTGCGCATCGTCTGCGCGACGCACAAGAACCTCGAGGAAATGATCGCCAGGGGGGCGTTTCGCGAGGATCTGTTCTACCGCATCAACGTGTTCCCGATCGAGATGCCGGCGCTGCGCGAGCGTACCGGCGATCTGCCGCTGCTGATCGACGAGATCAACCAGCGCATCCGCCGCGAGCAGCGCGAAGGGGTGCGCTTCAGCCCCTCGGCGCTCGCCTCGCTCGAGCGCCATCCGTGGGCGGGCAATGTGCGCGAGCTGGCGAACCTGGTCGAGCGCATGGCGATCATGCACCCGGGAGCGGTGATCGGTGCGCGCGACCTGCCGCAGAAGTTTCGCCACCTCGATATGGAGGAGGAGCGTGCACTCGAGGCGCAGCTTGCCGAGGCGCAGGCACCGGTGCCGGCAGTGGCAGCGCAGCCGCAGGCTGGCGACCTGGGGTTGCTGCCGATCAACGGCCTCGATCTGAAGGAGTTCATCCAGGGCCTCGAAAGGAGCCTGATCGGGCAGGCGCTCGATGACTGTGGTGGCGTGGTCGCACGCGCTGCCGAGCGGCTGCGCCTGCGCCGCACCACGCTGGTCGAGAAGATGCGCAAGTACGAGATGCTCAACCGCGCCGACGTCGAGGCCTGAGCAGCGGCACGGTGCTGTCGGCACACGATTTGCAAGACCTCCTGCGGGCGTCAAGTTTCCGTGGGGTGAGCCGATGCCGGAATGCAATACCGAGACGGGTTCTGCCGGTGGCGGCACGATGCGTGGTGACGGTCAATGAGTGCCGTTGCGGCACATTCGGCCGCGCCGTCGCTGCTGCCCGGGGAGCTGCGGGCTGCCAGCGATGTACAGGCAGCGTTTGCGCTGTTCAACCAGGTGTCGTCGCAGCTCAGCGACTCGTACCGGCTGCTCGAGCGCCGCGTCGAGCAGCTCTCGAGCGAACTCGAACAGGTGGACCGGGCGCGGCTGCGTGAGCTCGAGGCGAAGGAGCGTGTCTCGGAGCGGCTGCAGAACCTGCTCGATCTGCTGCCCGGCGCCGTGGTGGTGCTCGACCCCGCCGGCGTGGTCTGCGAGTGCAACCCGGCGGCGCGCGAGATGCTCGACGGGGCGCTTGCGGGCGAGCGCTGGATCGAGGTGATCCGCCGCTGCTTTGCGCCACGAAGCGACGATGGACACGAGATTTCGCTGCGCAACGGCCGCCGCGTCGCCGTGGCGACCCGTTCGCTCGAACGTGGCATGGGGCAGCTGGTGCTGCTCACCGATCTTACCGAAACCCGCGAGCTGCAGGATCGTCTCAGCCGCCACCGGCGTCTGAGCGCCATGGGGCGCATGATGGCCGCGCTTGCCCATCAGCTGCGCACGCCGCTTGCTGCGGCAATGCTCTACGCGTCGAACCTGCGCGATGCCGAGCTGAGCCGTGAACAGGTGCAGCGCTTTTCGGCCAAGGTGCTTTCGCGCCTCGTGCACCTGGAGCGGCAGGTGCGCGACATGCTGATCTACGTGCGCGGTGACCTGGTGCTCGATGAAATCTGCAGCGTGCGCGAGATCCTCGATGCGCTTGGTGTGGCGATGGAAGAGTCGGTTGCTGCGCTGCAGGCGCGCTGTACGGTGCAGCTTGGCTGCGATGCGCGGCTGCAGCTGCGCTGCAACCGTGAAGTGCTCTGCGGTGCGCTGATGAACCTGGTCAACAACGCGCTCGATGCGAGCGGTGCGGGGGGGCAGATCCGCATCGAGGCGGCGGCGCACGCCGGGTGGCTGCGCATCGCAGTGCGCGACGATGGGCCGGGCATGGACGCCGAGGCGCTTGTGCTTGCCGGCGAGGATTTTTTTACTACCAAGGCACAGGGAACCGGGCTCGGTCTGGCCGTGGTGCGCGCGGTGGCGCGCGCCCATGGCGGTGAGCTGCAGATCGAATCGGCACCCGGGTCCGGCACGACAGCCAGCCTGTCGCTGCCGCTGCAGGGCGCCAGTGCCGAAGGCTGCGAGGGCGGGGCATGAGTGATCAGCCGTTGCGTGGCATGCGCGTGCTGGTCGTCGAGGACGATCATGAGCTGCGCGAGGCGCTTGCCGACACACTGGAGCTTGCCGGCTGTGTGGTCGATGCGCTCGGTGACGGTGCCGCGGCGCTGGAGCGTCTCGCGTCTGCAGGCTTCGACGTGGTGGTCTCCGATGTGAACATGCCGGGCATGGATGGGCACGAGCTGCTGTGCCGCACGCGATCGGCGCACCCGCACGTGCCGGTGGTGCTGATCACCGCCTTCGGCAGCATCGAGCGCTCGGTGCGGGCGATGCGCGACGGTGCAGCGGACTATCTGGTCAAACCCTTCCAGCCTGCCGAGCTGATCGAGCTGATCGCACGCATCGGTCCGGCCGCCGGGAGCCACGGCGAGGACCCGATCGCCGCCGCGCCGGCCTCGCTCGAGTTGCTCGCACTCGCAAGGCGCGTTGCGGCAAGCGAGTCCACCGTACTGCTTCGTGGCGAGAGCGGCACCGGCAAGGAGGTACTGGCGCGCTACATCCACCGTCATTCACCGCGTGCCGCGGGGCCGTTCGTCGCGCTGAACTGTGCGGCGATCCCGGAGAACATGCTGGAAGCGATGCTGTTCGGCCATGAGAGGGGGGCGTTCACCGGGGCGCATGCGGCGCTGCCCGGCAAGTTCGAACAGGCTGATGGCGGCACGCTGCTGCTCGATGAGATTTCCGAAATGGACGCAGCGCTGCAGGCGAAGCTGCTGCGCGTGCTGCAGGAACGCGAGGTCGAGCGCCTCGGTGCCCGCCGCCCGCAGCGTGTCGATGTGCGCGTGATCGCGACCACCAACCGCGACCTGCACGCCGAGATCGTTGCCGGACGCTTTCGCGAGGATCTCTACTACCGCCTCGGTGTGTTCCCGCTGCACTGCCTGGCGCTGCGCGAGCGCACAGAGGACATCCTGCCGCTGGCCGAGGTGCTGGTACGCGCCCATGCGGCAAGGATGCGCCACGTGCCGGTCGAGTTCAGTGCAGATGCGCGTGAGGCCCTGCTGGCACATCCCTGGCCGGGCAATGTGCGCGAACTCGACAACGCGGTGCAGCGCGCGCTGATCCTGCAGCCGGGTGCGCTGATCCGTGCCGTGCACCTGCGCCTGGAGACGGTGGCTGGGGGCGTCCCACCGCGACCGGCCCCGCGTGTGGATACGGGCACTGAACCACCCGAGTCGCTGATGTCCGATGTGCCGGTCGGACCCGCCGTGCTGAGCGATGACCTGCGCCAGCGCGAGTTCCAGCTGATCGTCGACATGTTGAAGGATACGCGCGGCAGTCGCAGTGATGCCGCCGAGCGGCTGGGAATCAGTGCCCGCACGCTGCGCTACAAGCTGGCACGGCTGCGTGAGAGCGGTCTCGACGTGGATGCGGCAGTGCGCGCCTGAGACGGTGCGATCGGGATGTGTGCTCAGTCGGGGTCGACACGGCTCGCGTCCGCTGCCGCCTGCAGCATTTCGGCGTCCGTGATGGTGATTTCCTTGTTGTCCACCGCCAGCATGCCCATCTTCTGAAAGCGGCTGAGCACCCGGCTGACCGTCTCGACGGTGAGGCCGAGGTAGTTGCCGATGTCGGTGCGCGACATCGGCAGGCGGAAGTTGGCTGCCGAGAGCTTGCGACGCTTGTTGCGCGCCGAGATGCTGAGCATCAGTGTGGCGATGCGCTGGTCGGCCGTGTTCTTGCTGAGCAGCGTGAGCAACAGCTGGTCCTCGGCGATTTCCTGACTCATCAGCTGGAAGAAGTGCCGCTGCAGGCTGGGCAGGCGCTGGCTGAGCTCGCCAAGCTTGTCGAAGGGGATCTCGCAGACTGCGGCCGTTTCCAGCGCGCGTGCGGAACTCGCGTACTTGTTCTTCGCGATGCCGTCCATGCCGAGGACTTCACCGGGAAAATAGAAGCCCGTGACCTGCTCCTGCCCGCAGTCGGTGATCGCGTAGGCCTTGATACTGCCCGAGCGCACGGCGAACACCGAGGTGAATGGCTGATCCTGACGGTAGAGGTGTTCGCCCTTCTGCAGCGGCCGGCTGCGGTGGATGATCTCGTCGAGCTGTTCGACCTCGTGGAGGTCGAGCGCGAGCGGCAGGCAGATGCCGTTCAGTCGGCAGTTGGTGCAGCTGATCTGGTAGTCATGGGAGCAGCGCGTCTGCGCTCCGCCCGCGCTCCGAGTGTTCAGCACTTCACTCACTGCATCCCCCGTCCGCTGCCGGCATTGCTGCTCCCTGGCGGCGAGTATAGATACAGAGGCGCTGGCTGGGAACAGCCGGCTGCCGCCTTCCGGTGCGGAGCCGGAAGGAACCTCAGATCGTGCGTGAAAAGCGCTGCCTGGAGGGGTCGAGGTAGGCGTCGAAGACCATGCAGATATTGCGGATCAGCGGTCGACCGGCCGGTGTCACGTGGATGCGGCTGCCGTCGCGGCGCAGCAGTCCCTCGTCTTCCATGCCCGTGATGATCTGCAGTTCGCGTGCAAAGTGCCGGGAGAAATCCACGCCATGGCGGGTGCCCGTCGCCTCGGTGTCGAGTTGCATGCGACAGATCAGTTGCATGATCACGTCGCGGCGCAGGATGTCCTCCGCGCTGAGACGCAGTCCACGCTGCACCGGCAGCCTGCCCTCCTGCAGCATGGCGTAATACTGATCCACGTTCTTCACGTTCTGGCAGTACAGGTCGGCGGTGCTGCTGATCGCCGAGACGCCGATGCCGAGCAGCTCCGGGGCAAGCTGGGTCGAGTAGCCCTGGAAGTTGCGCTGCAGGGTGCCACCGTGCAGTGCCAGTGCCAGCTCGTCGCTCGGCTTCACGAAGTGGTCCATGCCGACGTAGATGTACCCAGCGTCGGTGAGGGTGTCGATGATCAGGCGCAGGATTTCCAGCTTGTCGTCGGCACTTGGAATCTGCATGCGGTCGATGCTGCGCTGGCTGCTGAAGACATCGGGCAGGTGTGCGTAGCTGTAGCACGAGACGCGATCGGGCGAGAGCGCGATCACCTTGGCGAGCGTGCCTTCCATCGACTGGGGGCTCTGCTTTGGCAGGCCGTAGATCAGGTCGAAGCTGAGTGACTTGAAGCGGTGCTCATGCACGGCGGCAACGAGCTCTTCGACCATCTCGAAGGGCTGGATGCGGTTCACGGCACGCTGCACCGCGGGGTCGAAGTCCTGGATGCCCATGCTCAGACGGTTGAACCCCAGTCCCTTCAGCAGCGCGACGGTGTTGACGTCCACCGAGCGCGGGTCGATCTCGATCGAGTATTCGCGCTCCGGTGAGTCGATCAGCAGGAAGTGCTTCGCCAGCGCGTGCATCAGCTGTGTGAGCTCGGCCGGGCTGAGGTAGGTTGGCGTGCCGCCGCCCCAGTGCAGCTGTGTCACGCGTCGGCGCTGGTCGAAGTGACGTGCCAGCAGATCGAGCTCCTTCTCGACCCCACGGAGGTAGCGCCCGGCAACCTCCGGATCACGGGTGATGATCTTGTTGCAGGCGCAGTAGTAACAGATGTTGCGGCAGTAGGGGATGTGCACGTAGAGCGACAGCGGGCCGATCACCGGCGGGCGTTCGAGCAGATAGCGCTCGTATTCGCCCGAGTCGAACTCGTCGCTGAACTGCACCGCCGTCGGATATGAGGTGTAGCGCGGGCCGGAGACGTCGTACTTGCGGATCAGCGCCGGGTTCCAGTGAATATGCTCGTCGATCGCGTATGTGCTGCTCTTCATGTCCATGGTGACTGCTTGATTCGTGTCTCTCTGTGTCCCGGGGCAGGCAGTCTACGCATTCGTGCCGGGGGGGCGTTGATGCACGTCAACCGGGCGCGGAAACGGAGGCGAGGGGAAAAACGGGTTTTGAGGCGCTCGCCGAGGCGCTCAGCCGTGGTGATGTGCGTGACCGCCGTGCATCGGCAACAGCACGGCCAGCAGCGTCCACACGCCGAAGACGATCACGGCGGCTCCGGCAAGGCGCCTCAGCCCGCGCCGTTGCAGCGTCTGGCGCAGCGTGTTGCCGAGGACACCGCTGGCGAATACCGCGGGCAGCGTGCCGGCACCGAATGCGGCCATCAGCGCCGCACCGCGCACGCCGCTCCCCGATGCGCTCGCCCAGGCGAGCGTGCTGTAGACGAGCCCACAGGGCAGCCATCCCCAGAGCAACCCGGCGAAAAATGCCTTGTGCAGCCGCCTTACCGGCAGCAGCCCGTGAGCAAAGCGCTGGATGTGGGCCCAGGCTCCCATGCCAAGACGCTCCACCGCTGCCAGTGCGTTGTACCAGCCACCGAGCGTGCAGCCCATCAGGATCAGCAGCACGCCGGCGACGATCCGCAGCAGGTACAGGCTGCTGCTGCCGACGATGCCCGCCGCCGCGCCGGCGAAGATGCCGCCAAGCAGCGCGTAGCTCGAGATGCGCCCGACGTTGTAGGTGCCAAGCAGCAGCCAGCGGCGCGGCGTCGAGATCCCGGGCCCCAGTGCAAAGGCGAGTGCCGCGCTGATTCCGCCGCACATGCCGATGCAGTGCGGGCTGCCGAGCAGCCCGAGAACGAAGGCAGTGGCCAGTTCGGGAGCCTGATGCATGTGTTCAGCCGTCCTCGCCGGGATCCGTGCCCTTTGCCGCTTCGTGCCCCGGTGCGTTGCCGTTTTGTGCAGCCGTGTCCTCGTCGTCGAACAGGATGCCGTGTGCCGCCTTGTCTAGGTCGTCGAACTGTCCGCTGTTCACCGACCACAGGTAGGCGGCGACTGCGACGACGAGCAGCATCACCGTCACCGGGATCAGGATATAGAGGCTATCCATCGATCGCACCGTCGTGTGCCGTGTCATGGCTTGCGGGGGCGCTGTTGCGCAGGCGCAGGGCATTGGCAATCACGATCAGCGAGCTTGCGGTCATGCCGATCACCGCTACCCATGCCGGCACCAGCCCAGCGGCGGCAAACGGCACCGCAGCGGCGTTGTAGGCGATCGCCCAGATGACGTTCTGGCGGATCACCGCGTTGGTGCGTCGTGCCTTGGCGATTGCCTGCGGGATGCGCCACAGATTGCCCGCCAGCAGCATGCAGTCGGCGCTGGCGCGGGCGATGTCGGCGGCGTTTGCCACCGCGATCGAGACACCGGCACCGGCGAGCACGGCGACGTCGTTGACGCCATCCCCCACCATCACGACGCGTCCTCCGCGTGCCTCCAGATCCCGGATGCGTTCGAGCTTCTGTTCCGGGGACTGTCGGGCGTGCCAGTCCTCGATGCCGAGTGCCGTGGCGATGCGTGCGACTTCCGGGGCCGAATCGCCACTGAGCAGCAGGCAGTCGATGCCGTCGCTGCGCAGGCTATCGATCACCTCGCGCGCTTCGGGGCGCAGGGTGTCGGCGAGCCGGAACCAGGCGAGCGCACGGCCCGCCGCGGCAAGCACGATCCAGTGCTCCGCATCGTGGTCAGGCGCCTGCCCTGCGAGCGCAAAGGCCACGTGGCCGATGCGATAGCGCACACCGTCCACCGTGCCTTCGAGACCGCCGCCCGGCCAGGCGCGGAAGTCCCCGACCGTTGCACGCGCCAGCCCGGCAAATGCACTGGCGATCGGGTGTGCCGACAGCGCCTCGAGCCCGGCGGCAGTGCGCAGGCAGGTGTCGCGGTCCGCGCCTGGTTCGAGGCGCAGCTGCTCGATGCGCACACTTCCCGTGGTCAGCGTACCCGTCTTGTCGAACACGATCGTGTTGGCGGCGGCCAGCGCACCGAGTGCGTGCCCGCGCGTGACGAGGAAGCCGCGGGCGCGCAGTGCAGCAATTGCGGTGGCAACCGCTGCGGGGGTGGCGAGCGAGAGGGCACAGGGGCAGCTCACCACCAGTATCGACAGCACGATCTCGATGGCGCGCGATGCGTCATGGTGCAGCCACCACAGCCCGGCGAGCGTCGCCACGGCGATCACCGCCACCACGAAGGCGTGAGCGGTACGGTCGGCAAGTGCGACGATGCGTGGCTTTTCGCGCTGCGCACGGTCGACCAGGGCGAGTATCGTGCCGAGGCGCGAGTTCAGTCCGGTTGCCTCCACACACAGGGTCAGCGCACCATCGGTGTTCAGCGTGCCGGCGCTGAGGCGATCCCCGGGGCGCTTTGCGACCGGCAGCGTCTCACCGCTCAGGCTCGATTCGTCCACGCTTGATTCGCCGCCAACGACCGTGCCATCGGCCGGCACTGCCTCACCGGGGCGTACCAGCACCCGGTCATCGACTGCGAGACGCCCGACGGGGACCAGTTCGTGCGAGCCATCCGCCGCGATGCGCGTTGCCGCAGCCGGTACCAGCGACAGCACATTGCCGCCGGCAAGCCCGGCACGGTGGCGTGCCTGCATCTCGAGGTAACGGCCAAGCAGAACGAAGAAGGTGAACATCGCCACCGAGTCGTAGTACACCGCGGCACCGCCGGCGAACGTGACCCAGATGCTGGCAATGAACGCGAGGCCGATCGCGAGAGCGATCGGCAGATCCATTCCGGGGGCCAGATGACGCAGCCCGCGCACCGCACCACTGAAGAAGGGCTGTGCCGAGTAGACCACCACCGGGATGCACAGCAAGAGGCTGATCCAGCGCAGGTAGTCGCGATACACCACCTCCATGCCGCTGAAGTCGCCCGCGTAGAGCGCGAAGGCGAACATGCCGATCTGCATCTGCACGATGCCGGCGAGTCCCATGCGCCGCAGCGCGCGCCGACGCTCGTTGCGCGTCGTTTCGCGGCTGGCCGATCCCAGGTAGGGGTTGGGCGTGTAGCCGAGTTCGCGCACATGCCCCATCAGCTCGCTGAGTGGCAGCTCCTCGGGCCGGAACTGCACACTGGCGCGCTGTTCGGTGAGGCTGACGCTTGCCTCGAGCACACCGGGCTGGCGCTGCAGATGGTGTTCGATCAGCCAGGTGCAGGCCGCGCAGCTCACTCCGCCGACCGCCAGCTCGACGCGTTGCACGCCGGGGGCCTCGTCGCGCACGAAACCGGTCTGTGCTGCGGGATCGTCGAATACCGTGTACTCGCCGGCGCCCGAACCGATGTCGGCCGGAGCGAGCGCGCTTGCATCGCGGTGGCGGTAATAGCCGGCGAGGCCGCTGCCGCTGATCAGGCTGGCCACTGCGGCGCAGCCGGCGCAGCACATGGCCTGGGGCACGCCGTCGATCGTGACGCTGAAGTCGCTGCCCGGTGGCACCGTCAGCCCGCAGTGATAGCAGCACACCGACACGGCTTCGATCCCTGCCTGTACTGGCCGGCGGCTCAGGCCTGCGCTCCAGTGCCCAGACCGGCGAGCTGTGCGGCCAGCGTGGCGCGTGCCGCGGCAAGCTCGGCGAGCCGGCTGCGCTCGCGCTCGACCACCGCCGGTGGTGCCTTGTCCGTGAAGCCCGTGTTGGCGAGCCGGGCCTCGAGGCGATCGATTTCCTGGTCGAGCCTGGCGGTTTCACGTCCGAGGCGCTCGCGCTCGGCGGCGATGTCGATCAGCCCGGCCAGCGGTACCAGCAGCTCGAGCTGCCCAACCACCTGGGTTGCCGCCTGTGGTGCCTCGCGGCCATCGATCCACGCGCTGCTCGAGAGCCTGGCGAGCGCGTGCAGCAGCGCGTGATGCTCGTCGAGGCGGCGGTGATCCTCCGGGGTGCCGTTGCGCACGAGCAGCGGCAGTGCCCGTCCGGGCGCAATGCCGAGTTCGCCGCGGATGTTGCGCACGGCAACGATCAGCTGCTGCAGCCAGCCGATGTCGGCCGTTGCCGCCTCGTCGATGGCCCTGATGTCTGCCGTGTCGGGATAGGGGGCGAGCATCACCGTCGGGCCGCCCCGTCCGGCAAGTGGTGCCACGCGCTGCCAGATTTCCTCGGTGATGAACGGAATGAACGGGTGCGCGAGGCGCAACACGGTTTCCAGCACATCGAGCAGTGTGTGCCGTGCGCTGCGTGCCTGCGGCGTGTCCGCGCCGCCGGCGAGCACCGGCTTGACCAGCTCGAGGTACCAGTCGCAGTAGTCGTTCCAGGTGAACTCGTAGAGTGCCTGCACGGCGAGGTCGAAGCGAAAGCCCTCGAACGCGCGGTTCACCTCGCTGACCGTGTGCTGCAGCCGCGAGACGATCCATCGATCGGGCAGTGACGGTGCCGATCCCGCTTCTGCGGACGATGCGACCGGCTTGCCTTCGGTGTGCATCAGCACGAAGCGCGCGGCGTTCCACAGCTTGTTGCAGAAGTTGCGGTAGCCTTCGAGGCGCCCCATGTCGAACTTGATGTCGCGCCCCGTCGAGGCGAGGGCGCAGAGCGTGAAGCGCAGTGCATCGGTACCATGGGCGCGGATTCCCTGCGGGTATTCACGACGCGTCGCGGTGGCGATCGTCTGCGCGAGCTGTGGCTGCATCATGCCCGAGGTGCGCTTGGCGACCAGCTCCTCGACGCCGATGCCGTCGATCAGGTCGAGCGGGTCGATGACGTTTCCCTTCGACTTCGACATTTTCTGGCCGTGCTCGTCGCGGATCAGGCCGGTGACGTAGACCTTGCGAAACGGCACCTCGCCGGTGAACTTCAGGGTCATCATCACCATGCGTGCGACCCAGAAGAAGATGATGTCGAAGCCGGTGACCAGCACATCGGTCGGGTGGAAGGTGCGCAGCTCGACGGTATCGCGCGGCCAGCCGAGCGTCGAGAAGGTCCACAGTGCCGAGGAAAACCAGGTGTCGAGCACGTCGGCGTCCTGCCTGAGCGGCAGCTCGCCGAGTCCGTGCACCGTGCGTACCTCGGCCTCGCTGCGCCCCACGTAGACATTGCCCGTGGCGTCGTACCAGGCGGGGATCTGGTGTCCCCACCACAGCTGGCGCGAGATGCACCAGTCCTGGATCTCGCGCATCCAGGCGAAGTAGGTGTTCTCCCACTGCTTCGGCACGAACTCGATGCGCCCGTCCTCGACGGCACGCAGTGCCGGTTCGGCGAGCGGCTGGGTCCTGATGAACCACTGGTCGGTCAGGTATGGCTCGATCACCACGCCGCTGCGATCCCCGCGCGGGATCTTCAGGCGGTGCCTTTCCGTCTTCACCAGCAGTCCGAGTGCCTCCAGGTCGGCAACCACGCGCTCGCGTGCCGTGAAGCGGTCCAGGCCGCGGTACGGCGCCGGTGCGCTGTCGTTGAGCGTCGCGTCGATGGTGAACAGGTTGATCGGCTCGAGCCCGTGGCGCCTGCCGACCTCGTAGTCGTTGAAGTCGTGCGCCGGTGTGATCTTCACGCAGCCGGTGCCGAAGCCGGGATCGACGTAGGCATCGGCGATCACCGGGATCGCGCGCCCGACCAGCGGCAGTGTCACGCTGCGCCCGATCAGGTGGCGGTAGCGCTCGTCATCGGGGTGCACGGCAACCGCGACGTCGCCGAGCATCGTCTCGGGGCGCGTGGTCGCCACGATCAGTGACCCGCTGCCGTCCGTCAGTGGATAGCGCAGGTGCCACAGGTGGCCGTCTTCCTCCTCCTGCACGACCTCGAGGTCCGAGATTGCCGTGTGCAGTTTGGGGTCCCAGTTGACCAGGCGCTTGCCGCGATAGATCAGCCCCTCCCCGTAGAGACGCACGAAGACCTCGCGCACCGCCTCGGAGAGGTCGGGGTCCATCGTGAAGCGTTCGCGTGACCAGTCGACCGAGTTGCCGAGCCGACGCTGCTGGCGCGAGATCGTGTCGCCGGAGTGCCGCTTCCACTCCCAGATGCGCTGCGTGAACGCCTCGCGCCCCAGCCTCAGGCGATCGCTGCCCTCGGCAGCGAGCAGGCGCTCGACCACCATCTGCGTCGCGATGCCGGCGTGGTCGATGCCGCCCTGCCACAGCGTGTTGCACCCGCGCATGCGCTGGTGACGGATCAGAGCGTCCATGATCGTCTGCTGGAACGCGTGTCCCATGTGCAGGCTGCCGGTCACGTTCGGCGGTGGAATCACGATGCAGTACGGCGTCCCGACCCCGCTCGGGCGAAAGTAACCGTGACTTTCCCACCGCTCGTACCAGCGGTTCTCGATTTCCCCGGGGCTGTAGGTCTTGTCCATGCTTGCGATTCTTGACGCGCGGCGGGCACACCCGCCGACACAGTGGATAAATGCCTGATTCTAGGTGGGTGCGTCGGTGCCGGGCAATGCAGTGCCCGGGTCCGTCGATTCCTGTGCAATGCGAGGCAGCAGTCCTTGCAGGCGTTCACGCAGATCGGCTTCGATGAGTGGCAGCCAGCGTGCGAGCACTTCCTCGATGAGCACTGCGCGGGCATCCTCGTGCACCACTGGCGGAACTGGCTGCGGCTGTGCTGCCGGGCTGCGGGAAGCGTCGTCGAACAGCGCGCTGGCGTCCTCGACCACCTCGCTGAGCACCGGGATGTGCGGATCCTCGCCAGGGGCGACTTCCTGCCAGGCGTTCTCGAGTGCGGCACTCAGCGAGTCGAGCTCATCGAGCAGTTCGCGGCGCGTGGTGGCTTCAGGTTCAGGCATCGTGAGACCCACCCCCGCGCAGGTGCTGCAGATCGTGGTGTGCCAGCGGATAACCGCGTTCCTGGTAGAAGCGCCAGCGTGTACGGCTCGCGGCACGCGCCTCGCTGTCGTCGAGCACGATCTCGGCGACGCGCTCGAAGCGCCCGAACAGCGGCGGTACGTCCCGACTCAGGTTGATCAGCACGTCGTGATGATCGGTGAGCTGCTCGCCCCAGCCGATCAGTACGCGCACCGGTTCGTCCCCCGGTGTGTCGAGACGGCGGTGCGGGACAAAGCTGGTGTCGCGAAACGACCACAGCAGTGCATCGATGGCAGCGGCCTCGTCGCCATCGCTGGCGTGCAGGTGCACGTGGCGCCCCTCGCGAAATACCTTCTCCGCGAGCCGGCAGGCAAAGCTCAGTTTGCCGTGCGGTTCGGCCACAGGGAGCAGGTAGAAGTCGATTCGCGTCATTGCGCGTCCCGCTTGCGCCTGCGTGGTACCGGTGTTGCGTCGGCACGTTCCAGCAGGTAGTGGGTGAGCAGTGCCACCGGCCTGCCGGTTGCGCCCTTGCGTGTGCCCTGCACCCAGGCGGTACCGGCGATGTCAAGGTGCGCCCAGCGCTGTTCGCGGGTGAAGCGGGCGAGGAAGCAGGCTGCCGTGACGCTGCCTGCCTCGCGTCCGCCGACGTTGGCCACGTCGGCAAAGTTGCTCTTCAGCTGCTCCTGGTAGTCCTCCCACAGCGGCATGCGCCAGGCGCGATCGTGCGTGGCATCACCGGCGGCGATGAGCTGCGCCGCGAGCTCCTCGTCGTTGCTGAACAGCCCCGATGCGTGCTTGCCGAGCGCCACCACGCAGGCCCCGGTCAGCGTGGCGATGTCGACCAGCGAGCGCGGTTTGAAGCGCTGCGCATAGCTGAGGGCATCGCAGAGGACCAGACGGCCTTCGGCGTCGGTGTTGAGGATCTCGATCGTCGTGCCGGCCAGGCTTTTCACCACGTCACCGGGGCGCGTTGCGTTGCCGTCGGGCAGGTTCTCGCTTGCCGCCACGATGCCGATCACGTTGATCGCCGGCTGCAGTGTCGCGATCGCCTCCAGCGTGCCGAACACGCTTGCTGCCCCGCACATGTCGAACTTCATCTCATCCATTCCGGGGCCGGGCTTCAGGCTGATGCCGCCGGAGTCGAAGGTGATCCCCTTGCCGACGAGCACGTGCGGGCGCTCCTCGCGCGCAGCGCCCCGGTACTCGAGGATGATCAGCCTGGCCGGCTCGCGGCTGCCGGCGCTCACCGCAAGCAGTGCACCCATGCCGAGACTTGCCATCTTTTTCTCGTCGAGCACGCGACAGTGCAGCCGGTGGTGGTGCTTCGCCAGCGCCTCCGCCCGTGTCGCCAGGAAGTTCGGCGTGCAGATGTTCGGTGGCAGGTTGCCGAGCTCCCGGGCCAGATTCACCCCGGCGGCGATGGCACTGCCGCGCGCGAGCGTACGCACCAGCTCGGCAGAGGGCCGGTGTGCGCTGCCATGGACGATTCGACGCAGACGTGGTGCCGGGTCAGGAGTCGAGAGGGTATGCGTGTAGCGGTAGCTGCAGGCGCCGGCAAGCAGTGCGAGGTGCAGCGCCTGTGCGAGCTGTTCGGGTTTTCCCGGCGCCAGATCATCGAGCAGGAAGGTGGCATCCGCGGCTGCGCCCGCCTGCAGCGCATCGAGCGCGTGCTGGAGCATCTTGCGCAATGCCGTCGTATCGAGCGCTTCCGGCTCGCCGCAGCCGAGCAGCAGCACCCGAGGGGCCGCGATGCCCGACACGGCGTGCAGCAGCAGGCTCTTGCCCGGTGCTGCGCTGAACTGCTCCTCACGGATCACTCGCACCAGTGCGCCACCCGCTGCCTGGTCGACTGCTGCGGTCGTGGCTGACAGCGCACCACCCTTGGCGACCGGCAGCACTAGGCAGCCGCAGCGTTCTGCAGCAGCATCCTTGACATGACGGGCGGTGATTTCCATCGGAACTCCTGAGGATTCGGGCACGGGTGTGATCGGTCGCGGATTATAGCCCCGAGTTGATCAGCGACGCCGTTTTGCCAGCAGGATCACCTGAGTGCCCGAACAGCGATCGGGCCAGGTACGGCCCTCGCGGTCGATGAGCGCCCACCAGTACCCGGCGCCGAACAGCAGCAGCGAGGGCGTGGCGCATGCCAGACGCAGCAGCGCCTGGGGCCAGGTGATGGATGCCCCGCAGGGCTGCTGCACGCGCAGGCGCCATGCCTGCATGCCAAGCGTCTGTCCCGAGCGCGTCCAGAACCAGCCGAAGAACAGTACCAGCACCGCAAGCAGGGCGAGCTGCAGCGCGGGGCCGGAGACGGCAGCCTGCCGGCTTGCCTGAATGGCCTCGCCACCAGACATCGATGCCTTGATGGTGATCAGCAGCGCCGTCGCGCCCCACTGCACGGCCAGCACCAGCAGGCTGTCGTAGAACATGGCGGCGAAGCGCCGCAGGAGCCCGGGTGCCGCTGCTTCGGGCGGATCGGATCGCAAGGTGCTCATGGTAGTATCGCGCCGGTGTCGGGGTCGTCGCGCGCAGTGTCGTTGCGCGGGGAGTGTCGGTGCACGTTACCAAAACACCGGCGCGGGGTGCAAAACGAAATCCAGGGGAGCGGGCACGGTGCGGATTCTGGTGATCGAGGACGATCCGAGTGTTCAGGAGTACATCGTGCACGGGTTGCGCGAGAGCGGCTTCGCGGTGGATCAGGCAAGCGATGGCAGGGAGGCGCTCTCGCGCGCAGGCTCCGGGAACTACGATGCGCTGATCGTCGATCGCATGCTGCCGGGTATGGATGGACTGTCGATCATCCGCGCGCTGCGTGGCGCCGGCAATGACACGCCGGCATTGATCCTCAGCGCACTTGGCGAGGTCGACGACCGGGTGAAGGGGTTGAAGGCCGGCGGTGACGATTACCTGGTCAAGCCGTTTGCGTTTGCCGAGCTGCATGCGCGCATCGAGGTGCTGCTGCGGCGCAAGGATGCCACCACGGCGCTCACCCGGCTGCGCGTCGCCGACCTGGAAATGGACCTGCTTTCGCACAAGGTGGTGCGCGCCGGACGCCCGCTGACCCTGCAGCCGCGCGAGTTTCGTCTGCTCGAGTACCTGATGAAGCACGCCGGGCAGGTGGTCACGCGCACCATGCTGCTCGAGAACGTCTGGGATTATCACTTCGACCCACAGACCAACGTGATCGACGTGCACATCAGCCGCTTGCGGCAGAAGCTGGACAGGGATTTCGACTCGCCCCTGCTGAAGACCGTGCGTGGTGCGGGATACATGCTCGATGAACCCGACCCGGATCCTGCACGCTGAGACCTTCCGCTATGCGGTGCTGTACCTCAGCGGGGTCAGCCTTGCCGTGTTCGTGGCGCTGGCGATCGGCTACGCCTGGGTCACGTTCGGCTATTTCGGTGCGCTCAACACGCTGATCGGCGCCGAGCAGGAAGCGCTGGTGCGCATTCATGACGAGGAGGGAGCGCTTGCCGTGGCGCGGGCAATCGATGAGCGCGTGCAGCTGGCAGACTTCCCGCGCCTGTTCTACCTGCTCGTCGATGCCCGTGGCGAGAAGATCGCCGGCAACCTCTCGCGCTGGCCGGAGCGCGT
>CAZSYV010000029.1:0-6674 GCA_964610955.1 uncultured Klebsiella sp. | reverse complement strand
CACATGCTGGACCGCATCGGGCAGTTGATGGCCAACCTGCAGCAGCTCTCGGACAATATCGCGCATGATCTGCGCACACCGCTCACACGGCTGCGCAACCGCATCGCGGGGCTGGAGCTCGATGGGGACGAGGTGCACCGCGAGGCGGTGGCCGGGATGCTGCAGGAGTCGGACGACCTGCTGGCGACGTTCAACGCATTGCTGCGCATCGCGCAGATCGAGGCGGGAAGCGCGCGCTCGGGTTTCGCTGCAACGGATGTTTCACTGATCGTGCGTGATGTATGCGAGTTCTACGAGCCACTGGCAGCCGAGAAGCAGCAGGTGGTGCGCATCGAACTCCCACCGGCCTGTCCCGGGGTGTTCGATCGTGACCTGCTGTTCCAGGCCTTTGCCAACCTGCTTGACAACGCGATCAAGTACGCACCGCCGGCGGGCCATATCGATGTCGTGCTGCACTGTGCGGCGGACGCGGTGAGCGTCGAGTTTCGTGATGATGGGCCAGGGATAGCGGAATCCGAGCGCGAGCGGGTGTTCGAGCGTTTCTATCGCGTCGAGGCGAGTCGCAGTGGCTACCCCGGAAACGGCCTCGGGCTGAGTCTGGTGCGTGCGGTGTGCCGGCTGCACGGTGGCAGCATCGAACTCGGTGATGCGGCACCGGGTCTGCGCGTGGTCGTGCGCCTGCCGCGCCAGCCCCCACGTGGTGAATTCAGCCGGACGGGCCCGGCACCGGCGCGCTGATGCCGGGCTGTGTGTTCGGATGCTGGCCAGGCACCGAAGCCGGTGACGCCCCCTGGGGAGCAAGCGTGATATGCGAGGTGTCCGGCGGTGTCGCCTCCACGGTGATCACCGGGCCAAGCCGTACGCCTGCCTCGGCCAGGCTGATGTGTGAGGTGTCGGGTGCGGTGGCCGTGACCTGGCGCCGCTCGTGTGCTGCGAGCAGATCGCTGCCCACGGGGGCGAGGGTCCATTCCTGCGCCGTCGTGTCGGGGGATGTGGCGCCGTCGGGAGAGGACTGCGGATCGACGGTCGATGCGGCCTGCAGCTGCACCAGTGCACCGGCACGTGCGAGCGTGTCGCGGTAGCGTTCGGCCTCGTGGGCGTCGAGGCCACGCTTGAGAGTGTGCGTGCCGCCCCCGAGCAGCCGATCGACGATCTCCGATGTCGTGCCGAAGAGCTGCACGAGGTTGCGCGCGACGGTCTCGCGTGCAATCCCCGGGACCGTCACTCCTCGAAACACGATGTCGAAGCTCTGTTGTTCTGCCATGCGCGGGCCGTTCGCTGCATCCGGTCGCTGTCGCGGGTTGCGCTGAAGTATATGCCAGCATGTCGGTGTGTGTGTCTGCACATCGATGACTTTGGCATAATGTGATGCCGTCGATGCGATTGAACCGCGTGCCTCCGGTGTGCCGATGAAACAGCAGGGACCCATACCCATAGTCGAGCTCGTTCCAACGCAGTTCGCAGCCTCACTGGCGCGGATGCTGCTCGAGCGTGGCATCGATCCGATGCATGCGATGCAGGCTGCAGGCCTCGCGTTCGATGTACTCGATGCGAATGCACCGGGCTATTGCAGCGAGGTTCCAGCGCTCGCCTACAGCCGACTGTATCGCTATGTGATGACCGCACTGCAGGACGAGAGCTTCGGCCTGCGCCGCGAGGTCGGCATGAAACCCGGCGCATTTCGCATGATGTGCTACACGCTGCTCGGCTGCCCCGACCTGGGGCATGCAATCCGTCGCATGAGCGAGTTCCATGAGACCTTCTACGGTGGTTCGCTGACACTGAGCCTGGCGGTGGAGGGTGAGTCGGCCCGCCTCGGTGTGCATGTGGCTGCAGAGGCGCTGGTCGATCCAGATCCCTCGTCGCCGATGTCGGCCGCAGCAGCAGCCTGCGCGCTGTCGATGTGGCACCGCTTCTGCGGCTGGCTGATCGGTCACCCACTGCCGCTGGAGCGTGTGGATCTCAGTGGTGAGGTGCCTGCAAGCCTGGATCGTTATGTGCATCTGTTCAACTGCGAGCCGCGCTTCGGCGCGTCGATGCCATCGTGTGTCTTTCCTGCCAGCTACCTCGCGTATCCGCTGGTGCACAACGAGGATTCGCTGCATGAGTTCCTGCGCACGGCGCCCTACCAGTTGCTGATCATGCCTGCCGATGCCGGTCGTCAGAGCCTGATCGATCAGGTGCGCGCGCTGGTCGGGCACGACTTCAGCCGTGGCTTCCCGAGCTTCGAGCGCATCACGGAGCTGCTGCACATGTCCGCGCCGACCCTGCGCCGGCGGCTGAAGCGCGAGGGGACGACGTTTCAGGAGCTCAAGGACGATTGTCGGCGCAAGGCCTCGACCGACTATCTCAACCGCCCGGAACTGTCGATCAACGACGTGGCGATCCTGATGGGTTTCACCGACCCGAGCGCCTTCTACCGATCATTCAAGAAGTGGACCGGAATGACCCCGGGGGAGTACCGCTCGGCAGCGGCATCAGGCGCGGCGCGGTGACTGCAACTGTTAGCCCAAGTTGAATCGTTCTGCCATTGAGACCCGGCCTGCCTCGGGTATTCTCTGCTTCCCGTAACAGGCACCCACTGCGTTTTCGGGTGCAGCATCCTTCAACGGCGGAGTCCGACATGGCGCATGAGGCACTGATTTTCGACGCTATCCGCACCCCTCGCGGCAAGGGCAAGGTGGGTGGTGCTCTCTACGAGGTCAAGCCGATCGATCTGCTGGTCAATCTCATGGAGGCGATGAAGGAGCGCAACGCGCTCGACACCTCGCGTGTGGAGGACCTGATCATTGCCTGCGGTGAGCCGGTCGGCGAGCAGGGGCAGGACATCGCGCGTACTGCGGTGACCTACTCGAGCTGGGGTGAGGCGACTGCCGGGGTGCAGATCCACCGCTACTGCGCGGGTGGGCTCGATGCGGTCAACCTGGCTGCGGCAAAGGTGATGGCTGGAGTCGAGGATCTGGTCGCCGCAGGGGGCGTCGAGTCGATGTCGCGTCTTGGCATCGGCGCGAGCGGCGGTGCCCAGGGTGATCCCTGGGTGGCGATGCGCAACCTGTTCATCTCGCAGGGCGTCGGGGCTGATCTGGTGGCGACCCTGAACGGGTTCAGCCGCGAGGATCTGGACCGCTACGCGCTGATGTCGCAGCAGCGTGCCGCCGCAGCCCGCGCCGAGGGGCGCTTTCGCTCGCTGGTGCCGGTGCGTGACATGAACGGCGTCACGATCCTCGATCACGACGAGCTGATCCGCCCGTCGACCACGCTCGAGGACCTGGCGCGGCTGAAGCCTTCCTTTGCGCAGTTCGGCGAGTGGGGGCACGACGATCTGCTGAAGTTCCGCTATCCGCAGGTCGAGATCGTGGAACACGCGCACACGCCGGGCAACTCCTCGGGGATCGTCGACGGTGCCGGGCTGTTGCTGATCGGCAACGATCGTGTTGGCCGTGAGCTTGGGCTGAGGCCGCGCGCACGCATCGTTGCCACCGCGCTGGTCGGAACCGAGCCGACGATCATGCTCGAGGGGCCGGCACCGGCCACGCGCAAGGTGCTTGCAAAAGCCGGGCTGAAGCTCGAGGACATCGATCTTTTCGAGCTCAACGAGGCCTTTGCCGCAGTGGTGCTGCGTTACCAGCGCCTGCTCGGCATTCCGGATGAGCGCATCAACGTCAACGGTGGGGCGATCGCGATGGGGCACCCGATCGGAGCCACCGGCGCAATGATCCTTGGCACGCTGCTCGATGAACTCGAGCGGCGCGGGCTGCGGCGCGGGCTTTGCACGCTTTGTGCCGGTGGTGGCATCGGCATTGCAACGATCATCGAACGCGTCTGACTTCCTTCAGGATCGGACAGCACCTCACAGCGGAGTACAGCGGCAATGGGATACATCACCCTGAACAGACTCGATAGCGGCATCGTCGAGCTGGTGTTCGATCAGCCGGGATCGAGCGTCAACACGATGGGAATGGACTACGACGCCGCGATGAAGGCAGCAGTGGTCGAGCTGCAGGGCATGGTGGCTGCCGGAGGGGTCAGCGGTGTGTATGTGTGCTCCGGCAAACCGGGCCAGTTCTTCGCCGGTGGCGACATCAAGGAGATGCTCGAGTCGGACCTGAACCCGCCGCCGGAGCGCAAGCAGGAGCTCTTCGAGGGAATCCTGGCGGCAAAGGTACCGTTGCGCACGCTGGAGACTCTCGGCGTGCCGGTCGCGGTGGGCATCAACGGTGCGGCACTCGGGGGGGGCTTCGAGATCGCGCTTGCCTGCCACTTTCGCATCGCGCTGCCCGGGATCGATATCGGCCTGCCGGAGGCGCAGATCGGGCTGATGCCGGGTGCGGGTGGCGTGGTGCGCACCACCCGACTGGTGGGCATGCAGGAGGCGATTGGCCTGATCAGCCAGGGCACGCGGCTGAAGAGCGAAAAGGCGCTCGAGAAGGGCCTGATTCACGAGATTGCCGCTGACGAGGCCGCGATGCGCGAGCGCGCACATGCGTGGCTGCTCGCCAACCCGACGGCAAGACAGCCCTGGGACAGCGAAGGGTATCGCATTCCTGGTGGTGGGCCGGAGCACAAGGCGAACCAGGGGCTGATGATGCTCGGTCCGGTCAATGTCATGAACCAGACCAAGGGCGTGATGCCGGCGCAGAAGGCGATCTTCGCTGCGGTCGTGGACTGTGCCCGGGTCGACTTCGATACCGCGCAGAAGATCGAGGCGCGCTACTTCCTGAGCCTGCTGCTCGACCAGACCGCGCGCAACATGATGACGGCGTTCTTCGTGCAGATGAGTGCGATCGCCAAGGGGGCAAGCCGGCCCTCCGGGATCCCGCGGCGCAAGGTGCGCACGCTCGGTATCCTTGGTGCCGGGCAGATGGGGGCGGGGATCGCCTACGCTGCTGCGCGCAGGGGCATCGTCGCGATTCTGAAGGACGTCGACCTCGCCGCTGCGGAGCGTGGCAAGGATTACGCCCGCCAGGCCTGTGCAAAGAACAGGCGCATGTCCGATGCCGAGCGTGAAGGCCTGCTCGGACTGATCCGGACGACGGAGGATTACACCGATCTCGCCGGCTGCGATGCCGTGATCGAGGCTGTTTTCGAGAATCGTGACATCAAGGCCGCGGTGACGCGTGATGTCGAGGCGGTTCTGGGTCACGAGGCGCTGTTTGCCTCGAATACCTCCGCGCTGCCGATCACGGAGCTTGCGGAAGCATCGGTGCGCCCGGCGAACTTCATCGGCATGCACTTCTTCTCGCCGGCCGACAGGATGCCGCTGGTCGAGATCATCTGTGGCGAGCAGACGGGTGATACGGCACTCGCTGCCGCCTTCGACCTGGCACAGCAACTCGGCAAGACCCCGATCGTGGTCAATGACGCTCCGGGTTTCTTCACGACCCGAGTGATCGGCAAGACCGTCTCGCAGGGTGCACGGATGGTACTCGAAGGCATCAACCCGGTATTGATCGAGGCGGCGGCACGGGCCAACGGCTCGCCGGTCGGACCGTTGGCGGCAATCGACGAGGTCAGCCAGGAAACGGCCTACCGCAACGGCCTGCAGATGAAGGCCGACAGCGAGGCGCGTGGCGAGTCCTGGCAGGAACAGCCGGCCGGTGAACTGGTGCGACGCATGGTCGAGGACTTCGACCGCAAGGGCAGACGTTTCGGCGGGGGATACTACGATTACCCGGAAGGTGGCAGGAAGCGGATCTGGCCGGGCATGAAGGAGTATTTCGCACCGAACGGCTTCCGGGAGATCCCGTTCGAGGACATCAAGGACCGGTTGATCTTCGCGCAGTGCATCGAGGCGCTGCGGGCCATGCAGGAGGGTGTGATCACCAGCGTTGCCGATGGCAACATCGGCTCGATCATGGGGATTGGTTTTCCGCCGCAGACCGGGGGCGTCTTCCAGTGCATCAACGCCTGGGGGCTGCAGCGCTTCCTCTCACGTACACGCGAGCTTGCCAGCGCCTACGGTGCGGATTTCGAGGCTCCGCAGCTGCTGATCGATAGAGCCGCCTCGGGTGAGCCGTTTCGCTGAGGCGGTGCGCGAATTGGCAGCACCGGGTGGCTGATGCTTATAATGAAGCACCAGTAACACTCTGGCAGTGACGATGGCGAAAAAGGGCGCCAACGACAGGACACCCGCGAAGGGGCAGGAGCTGGGCCTGGGCGCTGCATCCGTTTTCAGCGACATGCGCAGTGGCCAGGATCGTCGCGAGGAAAGCGAACCCATCCCCGAGAATCGACGCAAGGCCGGGGATCGCCGCAAGGCGGGTGCCAGAACGCGCAGCGAATGGTGGCTCGACCGCGGCTATGTGGAGAGCCACCATTTCGTACAGAAGTCCAGCGGCTCGCGCGAGCAGACGACAGAGGACGAGCCGCCCGAGAAGTGAATGCACCTGCATGGTGCGGCGTGGTGATGTGATCGCTACCAGTCCCAAGACCCCGAGTCGCACGCCTTCACACAAATGCTGGGCAACCAGGGTGTGTGGGGTGCAGGTACCGAACAATCGATGAATTCGTGGAGTCCGAAATGACCGAACTGGTGGTCGAGGTCACATTCGAGAATGCCGAACGGATGCTGATCGAGGAATCGCGGCATCGTGCCGTGCTGATCGATTTCTGGGCCGAGTGGTGCAGCCCGTGCAAGATGCTGATGCCGATCCTCGACAAGCTGGTGCGCGAGT
>CAZSYV010000028.1:0-28233 GCA_964610955.1 uncultured Klebsiella sp. | reverse complement strand
CTGGTCGAGCACAAGAAGGACGTGGTGATCCTGCTCGACTCGATCACGCGCCTGGCGCGCGCGTTCAACACCATCGTGCCGTCTTCCGGCAAGGTGCTCACCGGCGGCGTGGACGCGCACGCGCTCGAGCGTCCCAAGCGTTTCTTCGGCACCGCGCGCAACATCGAGGAAGGCGGCAGCCTGACGATCATCGCCACCGCGCTGATCGACACCGGCTCGAAGATGGACGAAGTCATCTACGAGGAGTTCAAGGGCACCGGCAACATGGAGCTGCACCTCGACCGGCGCATTGCCGAAAAACGTGTCTTCCCTGCCATCAACATCCGCCGTTCGGGTACGCGCCGTGAGGAACTGCTGACCAGTGACGAAGAGCTGAGTCGCATGTGGATCCTGCGCAAGCTGCTGCATTCGATGGAAGACATCGATGCGACCGAATTCCTGATCGACAAGCTCAAGGACACCAAGACCAACGAGGAATTCTTTGCCTCGATGAAGCGCAAGTAGACGAGCAGAGCCCCGCGACACAATTGTCCGCGGCGAGAGCTGCGGACGTTCCCAAGACTTTCGAAACCAGCGGAATCGTTGCACTGATCCGCTCCGGTTTCGAGCCGTGCCGAACTTCCTTTCCCCTGGCACTTGTCAGGAGAGCAAAAAACGCTGACGCTTGGCCCTGCCCGGGAAATCTGCGGGGTGACTTGCCGAACGAGCCGCCGCGCCAGGCGTTTCCGGTGCAGCTGCGGTGAGCGCCTTGCTGGATAAAGGAGATAAATGACAATGGCCAACGATGCAAACAAACTGACCACGACTGCCGGTTGTCCGGTGGTCGACAACCAGAACGTGATGACTGCCGGCAGGCGGGGTCCACAACTGTTGCAGGATGTGTGGTTTCTGGAAAAGCTGGCACATTTCGACCGTGAGGTGATCCCCGAGCGGCGAATGCATGCCAAGGGCTCGGGTGCGTACGGCACCTTCACCGTGACTCATGACATCACGCGATACACGCGTGCGAGGCTGTTCGGGCAGGTTGGCAAGAAAACCGATCTCTTCGTCCGCTTCTCGACCGTGGCAGGTGAGCGCGGTGCGGCCGATGCCGAGCGTGATATTCGTGGCTTCGCCATCAAGTTCTATACCGAGGAAGGCAACTGGGATCTGACTGGCAACAACACGCCCGTGTTCTTCCTGCGCGATCCGCTGAAGTTTCCCGACCTCAACCATGCGGTCAAGCGTGATCCGCGCACCAACCTGCGCAGTGCACGGAACAACTGGGATTTCTGGACCTTGCTGCCCGAGGCGCTGCATCAGGTCACGGTCGTCATGTCCGATCGTGGCATTCCGGCGAGCTACCGCCATATGCATGGTTTCGGCTCGCATACCTTCAGTTTCATCAATGCGCAGAACGAGCGTCATTGGGTCAAGTTCCACCTGCGGACGCAGCAGGGCATCAGGAACCTGAGCGATGAAGAAGCCGAGACGATGATCGGCAGGTGTCGCGAAACACATCAGCGCGATCTTTACGAAGCCATCGAGCGCGGTGATTTCCCGAAATGGACGATGTACGTTCAGGTCATGCCTGAGCTGGACGCGGAGAAGGTGGCCTATCACCCCTTCGACCTGACCAAGGTCTGGCCGCACGGGGATTACCCGTTGATCGAGGTCGGCGTGATGGAGTTGAACCGCAACCCGGAGAACTATTTTGCCGAGGTCGAGCAGGCAGCCTTCAATCCGGCCAACGTGGTGCCCGGCATCGGCTTCTCGCCCGACAAGATGCTGCAGGGGCGCCTGTTCTCCTACGGTGATGCGCAGCGCTACCGGCTCGGTGTCAATCATGGCCTGATTCCGGTCAATGCACCGCGCTGCCCGGTACACAGCTATCACCGTGATGGTTCGATGCGCGTGGACGGCAACTTCGGCGGCACGCTGGGCTATGAGCCGAACGGCTACGGCGAGTGGCAGGAACAGCCGCAGTACAGTGAACCGCCGCTGCAGATCGACGGCAGTGCCGATCACTGGAATTTCCGCGAGGATGACGACGACTACTACAGCCAGCCGCGCGCGCTGTTCCGGCTGATGACGCCAGCACAGCAGCAACTGCTGTTCGACAATACGGCACGTGCCATGGGGGATGCGCCTCAAGAGGTCAAGCGTCGACACATTGCCAACTGCCATGCCTGCGACCCGGCCTATGGGGCGGGTGTTGCGAGGGCGCTGGGTCTTGCCGAGACGTGACGAGGGAAGACCGGGGCGGCCGATACCCGATCCCGTCAGCATGAATTCATCATTGGTCCACAGGAGGAACGAAACATGGCGGACACCTGGCTGCCCACACTCATCACGGCCACGCCACAGGAAGGTTTCGAGCTTGCGATCACGCTCAGCCGGCGCGGCGTCAAGTACACGCAACCCGATCCCGAGGTGCTGCACAAGCTCCGTCCTGTCTACTCCAATGATGCGGAGGCGCTCACTGCGGCATCGCAGGTGATCGCGCTCAACTTCCAGACGATCGCTGCCGCGAACGACTACTGGCGCAAGTGAGTCCTGGCTGATCGCCCCGGCTGCCCCCGCCAGACCGATACCGGCCGTCGGGGCGGTTCAGTCTTCGTGGACGAGGCTGCGGATGGTGTAGCTTCCCGACTTCTCGTCGGGCTCGAGCTCCAGCAGTTTGCGTTTCTGCGCCTCCTCGAGCAGCTGCGCAAAGGTGCGGAATCCGTGGTAGCGCTCGTTGAAGCCCGGGTGGCGGCGCTTCAGCGTCTGCTTGACCATCGACGCCCAGATCTTCTCTTCCTGTCCGCGTTCCTCGAGCAGATCCTCGATGGTTGCCAGCACCAGATCGATTGCCTGCTGGCGCTTCTCGTCGGGTGCCGGGGCTTCCGCCTCCTTCGGAGCTGCAGTGCTCTTCTTTGCTGCAGGGCGCTGGCGCGGCTTGCGCTTGCTTTCGGGCTCGCGCACCAGGTCGTCGTAGTAGATGAACTCGTCGCAGCCCGAGACCAGCAGATCCGAACTCGAGTTCTTCACACCGACGCCGATCACCGTCTTGTTGTTCTCGCGCAGCTTGGCGACCAGCGGTGAGAAGTCCGAATCACCGCTGATGATCACGAACATGTCGACGTGTGATTTGGTGTAGCAGAGGTCGAGCGCATCGACGACCATGTGAATGTCAGCGGAGTTCTTTCCCGACTGGCGCACGTGTGGAATCTCGATCAGCTCGAACGCCGCCTCGTGCATCCCCTTCTTGAATTCCTTGTAGCGATCCCAGTCGCAATAGGCCTTCTTGACCACGATATTGCCCTTCAGCAGCAATCGTTCCAGCACCTTGCGAATGTCGAATGCAGCGTAGCGCGCATCGCGGACCCCGAGCGCCACGTTCTCGAAATCGCAGTAAAGGGCCATGTTGTAGGTGTTGGGACGGTCACTCACGGGAGGGCTCCATGTTCATGGCTTGCGGTGGCAGGGCTTGAGGGTATATTACGAGAAGGGTTTGAAGCGAGGCATAACAATGTTCAAGAACTTCGATATCACCCACTATCTGGTGCAGCATCCCGTCAGGATCGGTCCCGATGCGAATCTTCTGGAAGCCGTCGATCTGTTCGTGAGCTACCGGATATCGGGACTGTGTGTCGTGGATGATGACAATCGTCTGCTTGGGGTGCTCTCCGAGCTCGATTGTCTGCGTGGCATTCTGAGCTCGACCTACCATGATTCCGGCGTAGGCAGCGTTGCCGAGTTCATGACGGCAGTCCGCGATGTGCAGACAGCAAAGGCTACCGAGAACATCGTCGATATCGCATCGGAAATGCTGGCGACGAAGCATCGTCGCTGGCCGGTGCTCGACGATGACGGTGTGCTGGTCGGTCAGATCACGGTTCGCCAGATACTGCGTGCCCTGAAGGAGTTTTCCCGCACGCAGGATCAGACGGAGTCGGGCTGAAGAAGGCGCTGCGCGCTGGCCCGTGCTCAACCGAGCACACGACTCAGAAAGGGCAGACTGCGTTCGAGGCGGTGGTCGATGCCGGAGTGTGTGCCGTCGAATTCCTCGTAGCTGTGCTTCACGCCGTGGCGCGCGAGTGTGCCCGAGAGTTGACGGCAGCCGTAATGGATGTGGTACTGGTCCCGCCACCCGCAGTCGATCAACAGTCCTCGCAGCGTCTTCAGCTTGGCGGCATGGCGCGCGACCATGTGGATTGGGTCATGCGCCAGCCAGCGTTTCCAGCGCTCGGGCAGCAGCACGCCCGTCTCGAGATCGAAGGGCAGCCGAAAACCGTTCGGTACCCGGGGATCGGGGTCGTAGCTTGCCGCCATCGCCAGGTTCATCAGGCACATCGATTCGGCCGACGTGAGCCGGTCGTTCCTCCAGACGTGCTCGAGAAAGCGGCGCACTCGCCCGTCATCGATGCCCGACTCCACCGCCGTGTGAGCCTGCGGCAGGGACCACTGTCCAGCCTGGCGTGCAGGTTCGCGGAAGCGTGCCAGCTCATCCAGCGTGTTTGGCCAGTCGCTGCGATAGAGAAAGTCGAAGTAGGCATCGCCCGAATGGTTGGCGATGGCACCCCAGCAGTCGGGATATTTCATCGCGTGCACCATTGCACCATAACCGCCCGATGACTTGCCGAAACAGCCTCTTCCGTCACGGCTGGCGATGCTGCGGAACTCGCGATCCACGAACGGCACCAGTTCGCGCCGCAGGTAATCGGCATAGCGTCCGATTGCCGGGGAGTTGATGTACTGATTGCCGCCAAGTGCCGTGAAACAGTCGGGAAACACCAGGATCGCCGGCTTCATGCGCCGCGCATGAAGCAGCCGTGCCACCCGTTCCACGACATTTTCCTCGAAACCGCGCCACGCCAGGTGCGCCGGCCCCGAACTGAAGTAGCCGGCAAGGTCGAACAGTACCGGAAAGCGCCGGTGTGCCGCACCGGCAAGGTACTGGGGTGGCAGCCAGACATGCAGTTGGCGTATGTGCGGGTCGCCGAGCGGGTTGTCCACCAGCACTCTGGACACATGTTCCAGCGTGACCACCTGGCCCAGCGGCCAGGACGGGCGCTTCAGGACCATCGTTGCGCTGGCAGCGATGCGTTGCGATGTTCGTCTCGAAGCGGAGGCTTCAGGCCCCCAGTGCGAGTGCGTGCTCCCGGGCTGCTGGTGGGACGATGTGCACGGGCTGGATGATCTGAACCGGATGCACGCCTTCTGCCAGCAGTGCCTTGCCGAGACACACGCTTGCCTTGCCACGACACTGGCCGCAGCAGGTGCCCACACCGAGCCGGATCTCCAGGTCCTCCAGTGTCCGTGCACCGTAGTGAACGGCCTCGGCGATGTCGTGATCGGTCACGCTGTTGCAGATACAGACATACATCGCGGTACTCCCTCTTCCCGGAAGCGGCTGATGCTGCAAACCTTATTTCAAATGAGAGAGATTCGCAATCCCAACGAACCCCTCTCAGGCGGTCTTTGCCCGTATTCACATTTTCGACTGCAGGTAGTTCTCGATGCCAACCTGCTCGATCAGTTCGAGCTGGGTTTCCAGCCAGTCGATGTGCTCTTCCTCGTCGTCGAGAATGTCGGCAAACAGCTTGCGGCTGACGAAGTCGCTCACCGACTCGCAGTACGCGATCGCCTCGCGCAGGCCCGGCACTGCGTCCAGCTCCAGCGCGAGGTCGGCTTCGATGATCTCGCGGGTGTTTTCCCCCACGCGCAACGTTCCGAGGTTCTGCAGGTTGGGCAGCCCCTCGAGGAAAAGGATGCGCTGCACCAGCGCATCGGCATGTTTCATCTCGTCGATCGACTCGTGGTACTCGTGATCGCCGAGCTGCGTCAGACCCCAGTTGCGATACATGCGCGCGTGCAGAAAATACTGGTTGATGGCAGTCAGCTCCTGGCGCAGCGCCTGGTTGAGATACTTGATGACCTGCTTGTCGCCCTGCATCGAACTACCCTCCGTTGTATGACACTCGATTCATGCTATCACGCATCCGTGCGCCAGACAGGCGCTCCGGAGTGCATGCGCAGGTGTTGCTCGATCAGTATGCGCAGGCCGTTCAGCTCGAAACCGGCGTGCCTGGCTACGGCAATGATCTGTTCGGTGTCGTCGCGCCCGGCGCGCGTCATCGCCCAAAGCACCACCGAGCGTCCGCCGCTGCGGCAGAAGGCAAGCACCGGGTCACGCGCCTCGGCGAGCAGCGTGCCGAAGGCGTGGATGTCGTGCTCCCGGGGATTGATCCCGTTCACCGGCAGGTAGTGGTATCGCAGTCCGGCCGCGCGAGCCGCCGCCTCGATTTCCTTCGCCCTGGGCTGCGTTGGCTCCTCGCCATCGGGCCGGTTGTTGATCAGCGTGCGGAATCCGAGCCGTGCCGCTTCCTCGACGTCATATATGGAAAGCTGCGGGGCAACCGCGAGCACCCTGCTCAGCCTGCGCACATCCATCCGATACCCTCCTGCGGGATCACTGCTCGATCGAGACATCACAGCATACGAATCTGCAGGCTGGGTGCACAAATATCAGGGGGAGGCATCGGGTGCCTGCCGGAGAGTCCTTGCCCTTCGCCGGCAGGCAGGGGCTGCTGTGCTACCATGCGCCCTCGTTATCACGCGTGTTTTCCAGCAATGCGTTGCCCCTTCTGCGCCGCTGCCGATACCAAGGTCATCGATTCGCGTCTGGTTGCCGATGGCGACCAGGTGCGCCGGCGCCGTGAGTGTCTTGGCTGTTCCGAGCGTTTCACCACCTACGAGACGGCCGAGCTGATGCTGCCCCGGATCATCAAGCAGAGCGGGGTGCGCGAGCCGTTCAACGAAGACAAGCTGCGCCAGGGAATCTTGCGCGCCATCGAGAAGCGTCCGGTGAGCGTCGAACGCGTCGAGCAGATGCTGAGCAGGATCAAGCACGCGCTGATCGCCACCGGCGAGCGTGAGCTGCCCTCGCGTGTGATCGGCGAGGAAGTGATGCGCCAGCTGAAGGCGGTCGATCATGTCGCCTTCGTGCGTTTTGCCTCGGTCTACAGAAGCTTTCAGGATCTGAACGAATTTCGTGCCGAAATCGAACGTCTGGCCGAGGAGCAGGATGCGGCACCGGTGAATGGGGCGCCGTGATGCCCGCGCGCGCGGAACAGGCGAGCATCGATGTTCGTCATATGGCCCGGGCAGTTGCCCTGGCTCGTCGTGGTCTGTACACGACGGCACCAAACCCGCGTGTCGGCTGTGTCATCGCCCGCGGCGAGCGTGTGCTGGCGAGCGGCTTCCATCACCGTGCAGGCGAGGCGCATGCAGAGGCAGCTGCGCTGCAGGCAGCGTCTGAGTCGCTTGCAGGTTGCACCGCCTATGTGACGCTGGAGCCGTGCAGTCATCATGGGCGCACGCCACCCTGCGCCGAGGCGCTCGTCTCCTCGGGTGTGACACGGGTCGTCATCGGGTCGCTCGATCCGAACCCGCTGGTCGCCGGCCGTGGCGTCGAGCTGTTGCGTGAGCACGGCATCGATGTGGACTGCGGCGTGCTCGAGCGCGAGGCGCGCGCGCTGAATCCGGGGTTTTTCAAGCGCATGCTGACGGGCCTGCCGCTGGTACGGGTCAAGCTGGCAATGAGTCTGGACGGACGTACTGCGATGGCCGATGGCTCGAGCAAGTGGATCACTGCAGCAGCGGCCCGTGCGGATGTGCAGCGCCTGCGCGCGCGCAGCTGTGCAATCGTCACCGGCGTCGGTACCGTGCTGCACGATGACCCGCGGCTCGATGTGCGTCTTGCCTCGGAGCATGGTGAGCTGGCGGATATCCGCCAGCCGTTGCGCGTGGTCGTCGATTCACGGGCGCGCACACCGTCGGGCGCACGCGTGCTGGAGTGCGGTGGCGGGGTCATCGTGGCCAGCACCGGGGTCGACGCGAACCGCGAGCGTGCGCTTGCGGCTGCCGGCGCCATGCTGTTGCACGTCCCGGGCAAGGATGCCCAGGTCGATCTGCGTGCGTTGCTCGAGCATCTGGGCTCGCTGCAGTGCAATGAAGTGCTGATCGAGGCGGGGCCGACGCTTGCCGGCGCGGCCTTGCATGGTGGCCTGGTCGATGAGCTCGTGCTCTACGTTGCGCCGGTGCTGCTCGGCAGCGCGGCACGACCGCTGTTCGTCCTGCCATTGCTGACAATGGATGACGGGGTGCGCCTGCGCGTCACCGACACCACCGCAGTCGGCGATGACTGGAGAATCACTGCGGCGGTCGGGGATACGGCCTGAGACGCAGGTCCTGCAATCCATCTTTGCAAAACCGGGGGAGCGGATGTTCACGGGGATCATCCAGGCAATTGGCGAAGTGCGCCGTCTCGAGCGCCGTGGTGGCGATGTGCGCCTGCACATTGGCAGCGGACGGCTCGACATGGCCGATGTGCGTCATGGGGACAGCATCGCCACCAGCGGCGTGTGCCTCACCGTCGTCGAACAGGGCAGCGACTGGTACGCGGCCGATGTCTCGCTGGAGACGCTCGCGCTCACCACGCTCGGCTCACTCGCGAGCGGCGCGCGCGTGAACCTCGAGAAGGCGATGGCGGTCGGTGAGCGCCTCGGGGGTCATCTCGTCAGTGGTCATGTCGATGGTGTCGGTGAGATCGTGGCATTGCGTCCTGACGGGCGCTCGATGCGCTATCGGGTGCGGGCACCGCAGGCGCTTGCGCGCTACATCGCCCACAAGGGTTCGATCTGTGTCGATGGGGTCAGTCTGACGGTCAATGGCGTCGAGGGTGCCGAGTTCGAGCTCAACATCATTCCGCTCACCGCCACCGAAACGATTTTCGGCAGCTATCGTGCAGGAACCCGTGTCAATCTCGAGGTCGACGTGATCGCACGCTACCTCGAGCGCCTGCTGCTCGGCGACGCGCAGGCGCAGGCGCTGGCGGGCGGCATCAGCCGAGAGTTTCTGCTTCGCAATGGATTCGATGCCTCATGAAATTCGATAGCACACAGCAACTGATCGAAAGCTTCCGTCGTGGCGAGATGGTGGTGCTGGTCGATGATGACGACGATCGTCTCGGCGGCGTGCTGCTGGCACCGGCCGAGGCCATCACCGCCGAGAAGATCAACTTCATGGTGCGCCAGGCGCGCGGGCTGGTGTGCCTTGGGCTTACTGCGGGGCGTTGCGCGCAGCTGCAGCTGCCACCCATGGTCGGCGGCTCTGCGGGTCCGGCCGCCAGTCGATTCACGGTGTCCATCGAGGCCGCCGAGGGCATCAGCACCGGCATTTCGGCAGCCGATCGCGCGCACACGATCCGCGTGGCGGTGGCGCGCGCTGCCCAGGCACGTGACGTGGTGCAGCCGGGGCACGTGTTCCCGTTGCGCGCAGAACCGGGCGGCGTGCTGAAGCGCGCCGGTCACACCGAGGGCGGCTGCGATCTGGCGAGGCTGGCAGGCCATGAGCCCGCCGCGGTGATGGTCGATGTGCTCAACGGTGACGGCACGCTGGCCACCGGGGAGGCGCTGTTTGCGTTTGCGCACCGCCATGAGCTGCGGGTAGGCACCATTGCCGAGCTCATCCAGTTCCGGCTGCGGCACGAAACCACGGTGCAGCACATCCGTGAGGGTGATGTACAGACCGCATGGGGCAGCTTTCGTCTGCATGCATTCCGTGATGTCGACGATGCCCGGGTGCACCTGGCGCTCGTGCGTGGGCAAGTCGATGCGCAGGCACCCGTGCTGGTGCGTGTGCAGCAGCTCGCGGTGCTGCGTGATGTGCTGGGCACCGAGGTGCCCGGCGTCGCGGCGGACTGGAACGTCGCGCGCTGCCTGGAGCGCATCGCGCGTGAGGAGAGCGGTGTGCTGGTGTTGCTCGCACAGCGCGAGGCCGACGAGCAGCTGCTGGCGAGTGTCGAGGCGGTGCTCGGCGAGACTCCCGTTGCGGGATCCGTGCGCTCACCGGATACGCTGAGCATGGTCGGCGTGGGCTCGCAGATCCTGCGCCGGCTCGGGGTCGGCAGGATGCGACTGATGGGACCGGCGATACGCTATAGCGCGATCTCGGGTTTCGGGCTCGAGATCGTCGAGTATCTCGCCCATTGAATCCGGTTCGGACAATGGCCGGCCTGCTCGTTTGGTGGCAGAATTGGCGCTCTTTTCGCACACGTGCAACAGGGCAGGGACATGGATTCGATCAGGACGGTGGAAGGTGTGCTGGCGCCGGGTGAGGCGCGCTTTGCGCTGGTCGCGAGTCGCTTCAACAGCTTCGTGGTCGAGAGCCTGATTTCCGGTGCGCTGGATACGCTGCTGCGCCATGGCGTGGTACACGAGCGAATCACGCTGATACGCGCACCGGGTGCCTTCGAGCTGCCGCTGGTGGTGCAGAAGGTTGCGCGCAGCGGCAACTACGATGCAGTCGTTGCCCTGGGCGCAGTGATCCGCGGCGGCACGCCGCATTTCGAGCATGTCGCCGGTGAATGCACCAAGGGTATTGCCGCCGTCTCGCTGCAGACGGGGATTCCCGTCGCTTTCGGCATCCTGACCGTCGATACCATCGAGCAGGCGATCGAGCGTGCCGGCACCAAGGCCGGCAACAAGGGGAGCGAGGCAGCGATGTCGGCGCTCGAGATGGTGAACCTGCTGGCGCGCCTGTGATGCATTCGTGGAGTTCGTCGCGTTGAACACCGGTGTCGCGGAACAATCGGGGCGCCAGCTTGCCGCAGCACGGCACAAGGCACGCCACTATGCCGTGCAGGCACTCTATCAGTGGGCGATCGGCGGCAACGCGCTGATCGACATCGAGCGGCAGTTCGAGGAAGACTTTGATTTCCGTGGCACCGATCGCGACTACTTCCACGAGCTGTTGCACGGCGTTCCGGCCCGACTCGGGGACGTGGAAGCGGCGTTCGAGCCCTACCTCGACATTGCACTGGAGAAGCTCGGGCCAGTGGAGCGCGCCGTGCTGCGCATTGCGACCTGGGAGCTGCTCTCTCGGCCCGATGTGCCATATCGCGTGGTGCTGAGCGAGGCGGTGACGCTGACGAGGAAGTTTGGTGCAACCGAAAGCCACCGTTTCGTGAATGCCGTTCTTGATCGTACCGCGCATGATCTGCGTGCGGCAGAAAGCACCCGCGGGTCCTGAGGCGCACTTGCCGTGGCGCTTGGCGAGTTCGGGCTGATCGCGCGCTACTTTGCCGGCGAGCGTTTCATGATTCCCGATGCCCGTGGTGTCGTGCTTGGCATCGGCGACGATTGTGCGATCCTGCAGGTGCCGGCAGGCGAGGATCTGCTGGTCACGGTCGATACGCTGGTTTCCGGTGTGCATTTTCCTGCTGCTTCGGACCCGGCGCACGTGGCGCACCGTGCGCTTGCGGTGAACCTCAGCGACCTGGCGGCAATGGGAGCACACCCCACCTGGTTTACCCTGGCACTGACGCTCCCCGAGGTCGACGAGTCGTGGCTGGATGCGTTCAGCACCTCGCTTGCGGCGTTCGCACGGCGTTTCGGCATCATGCTGGTGGGCGGTGACACCACACGCGGCCCACTGTCGATCACCATCCAGGTGCATGGAACGGTGCCCATGGGCAGCGCCTTGTGCCGCGATGGTGCGTGTGCCGGGGATGATGTCTGGGTCAGTGGTTCACCGGGACGGTCTGCGCTCGGTCTGCGCCAGATTCTCGCTGGCAACGCTGACACGCCGGCCGCCCAGGTGTTCCTGCACCCGGAGCCACGACTTGCGCTCGGCAGTGCGCTGCGTGGTGTCGCGAGTGCAGCGATCGATGTATCCGACGGCCTGCTCGCCGATGCCGGGCATATCGCCGAGCGTTCCGCAGTGGCAATCGTCATCGAGCCCTCGTGGCTACCACTGGCACCCGAGATCGAGGCGCTCGCCGATCGCGACGATGCGCTGTCACTGGTGCTGGGTGGCGGAGACGACTATGAGCTGTGCTTCACTGCACCGTCGCAGCGCGCGCCCGAGATCATGACGATCGCGACTGCGCTTGGGGTTCCCTGCACGCGCATCGGGCGTGTCGAGCACGGTCCGGGGAGGGCGCACGCAGCGGGTTTTGTGCCACGGCGAGCGGGTTATGGGCACTTCACGGAATCCTGAGGACATCTTGCGGGCGTTGCTGCGCGGCTGTGATTGGCTGGCGCGTGCCTGCGTCGTGCTCGTGCTGTCTGCCGGTTGCGCCGTGGGAGCCGAGCTGCAGATCGTCGCCAGTGGGCTGTTCGAAGGGCGGGCGCTGCTCAGCATCGACGGCGTGCATCGGCTGCTGCGTACCGGGGAGACCTCGCCCGAAGGCGTGAAACTGCTCGCCGCAGATTCGCGCGAAGCGCTCATCGAACTCGGTGGGCGACGCCTCATCCTGACGCCCGGGCGTGTCGCTGGTGGTGGGTTCGAGGTGCCGTCGCGGCGCGAGGTGGCGATTGCGCGGGATGCGCGGCGCCAGTACGCGCTTCTCGTGACGGTGAATGGCCGCCAGACACGGGCCGTGGTCGACACGGGTGCCAGTGTGGTCGCACTCAACTCCGTGGAGGCGCAACGCCTCGGCATCGACTACCAGCGTCGCGGCGTCTCCAGCATGGTGCGCACCGCCGGCGGCGTGGTGCCCGCCTGGTCGCTGACCCTCGACCGTGTCGAGACGGCGGGAATCGTGGTTCACCATGTCGCCGCAGCGGTCGTCGAGGGTGACCATCCGACAGAAATGCTGCTTGGCATGTCGTGGCTGGGCCAGGTGACGATGCGCGAGGCCGATGGCGTCCTCTACCTTGGTGAAAAATGATCCGCGTTGGCGGCTCATGATGCTTGGCTGATAGAATTGCGCCTTCAGCCGGCCGGAGCCGCGTGCAGTGTCCATCCGATATATCGATTCGTCGCGCCTGCCCACCCCGTGGGGCGTGTTCGATATGCATGGTTTCGAGGATGTCGAGAACGAAAAGGAGCATGTCGTGCTGACCATGGGTGACGTCGGCAACGGCGAACCGGTGCTTGCACGCATTCACTCCGAGTGCCTCACGGGTGATGCGCTGTTCAGCATGCGCTGCGACTGTGGGGCTCAGTTGCGCGCGGCGCTCGAACGGATTGCGCGCGAGGGTCGTGGTGCGTTGCTCTACCTGCGCCAGGAAGGCCGGGGCATCGGCTTGCTGAACAAGATCCGTGCCTACCATCTGCAGGACGAGGGTGCGGATACCGTCGAGGCCAATGAGAAGCTCGGCTTCGGCGCCGACATGCGCGACTACAGCAGCTGCCGCAGCATGCTGCAGCACCTGCACATCACGGCGCTGCGCCTGATGACGAACAATCCGCGCAAGGTGGCGGCAGTCGAGGAAATGGGGATAAGGGTCGTCGAGCGCATTGCGATCCGCACCGGGCAGAACCCACACAATGTGCGCTACCTCGAGACCAAGGCGGGCAAGCTCGGACACTGGATGAAGGAAGAGTCGAGCGGCTGAGGCCCCTGTTTCAGGCAGAGGCCTGCAGGCTGCCACTGTGTGGAGTGGCGAGGCGTGCGCGTATCGAAGCCTCGATCCCTTCGGCGTCCAGTCCCACCGCGTGCAGCATCGTCGCCGGTTTACCGTGCTCGAGAAATCGATCGGGCAGACCAAGCATGAGCAGTGGTACCGGGATGTCCCGCGCGGCGAGGAACTCGCCGATCGCGCTGCCGGCCCCACCCGCCACCACGTTTTCCTCGACGCTGACCAGCAGCGCATGGCTGGTGGCCAGTTCGAGTATCAGTGCCTCGTCCAGCGGTTTCACGAAGCGCATGTCGATGACGGTCGCGTCGATTGCCGCAGCCGCCTCCAGCGCAGGTGTCACCATCGAGCCGAAGGCTAGCAGGGCCACTTCGCGACCGCTGCGGCGCAGCACCCCCTTGCCGATCGGCACGGTGTCGAGTCCTGCGGCGATCGCCGCCCCCGGGCCGTGGCCACGCGGGTAGCGCACCGCAGCCGGACCGTTGTGCAGAAAGCCGGTCGACAGCAGCAGACGCGTCTCGTTTTCGTCCGACGGGGCCATCACCACCATATTGGGTATGCAGCGCAGGTAGCTCAGGTCGAAGCTGCCGGCGTGTGTCGGCCCGTCCTCGCCGACCAGTCCGGCACGATCGATTGCAAACAGCACATCGAGATCCTGCAGCGCCACATCGTGAATCAGCTGGTCGTAGGCGCGCTGCAGGAAGGTCGAGTAGATGGCAACCACCGGTTTCATGCCTTCGCAGGCGAGCCCGGCGGCCAGCGTGACCGCATGCTGTTCCGCGATGGCCACATCATGGAAACGCTCTGGAAAGGTTCGGGAGAAGGTTGCCATTCCCGAGCCTTCGCACATCGCCGGCGTGATGCCGACCAGGCGCGGTTCCCTTCTGGCCATATCGCACAGCCAGCCGCCGAAGATGTCCTGGTACTTCGGTCGTGCCGGACGCGGGCGGGCTGCCGTCACGCGCGGTGTGGGATCGATCTTGTCGATCGCATGATAACCGACCGGGTCGCGCTCGGCCGGGCCGAAGCCCTTGCCTTTGACGGTCATCACGTGAAGGAGCTGGGCGCCCTTGAGTTCACGCACATTGCGCAGCGTGTTCACGAGCAGTGACAGATCATGACCGTCGATCGGCCCGATGTAATTGAAGCCAAGCTCCTCGAACAGCGTACCCGGGGTGACCATGCCCTTCATGTGCTCTTCGGTACGTCGAGCGAGCTCCAGGGCAGGGCGGGGCAGCCGTGACAGTACCCGCTTGCCGCCTTCACGCATGTTGTTGTACAGCGGGCTTGCCCACAGCCTTGCGAACGCCGCAGCCAGTCCGCCCTCGTTGCGCGAGATCGACATCTGATTGTCGTTGAGGATCACCAGCAGGTCGGCGCCCGTATGTGCGGCGTGGTTCAGTGCCTCGAACGCCATGCCGGCGGTCATCGAGCCGTCGCCGATGATTGCCACCGCCTTGCGGTCCCCGCCAAGCGCACGGGTCGCCAGCGCCATGCCGAGAGCCGCACTGATGCTGGTGCTCGAGTGCCCCACGCCGAAGCTGTCGTACTCGCTTTCACTGCGATTGTTGAACGCCGCCAGGCCGCCGGCCTGGCGCATCGTCAGCATCTCGTTGCGCCGACCGGTGAGAATCTTGTGCGGATAGCTCTGGTGGCCCACGTCCCATACCAGGCGATCGTGTGGCGTATCGAACACATGGTGCAGCGCAATGCTGAGCTCCACCACGCCCAGGCCGGCACCGAAGTGGCCGCCGGTACGCCCCACGGCGTAGAGCAGGAACTCACGAAGTTCGTCCGCGAGCTGGACGAGGTCGCGCTCGTTGAGCTGGCGCAGATCGGACGGAAGGTTCACACGATCGAGCAGCGGTGTGAGCGGACGCGCCAGCGGGATTTCCTGAAAGAGTTTCATGCGGGCAACATTCCTGCGCACAGTCCGACCTGCGTGGGTCGGGAACGGCCGTGATTCTACCCCATTGCGCCGGCTCGGTGCTCAGTGGTCGCGCTCGACCACGAAGCGGGCGATTCCCGTGAGCAGTCCTGCCTGCGGGCCGAGTGGCCGAAGTGCGGCCAGCGCCTGTGTGCACAGCTCCTGGGAAAACCCGCGCGCACCGGCTTCGCCAAGCAGCATCACGTAGTTTGGCTTGGTGCGCGCCGCGTCTGCCCCGGATGTCTTGCCCAGCACGGTGGTCTCGCCACAGGCGTCGAGAATGTCGTCCTGTACCTGGAATGCCAGTCCGAGGGCGCGCGCATAGGTATCGATCGCCGCCATCGCCCCGGCGTCGGCGCCTGCGAGCAGTGCACCCATGCGCAGCGCAGCGGCGATCAGCGCACCCGTCTTGAGTTCGTGCATGCGAGCCAGTGAAGCCGCATCGATCGTGCGCCCGACCGCGGCGATGTCGATCGCCTGCCCGCCTACCATTCCGCGAGCACCGCTGGCGCGTGCGAGTGTGGCGCCCAGCGCGCGTGGAAGTTCGGCATCGATCGAACCCATCGTGCAGAGCAGTTCGAAGGCGAGTGCCTGCAGCGCGTCGCCGGCCAGGATCGCCGTCGCCTCGTCAAAGGCGCGGTGGCAGCTTGGCTGGCCGCGACGCAGGTCGTCATCGTCCATTGCCGGCAGGTCGTCGTGGATCAGCGAGTAGGTGTGGATGCACTCGAGTGCACAGGCCACGCGATCCGTATCGGTGGCGCTGACACGGCTGCCACCAAGTGCATCGGCCGATGCGTAGAGCAGTGCCGGGCGCAGACGCTTGCCTCCGGCGAGCAGGCTGTAGCGCATTGCGGCACACAGGCGTGGGTCGACGTCCGCGAGCAGTTCGGTGGCAAACAGCGCTGCAAGAGCCGACTCGGTGCGCTCGCGGTACGCGAGCAGTGGATCGATGTGCAGCTGCACGGCCTCAGTCATCAGCGTCTGCCGCCTGGTCTTCCGAGTCGTCCTCCTCTTCGTCCAGGCCCCCATTGCTTGCAGCTTCGGCAAATGCCTTGGCGCGCAGACCATCACCCTGCTCGGTGAGCAGCTGTACCCGCTGGCGTGCCTGTGTCAGCGCCTGCTGGCACTCCCGCGTAAGCTGTACTCCCGTTTCGAACGTCTTCAGCGCTTCTTCCAGGCTGAGTTCGTCGTTTTCGAGCCGCTCGACGACAGCCTCGAGCTCGTTGAAAGCCTTCTCGAAATTGCGTGGTTTGCGTGATGTGGACACGGTGCCCGACCTCTGCGCGACGACGAACGGCGCGACAGTAGCCTGCTGCAGGTCACAAATCAACGCGCGCGCGGATATCATCACGGTGTCTGCAATTCACTGGAGTTCCAGCTCATGCGCTACGGTGTCTGCCTGCCCTACATGAAGCGCGACTACGATCGGGACACGCTGCTTGCCTGGTGTCGGGCAATCGATGCCGGTCCGTGGGACAGCCTGTCCTGTGGCGAACGCATTACCGGCCCGACCTGTGATATGCGCATCCTGCTCGGCGCCGCTGCGGCGCTGACCACGCGTGTGCGCATCGTGCCTTCGCTCTATGTGCTGCCGATGCACTCGGCCGTGTGGGCGGCAAAGGAGATCGCCACGCTCGATGTGGTCTCGGGTGGGCGTGTCACGGTGACCGTTGGCGTGGGAGGGCGAGAGAAGGATTACCGTGCCGTCGGTGCCTCGTTTGCCAGGCGCCACGAGCGCATGGACGCGCAGATTGCCGAGATGCGCCGCATCTGGGCGCAGGATCCCCCGTTCGAGGGAGCCGACCCGGTTGGCCCGGCGCCGGTGCAGGCCGGGGGGCCGCCGATCCTGCTCGGTGCGATGGGGCCAAAGAGCATCCGTCGTGGCGCCGAGTGGGCGCAGGGTGTCTACATGTTCTCGATGAACGGCGAGAAGCGCGAGATTGCGGACATGCAGCGCATGGCCGAGGACGCGTGGGCGGAGGCCGGACGCACCGAGCGGCCCTATCGGATGGCGGGCTTCTGGCACTCGCTGGCCGATGATGCGGCACCACGCCTGCGCCAGTACGTGCACGACTATCTGAGAATCGCCGATGAGCGGGTCGCGAACCATGTTGCCGCCTCGATGACGCGCTCCAGCGAGGATGCGCTGCTTCGGGCGATCGATGATTACCACGCGCTTGGGGTTGACGAGATCATGTTCGTCCCGGTCACTGCGGACATTGCCGAGCTCGAACGCCTGGCGGCGCTGATGGAGAGGATCGAGGGGCGGGGCTGACCCGGCACGCCCGTGCTGCGCGGGCAGAACATGCGCTATACTCGGCGCCTCCTGGGGGTGGGTGACACCTGAGACACCGGAATGGTCCGGTGAACCCCTTGAACCTGATCCGGATAATGCCGGCGAAGGGATGGGAATGAACCTGTCGTCCGTTGCGCCTGTTGATATCCAGCAAACCGTTCCGGATCTTCCGTAGCAAGGAGGTCGGGAATGCGTTTCGTTGCCTTTTTGCCGTGCACCTGCGCGGCACTGTTGCTCGTCGCTGAAATTTCTGCGTCGCCGGCTGTCGCCGCGACCGCGGATCGCATCGACGAGGTCGTGGTCACGGCACGCCTGCTGCCGAAACCCCAGGATGCCATGGCCGCCAGCGTCAGCGTGCTCTCGCATGCGTTGATCCGCGAGCGGCAGGCACGACACTTCGAGGAGCTGCTGAACGCCACGCCGAACGTGAACTACAGCGCCGGTGCCTCGCGCGGGCGCTTCGTGCAGATTCGCGGCATCGGTGAGCGCAGCCAGTTCGTCGATCCGGTCGATCCCTCGGTGGGCCTGTACATCGACGGCATCGACTTCAGCGGACTGGGCAACGCCGGTACGCTGCTCGATGTAGGGCAGGTCGAGGTCCTGCGCGGCCCGCAGGGCACCGCCTTTGGTGCGAGTGCGCTGGCTGGCCTGATCAACATCCGTTCCGCGCCTCCACCGCAGGATCCCCTGCTGCGCCTCGAGGCCGGCATGTCGGATCATGGCGGCAGTGTGCTTGGCGCAGTCGTTGGCGGCCCGCTGGCAGCGGAGCTGCGCGGGCGACTGGCGCTGCAGCGCAACCGCAGCGATGGCTACATCAGGAACGACTACCTCGGGCGCGATGACACCAATGGTCTCGACGAGAGCACGGCGCGTGCACGCCTCGAATGGCAGGCGGCCGATACGCTGGAGCTCGGGCTGACCGGAATGTATGTCGATGCGCACAATGGCTACGATGCCTGGTCACTCGACAACAACCGCCACACGCTCTCCGATGAACCGGGGCGGGACTACCAGCGCAGCACGGCAGCGGCGCTGAATGCGCGCTGGAGCGGTGCGTCGGCCTTCGACGTCCAGGCGCTCGCCACCTGGATGCACACCGACACTGATTACGGCTTCGACGAGGACTGGGCGTACCCGGGGCTGTGCGATGGCAGCGCCTGCGAAGGCTGGGAGTACGAATCGAGCGATCGCTACCTGCGCGGTGCCGATGCCTACAGTCTCGATCTGCGCCTCGTCGGGCGCCCGTCGACGCTTGGCTGGGTTGTGGGCGTATACGCGACGCGGCGCGAGACGCGGCTCGAGCGACAGTTCCACGACTGGGCCGTCGACGCGCCGGCTGTCTTTCACAGCGATTATCGCAGTGGTCACCAGGCCGTCTACGGTGAACTCGAGTGGCAGGCGAGCGAACGCCTGACGCTGAGTGCCGGGCTGCGCGTGCAGCGTTTCGAGGCGCACTATCGGGATTCGAATCGCTTACGCGAGACGCCTGCCGACTGGCTGCGTGGTGGTCAGCTCTCGCTGCAGTACGAGCTGGGTGCCACCACCATGGCCTATGCGCTGCTTGCACGTGGATACAAGGCCGGTGGCGTCAACGGCGAGGCGATCGGCAAGGCACACAGTGCGGGGATGGACCCGCAGATACTGGCTTTTCTTGCCACGCGCAGCGAGTACGCTTCCGAGACCCTGGACAATTACGAGATCGGCTGGAAGTACGCGCGCCCGGGCGGTGGCCTGCGCCTTGCCGCGGCACTGTTCTACATGGATCGACGCGATGTGCAGCTCAAGGCCTGGTATATCGAGGGTCAGCAGTTCGTCGGATACATCGACAATGCTGCCAGCGGCAACAATTACGGTTTCGAATCGACGCTGGACTGGCAGGCGACCCAGCGTCTGCACTTCGACGTGTCCCTCGGGCTGCTCGGTACCGAGATCGATGATTTCATCGTCAACGATCCCGACCGCGGCTTCGTCGATCGCAGCGGGCGCGAACAGGCACAGGCGCCGCGCTGGCAGTTCCACTTCGGCGCCGAGCTCGCACTGGCGCATCACGTCTACCTGCGGCTCGAATACGAGGGCAAGGACGCCTACTATCTCTCCGACTCGGACGACCAGAAGAGCGATGCGTTCCGCCTGCTGCACCTCGGTGCAGGCTGGCGTGGCGAGCGGCTCGAGGTCGGTGCCTGGGTGCGCAACGCGCTCGATGAGGACTACGCGGTGCAGGGTTTCTATTTTGGCAACGATCCGCGCAAGTTCTATGTCAACGAACCGTACTGGCAGTACGGCCCGCCACGGGTTGCCGGGTTCACCGTCGCCTACCACTTCGAATGAGGAAAAGTCATGCAGGTTTCCGTAGATATCAGTCTCTATCCGCTGCGCGAGGAGTTCATTCCCGTCGTCATCGATTTCATCCATCGCGTGCAGTTGCACGAGGGGGTCGAGGTGACGCGCAGCACCCTGTCCACCCAGCTGTATGGTGAGAGCACACGGGTGCTGACGGTACTGGCGCAGGAGCTCGAACACAGTGTCGCGACCTGGGGCAGGTCGGTGCTCGTGGCGAAGATCATCGTCGGCGACGTGCGTCAGGGGTCCTGAGGCACCAGTGGAAGCGCTCTGGACGCTGCGTCATGCCTGGGAGGCGGTTGCGGTGCTGCTTGGCGTCGCCTACCTGCTGCTCGCCATGCGCGAGAGCCTGTGGTGCTGGCACGCGGCGTTCTGGAGCACGCTGATCTATCTGTTTCTGTTCTGGCATGTCGGGCTGCCGATGGAGTCGGTGCTCCAGGTCTACTACCTGGGCATGGCGGTGTATGGCTGGTGGTGCTGGCGTGGTGCTGGCTCAACCGCAGAGCAGGTGCCGTCGATACGTACCTGGCCGTGGCGAAACCACGTGCTGGCAATCGCCGTGCTGCTTGCTGCCTCGACCCTGTCGGGTGGTGTGTTGAGCGCGCTCGGTCTTGGACGCCTGCCCTACCTCGATTCGTTTACGACCTGGGGGGCCGTGCTCACGACCTGGATGGTTGCGCAGAAGCTGCTCGAGAACTGGCTGTACTGGCTGGTGGTGGACGCCGTCTCGCTGTTCCTGTACGTGGATCGTGGACTGCATCTCACCGCGGCGCTGTTTGTGGTCTATCTTGTGATCGTCGTGTTCGGATATCTCCGGTGGCGCCGTCATTATCGTGAGCAAATCGCAGCGTTCCCTGCCGCGCGGGCTGACCGAGTTGTTTGGTGAATGGCGCCCGGAAGAGGAGGGCGAACTGCCGCAGCTCGAAGCGGTATTCAGCGCCGGACACAGCAATCGCAGCTTTCTGGTGCGCCACGGCGGGCGCCGCTACGTGGCACGTCTGCCGGACAAGCGTGCGGCACGCCTCGGGGTGGATCGCCAGGTCGAGCGCCGTGTGCTCGAGCGCACGGCGCGCATCGGGCTTGGGCCTGAGGTCGTCTACTGCAATCCCTCGCGTGGCACCCTGGTTTCCGTTTACATCGAGGCGCTGCCGCTGCGTGTCGAGGGGCTTGGCGCAGGCGAGACCATCGACCGTCTCGCGACGGCGCTGCAGTTGCTGCACCAGCAGAAGCTCGATGTTCCGCAGGTGAACATCGTCGATCGCATCCGTGCCTATGCACGCGAGCTGCAGGACTCGGATGCCCGCGGCTGGCTGCGCGCGCGGCGGTGGCTGAGTGCCGCACGGCCAGTGCTTGAGCAGTACCGCTTTGCCGCGAATCGCAGTGTGCTGTGCCACAACGATCTGACTTGCCAGAACGTGCTGGAAGCCGATGGCGAGCTGCGTTTCATCGACTGGGAATATGCCGCCCGGGGTGATCCGTTCTTCGATCTGGCGACGCTTTGCGAGGACTGCGGCTTCAGCGAGCTCGACCGCGAACGGCTGCTGCTTGCCTACGGAATGATCGGGGATGCGGCGATCGAACGCCTGTTCCGCACCCGTGTGCTGTATCGCCTGCTCGGGTTGCTGTGGTACCTGCGCCGCTATCGTGGCGCGACGCCGCGCAGCCAGCCCGAGCTTGGCCGGCACGAGTCGGCCCTCATGAGCCTGCTTGCCCAGGATGCGGGAAGCGGGGGCTGATGCGGATTCCCTCGCAGAGCCTGCTGCTTGGTGCGCTTGCCCTGGCAGTGGCACTCGGTGTCGCACTCGAACTCGATACCGGCTCGGCAGGCACCGTGCTGCCGGCAGCGATCGGTGACTGGCTTGCCAACAGGGAGTCGGCGTCGCTGCTGATCCTGCGTGAAATCCGCATTCCCCGCATGCTGGCAGCGTTGAGTGTCGGCGCGACACTGGGTGTCGCCGGTGCGGCACTGCAGGGGATGTTGCGCAATCCGCTGGCAGAGCCCGGACTCGTCGGCGCCTCGAGCTGTGCAGCGCTTGGTGCCGTGCTCGTGCTCTATTTCGGCTTGGCCTCGCTGCATTCGCTGCTGCTGCCGGCAGCCGGCATCGCCGGCGCCGTGCTGGCACTGGCCCTGCTGCGGCTGCTGGTCGGCGACCATGCGCGCATCGCCACGCTGATTCTTGCCGGCGTTGCGCTGAACGCCTTTGCCGCAGCAGCGATCGCGCTTGCGCTGAATCTGGCTCCCAGCCCCTACGCGCTCTACGAGATCGTCTACTGGCTGATGGGCTCGGTGGCCAACCGCAGCCTTGACGAGCTGGCGTTCTGCCTGCCGTTCATGTTGCTCGCACTGCTTCTGCTGGTATCGACCCGCGATTACCTGGAAGCCCTGAGTCTCGGTGAGGATACGGCACACACCCTCGGCTTCGGTGCGCGTTCGCTGCCGTGGCGCGTGATGGGCGGCGTGGCGATTGGCGTGGGAGCAGCGGTGGCGATCAGCGGCACGATCTCGTTCGTCGGCCTGGTCGTGCCGCATGTGCTGCGCCCATTGGTCGGCAGCAGACCGGGGAGACTGCTGCTGCCAAGCGCGCTCGGCGGGGCCTTGCTGGTGCTGCTGGCCGATGTGTTCGTGCAACGCATCCCCGGTGCGGCCGAGCTCAAGCTTGGGGTGGTGACCTCGCTGATCGGCGCGCCGGTGTTTCTGACCATCGTGCTGGGTGCTCGGGGGCGCCTGACGTGAGTGTGCTCGCCCTCGATGACATCGGTGTGGAGCTTGGTCCGCGGACCGTGCTTGCCGGTGTGTCGTGCGAGCTTGCCGCAGGCGAAATGCTTGGTGTCATCGGCCCAAACGGTGCCGGGAAGAGCACGCTCGTGCGCGTGATGGCGGGCTTGCTGCCTCCCGACCGGGGCAGCGTGTGCCTCGATGGGCGCGAGCTGCGCACCTGGCCGTCTCGCGAGCGGGCGCGTCGCATTGGTTACCTGCCGCAGTCCGCGCCGCTGCACTGGCCGCTCGATGTGCACACCGTGGTCGGGCTTGGGCGTCTGCCCTGGCAGCAGGGCTGGTTCAGTGTCGATGAAGCGGCACCGTTGGCCGTCGCCGCTGCGTTGCGTGATGCCGAGGTCGAGGGGTTGCAGGACCGCCTGGTCAACGAGCTCTCCGGTGGTGAGCGCACGCGCGTGATGATCGCGCGGCTGCTGGCTGCCGACCCGATGATCCTGATTGCCGATGAGCCGGTGGCAGCACTCGATGCCTATCACCAGCTGCATGCAATGGAAGTGCTGGCGGAGCGGGCTGCACGCGGCACCGCGGTGGTGGTGGTGCTGCACGATCTCAGTCTGGCAGCACGATTCTGCAATCGCGTGCTGGTGCTCGATCATGGTCGGGTCGTCGCCTGCGGTGATGCGCAACAGGTGCTGCAGCCAGGCGTGCTGGAGCCCGTCTACGGGGTACGCATGCGCGTGATCGACGAGGACGGCCTCAGGGCCGTCATCCCGTGGCAGCGTTGTTGAGCGCACCGGGCTACGCTGCCCGGGCGCCCTCGCGAGGCGGCAGTGCCCGCCTGCGCCCCGGCCCCCAGCGATAACCGTCGATCCCTCCATGCCGAGCGCCTCGGGTCGGGCCTTTCACGTTCGGGCGTGCGCGTCTGCGCATGGGTGCCATGTGCATCCTGCACCCCTTCCCGCCTGAGACTGGTCATCTGAGGGTGGAATCCGCCGTGCGCGTTGTGGACAATCGCCGTCATGAATACTTCACCAGGAGCAATGGGTATGAAACAGGGGAAAACGGCGCTGACAGCCGCACTGCTGTGCGCGGTGCTGGCTCAGGGTGCGGCGCACGCCGGCAATGAGCCGATTCAGCCGATCAAGCCGGCGCGCAATATCGACCTCGGGCTCAGCGAGCTCGGCAAGAAGCTGTATTTCGACCCGAGGCTGTCACGCTCGGGGTTCATTTCCTGCAATTCCTGTCACAACCTGTCGATGGGTGGAACCGACAACATCCCCACCTCGATCGGGCACAACTGGCAACAGGGACCGATCAACGCACCGACCGTGCTCAACTCGAGCCTGAACATCGCCCAGTTCTGGGACGGGCGCGCTGCTGATCTCAAGGAGCAGGCGGGGGGGCCGATCGCCAATCCCAAGGAAATGGCCTTCACGCACGAACTCACCGTCAGCGTGCTGGAGTCGATTCCGGGCTATGTGCTTGAGTTCAAGCAGGTTTTCGGCAAGGAAGGGATTACCATCGATGAGGTCACAGCGGCAATTGCCGAGTTCGAGAAAACCCTGGTCACGCCGAATTCGCGCTTCGACCAGTGGCTGCTCGGCGATGCGGGCGCCCTCAGCGAGCAGGAGCTGGCGGGTTACAGACTGTTCAAGGAAAGCGGCTGCATCGCCTGCCACAACGGTGAAGCGGTGGGCGGCAACTCCTACCAGAAGATGGGTGTGGTCGCACCTTACAAGTCGGCGGTCGACGCCGAGGGGCGCTCTGCCGTCACCGGCAAGGACTCCGACCGCTTCAACTTCAAGGTGCCGACACTGCGCAACGTCGAACTGACCTATCCGTACTTCCACGACGGTGCGGCGCACACGCTTGGCGAGGCGGTCGACATCATGGGCCGGCTGCAGCTCGGGCGGACCTTCAGCAGCGTGGAGAATGCGAGCATCGTGGCATTCCTGAAGACGCTGACGGGCGAGCAGCCGCGTCTGCTGCTGCCTCTGCTGCCGCCTTCGGTCGATGCAACGCCGCGCCCGGTGCCCTTCGACTGAGGCCCCAGTACTCAGCCAAGCGTGGTGTCGAGCACCATCATGATGGCAAAGCCGGCCATCAGACCGAGTGTGGCGGTGGTCTGGTGCCCGTTGCGATGGGTTTCGGGAATCACTTCGTGTGAAACCACGAACAGCATCGCACCGGCGGCCAGGCCGAGCCCCAGGGGATAGGCGAGGGGGAAGCCACTCGCCAGCCCCAGCCCGATCAGCGCACCGATCGGCTCGAGTACACCGGTCAGCGCGGCCATCGTGACCGCAGGTGTGGGTGCAAGTCCGACACTGCGCAGCGCAAGGGCTACGGCCAGCCCTTCCGGAATATCCTGCAGAGCGATTGCGACGGTCAGCGGCAGGCCAACCTCCATGCTGCCCTGCGAGAACGCAACACCGATCGCCATCCCCTCGGGCAGGTTGTGCAGAGCGATCGCAAATACGAACAGCCACATGCGCGGGCAGCGTGTCGAGCCCGGACCACAGGGTCCGGTCGATTCGTGTTCATGCGGCGTGAACTGCTCCAGCCCGAGCATCAGCAGCACGCCGAATGCCATGCCGAGCACCACGACACCGGCCCCGAGCGGCGCCTTGCCGAGGATGCGGGCTGCGGCGTCGATTCCCGGCAGCAGCAGCGAGAATGCGGTTGCGGCGAGCATCATGCCCGCTGCCATTCCCATCAGGCTGTCTTCCAGGCGCTGCGGCATCGAACGCAGTGCAAATCCCGGCAGCGCACCGAGCGCGGTGGCCAGGAATCCGGCCATGCCACCATAGAGCGCAAGCTGAAGGACGTGCGGCGAGGCTCCCTGGTGCAGCGAGACGAGGCTCACGGCCAGCAGCACGCATACGGCCACGGTTCCGATGGCGAGCCCGCCTGCTGCAAACGGGTGGGCACGCGAATGTGCGCGCAGCAGACCGATCCAGGTCTGCTGCACTCTCAGGAAGCCGGTGCCGCCCATCCGCGCGTGATCTCCTCGAGTCCGGGCCGTCTGTGATTGATGCCCGCAAGCTCAGGCGAGTCTAGCAAAGCCACCCGCCATGCTGCAGGATGTCTGCCAAGTAGAGCCGCAACAGGTTGGGGGGAGAGCGCCAGAGTGACACCTGAGGATTCGGTGGTGCACGCGGCTGCGGGAGTTGCGCCGGTCGCGCTGCGTGAGGCGCGTATCGGCAAGGTTCGCGCGCTGGGAAGTGGGGGTGCGCGCAGCGGCATCGACAAGCAGCCGATTGCCAGCGTCTTCGTTGCCGTGGATGGCTTGCGCGGTGACGAGCAGGGTGACACGCGCCATCACGGTGGCCCCGAGAAGGCGCTGCATCACTATGCTGCGGAGCATTACCCCCACTGGCGTGAATGGCTGCCGACCCAGGCGGCGCGCTTCGTGCCGGGCGGTTTTGGCGAGAACCTGAGCACGCTCGGGATGAGCGAAGAGACGGTCTGCCTCGGAGACGTGTACCGCCTCGGTACCGCCACGCTGCAGGTCTCCCAGGGACGTCAGCCCTGCTGGAAGCTCGAGCTGCGCTTCGGTGTTCCCGGAATGGCCCGGCGAGTGCAGGAAAGTGGCCTGACCGGCTGGTATTACCGGGTGCTGGAGTCAGGCATGGTCACGGTGGGTGACTGCTTCGAACTGCAGCGGCGCCCCCACCCCGAGTGGCCGCTGGCGCGTCTGCATCATGTGCTCTATCGCGACTGCCTGAACCGTGAGGCACTGGCGGCGCTTGCTGGGCTCGATGCGCTGTCGGGCGGGTGGCGTGAGCTCGTCGCACGACGCCTCGAGCAGGGCGTCGTCGAGGACTGGTCACGACGACTCGTGCTTCCTTCCTGAGTTTTTGCAGCGCACTGCTTCAGTCGACCTGGCGAGCGAGATCGGCTGCAAGGGTACGTGAGGCCTGCCAGAACAGCAGGCTTGCCGCCCCGCCCAGCACACCGATCACCAGCATCGAGTAGCGGATGGCCAGCTCGCCGTGCTCGGCGGCGAATACGTAGTCGCTGAGCAGACCGACCGACAGGGGGCCGAGGCCGAGTCCGATCAGGTTCACGACGAAGAGCAGCAGGGCCGAGGCCGTCGCGCGCATGCGCAGTGGCACCAGCCCCTGGACCATCGAGAACATCGGACCGACGTACATCGCGCCGAGTGCATAGAACGGGATGAACGCCAGCATCGAGTCGCGCTGCGCGGGCAGCAGCGCAAAGCCGAGGACGAAGGGCACGCCGAGCAGCGACTGCAGTGCCGGCAGGCGCATGTACCAGGCGGCATCGCGGCGGCCGAAGCGGTCTGCCAGGCGACCGCCCACGTAGGCGCCCACGCAGCCCGCGATACCGATGATCCACCCGAGCCACACCCCGATCTCGGTCCACGCCATGGCGTGGACGCGGTGCAGGAAGGTGGGCCCCCAGGTGAGCACACCGTAGCCGGAAAGCGACTGGATCGAGGCACCGAAGATGATGAACATGAACGAACGCTGCGCCAGCAGATGGCGCAGCACCTCGCCAAGCGGTGGCTGCTCCAGCGTGGCGTGACGCTGTTCCGAGGCGCCGCGCGCCGGCTCGCGTACGGTCAGCGCAACCAGCGCGGCGAGCAGCAGGCCGGGGGCACCGACGACCATGAAGGCGGTACGCCAGCTGTAGTTGGTCACCAGATAGCCACCGGCGAGAAATGCGATCGCCGAGCCCACGTAGACGCCCCAGGCAAAGATCGACAGTGCGGTGGCGCGCCTGTGCGGCGGGAAGTAATCCGAGATCAGCGAGTGCGAGGGCGGGTTGCCCCCCGCCTCGCCAATGCCGACCAGCACCCGCAGCAGCGCCAGCTCGACGAAGCTGCGCGCCAGGCCACAGGCTGCGGTCATCGCGCTCCATACGGTGAGCGCCAGGGCGATGATGCGCGTTCGCGAGCCGCGGTCCGCCAGGCGTGCAATCGGTATGCCCGCAAGCGTGTACAGGAAGGCGAATGCAAAGCCCGACAGCAACCCCAGCGCCGTGTCCGAAACGCCGAACTCCTGCTTGATCGGCTCGATCAGCATGGCCAGGATCTGTCGGTCGATGAAGTTCACCACGTAGACCAGGCTCAGCAGCGCGAGCACATAGTTGGCGTAGGCGGCACTCGGGGGGCGTGTCGGCTGCATGGGTCGTCCTGGTCGGTGATTTGTGCTCGGACGTCAGTTTCCGGCATGCGAGCGTCGGCAGTATAGTGGCTGCGGCTCGCCTCCCGCAGTCCGTGACGGGCATAATCGGTTTCGTGGTTCGCAACACCGGAGCCCTGATGAATCTGCTGTCGATGAGCACTGTGGCGATCGCACGGCCTGCGTCAGTCCCCGCACCGTGAATACCACTCAGCGTCAATGGGGCCTTGGCCTGAAGCTTGCGCTGGTGCTTCTGCCGTTCCTGGCATTCACCATGCTGTCGATCGGGTTGACGCTCTGGGTGTCCTGGCAGCTCGATGGCGGCGCGGCAGCAATCAATGAGGCGGGACGTCTGCGCATGCAGATCAACCGCATGGAGCGGGCCATGATCCTCGGCGATGCCGTGCTGCTGCAGC
>CAZSYV010000027.1:26484-28765 GCA_964610955.1 uncultured Klebsiella sp. | reverse complement strand
TCGAGAACGTCGGCTATACCGCACGCCACCACACCTTCTTCGAGATGCTGGGCAATTTCAGCTTCGGTGACTATTTCAAGCGTGAGGCAATCGCGTTCGCCTGGGAGTTCCTGACCCGAGTGCTGCAGCTGGCACCTGAGCGTCTGTGGGTCACGGTGTTTCACGATGACCTGGAGGCGGAGAAGATCTGGCTTGAGGACATCGGAGTGCCGGCCGATCGTTGCGTGCGCCTTGGCGAGGAGTCGAACTTCTGGGCCATGGGCGATACCGGTCCGTGCGGGCCGTGCAGCGAGATCTTCTACGACCACGGCCCCGAGGTTGCCGGAGGGCCACCCGGCAGTGCCGATGAGGACGGTGACCGCTACATCGAGATCTGGAACCTGGTGTTCATGCAGTTCGAGCGCGCTGCCGGTGGCCGGCTCACGCCGTTGCCGAAACCCTCGGTCGACACGGGCATGGGGCTCGAGCGCATCGCCGCAGTGATGCAGCACGTGCACTCGAACTACGAGATCGATCTGTTTCGTCACCTGCTCGATGCAGCGCAGCATCTCGTCGGTGCCAGCGATCCGGACAGTCCGTCGCTACGGGTGATTGCCGATCACATCCGTTCCTGTGCATTCCTGGTTGCTGACGGAGTGCTGCCGTCGAACGAAGGTCGTGGTTACGTGCTGCGACGCATACTGCGCCGCGCCTGTCGACATGGTCACAAGCTCGGCATGCGCGAGGCTTTCTTTCACCGGTTGGTCGCACCGCTGGCTGATGTGATGGGGGATGCCTATCCCGAGTTGCATGAAAAGCGAGCGCAGATCGAACGGATTCTGCTGCTCGAGGAGGAACAGTTTGCCCGAACGCTGGATATCGGCATGCGTATCCTCGAGCAGGATATCGAGACCCTCGTCGGCGATACTCTTGACGGTGACACGGTGTTCAAGCTCTACGATACCTACGGCTTTCCGCTGGATCTGACCGCCGACATCGCCCGTGAGCGCGGGCTGAGGGTCGATGAGGCCGGTTTCGAGCGTGCGATGCAGGCACAACGCGAACGTGCGCGTGGTGCGAGTCAGTTTGAAGCGGAAGGTCTGGGTGATGCGGGCGTGGACCAGGCGACAGTGTTCGTTGGCTACGAGGCGTTGGCCACGGCTGCCCGTGTGCTGTCGCTGCTGAGTGAAGGACAGCGCGTCGAGCACATCGATGAAGGTACTCATGGTGTCGTCGTGCTGGATGTGACGCCGCTCTACGCCGAGTCGGGAGGGCAGGTGGGTGACACCGGTGTGATCGAGGCGCCAGGGGTGCGTTTCGAGGTGCGCGATACGACGAAGTCCGGACGGCTGTGGCTGCATCACGGGATCGTGACTCAGGGCTCACTGCGTACAGGTGCGATGGTCGATGTGCGTGTCGAGGCCCGAATTCGTGCAGCGACGGCGCGCAATCACTCGGCCACCCATCTGCTGCACGCGGCACTGCGCCAGGTGCTGGGCACACATGTGGTGCAGAAGGGATCGCTCGTCGATGCACAGCATCTGCGTTTCGACTTTGCGCATTTCGAGGCGTTGACACACGAGCAGTTGCGCACGGTTGCACGATTGGTCAACGAACAGATCCGCGCCAACACGCCGGTGCAGACCGAGCTGACCGATATGGACGGTGCGCGGGCGCGTGGCGCAATGGCGCTGTTTGGCGAGAAGTATGGCGATGAGGTGCGCGTGCTGACCATGGGCAAAGGGTTTTCCGTCGAGCTCTGCGGAGGTACGCATGTTCAGCGCACGGGTGACATCGGGCTGATGCGGATCGTCGCCGAAACCGGCATTGCAGCTGGCGTACGGCGCATCGAGGCGCTCACTGGTGAGGCGGCGCTGGAGCTGTTCGATCGGCTCGAGGAGCGCGAGGCACGCGTGGCGCAGCTGGTGAAGGCCGGGGCTGCAAACGTGGTCGAGAAGGTCGAGCTTCTGGTGGCGGCGAATCGTCAGCTCGAGAAGGAGCTGACGAAGCTGCGCGTGCGACTGGCGAGCGGCAGTGGCAGTGATCTGGCGGCGGCCGCACGCGATATTGCCGGTGTGAAGGTGCTGGCGGCGCGCATCGAAGGTGCCGATGTGAAGAGCCTGCGCACCACGCTCGATCAGCTCAAGAGCCGGCTCGGACGAGCAGTGATCGTGCTGGCGGCGGTCGATGGTGACAGGGTTTCGCTGGTGGCCGGTGTCGGTGGAGGCGTGGAGGAGCGGCTGCGTGCCGGCGATCTGATGGGAGTGATCGCACCGCTCGTCGGCGGCAAGGGCGGCGGTCG
>CAZSYV010000027.1:0-26384 GCA_964610955.1 uncultured Klebsiella sp. | reverse complement strand
CCGGCGATCTGATGGGAGTGATCGCACCGCTCGTCGGCGGCAAGGGCGGCGGTCGGGCCGACATGGCGCAGGGTGGTGGCACCGAGGTAGAGGCACTGCCTGCCGCACTCGAACATGTTGTCACGTGGGTGCACGATGCGCTCGCTGGAGCCAGCTGAAGGTTTTATACAGCAAATTTCATCGTTGATTGCATTCGGTGCTTGGGAATCTCCGCAGGATTCTTCTATACTTCGCCGCTCCCGAAAGGGGGACGATTCTTCTGCAAGACCGACGATCGATCGGCCCGGAAGACACTGGTACATGAGGAGTCATTCAGATGCTCATCCTGACGCGCAGAGTCGGCGAGACACTGATGATCGGCGACAATGTCTCGATCACGGTGCTGGGCGTCAAGGGCAACCAGGTACGACTTGGTGTCAATGCGCCAAAGGACGTGGCTGTTCACCGCGAGGAGATCTACCAGCGCATCCAGCACGAGCATGAAAACGGTGAGGCCGGACCTGGTTGAGCGCGATGGGTGCGCTGTACTGCGTACCGCAATGATTTTCGGAGAGATGGCCGAGTGGCTGAAGGCGCGCCCCTGCTAAGGGCGTATAGGCTAATCCCCTATCGAGGGTTCGAATCCCTCTCTCTCCGCCAGTTTGATTTTCGGATCGTCGTGGCGATCGAATGTTCCTGGGACACCTGTCCAGCCGCACAGAACACGCGATGATCCTACCCTTCGTTTCGGGGAGCACAACAGCCTGCCAGCAGGCCTGCAGACAGGAGAGTCGACAGCATGAGCAAGGGCACCGCCAACCAATTGCAGTTCGACTACAGCGGGGCTCATGTACTGGTTACTGGTGCCACCAGCGGCATCGGTGCGGCAATCGCGGCGGCTTATCGTGACGCGGGCGCTCGGGTGACCATCACCGGTACGCGTGCCAGCTCACAGCACTACGATGCGGACCTGTCCGCCTACCGTTACCTGCAGCTCGATGTCGAGAATGCGGAACAGGTCGAACGCGTTGCAGCTGCTCAGGAGCGCCTCGACATCCTGATCAACAACGCGGGACTTGCGCTCCCCAGCCTGGGTCTCGACGAGTACGATCCCGAGGTGTTTGCGCGTGCCGTGAACATGCACCTGGTCGGTGCGTACCGCATGGCGCGGGGGTGTCGCGATCTGCTGGCGCGCAGCTCGCTTGCCGGAGGTGCATCGATCATCGGCATAGGATCGATGAGCTCCTATTTTGGCATCGGCATCGTTCCTGGCTACGGCGCAGCGAAGACCGGCCTGCTGGGCCTTACACGCGCGCTGGCAGTCGAGTGGGGCAAGCACAATATCCGCGTCAATACCGTTGCCGCTGGCCTCACCGAGACCCGCATGACTGCCACCACCTTCGAGAATCCTGCCTGGGCGGAACCGACGCTGGCACGCACGCCCATCGGACGACTTGGCGTGCCGCAGGACATTGCCGGCGCCGTGCTGTTTCTCAGCAGCAGCGCAGCCGGGTGGATCACGGGTCAGACGCTGGCCGTGGACGGTGGCTATACGGTCAGTGGTTGAGTATGGCAGCTGCCTTCCTTGCCGCTCGCTGCCTGGGCTGGTCACTGCCCTCCCACAGCCGGAAGCCACCGATGAAGGCATTGGCGTTGTCCCCGATGCGACAGTGCGGCGGCAGCGCCTTCAGCAGGCGTGAGTTTCCACCCCCAAGCACGATCTCATCGGGCAGCAGTGCGGCCTGGAGCCGTGTCACCACGTCGATCACCCGTTTGCGCCACTTGTGCCTGCCGTCGCGTTTCAGCGCGTGGGCACCGACGTAGTCCTCGAAGGTTCCATCACGGTATGGCAGGTGGCCGAGCTCCATCGGTACGGGTATGCCCTCGACGACAAGCGCGGTTCCGAGTCCTGTTCCAAGCCCCAGAAACAGCATCTTGCCCTGTGTGTGGCTGCCAAGTGCCTGCATCGTGGCGTCGTTGACGAGTTTCAGCGGTTTGCCGAAGGCTGCCGCAAAGTCGAAACCAACCCAGCCCGTAGCGAGATTCGGTGGCTCGCCGACCGGCACACCGTCGCGTACCGGGCCGGGGTAGCCGATCGATACGGCATCCCAGCTCCAGCCTTCGGCGAGGGTGTTTACCCTGGCGACCATGTCGGCGGCCGTCATCTTTCGCCCCGAGCGTACGCGGCGTGACTCCGTCTCGCCGCTGCGGAGGATCTTGAGGTGTGTGCCGCCCACATCGATGACCAGAATCTTCACGGTGCCAGCCCCGTTGTTGCCGAGCACGAGTATGCGCCGGTCATCAGCTCCTGTGGGCGTTGCAGTGATCGTGCAGGACGCGCGCAACGCAGGCGCTCAGCTGCCGCGCATAGGGTACATGCAGGAATTCGTTTGGCCCGTGTGCATTCGACTGTGGACCGAGCACACCGGTGATCACGAATTGTGCCGATGGGAAGTTCTTGCTGAGCAGGCCCATGAGCGGGATGCTGCCACCTTCGCCAATGCACATGAAGGGCCTGTCGAAGTGCTGCTGTGAGGCTGTGCGCAGTGCGCCAGCAAGCCAGGGAGCAAGCGATGGCGCATTCCAGCCAGCAGCTGCCGTACCTTCGAAGCGCACTCTGGCTCCCATTGGTGCCTTGCTCTCGAGTGCCTGTTGAACAGCGTGAAGCGCGGCGCTTGCATCGGCTGTCGGTGGCAGACGAATGCTGAGTCCGAGAGAGGTGTACGGGCGCAGCACGTTGCCGGCCTGCTCCAGTGCGGGCAGTCCCTCTGCACCGATGATCGACAGCGTGGGGCGCCATGTCCGAGCGAGCACCCGCTCGAGGTTGTCTGCGCCCATCGGCTGCACGCCATCCAGAAACGGCAGCTCCCGCCACACTGTGTCACCGAGAATCGCGGCAACTTCGCGTGCCTGCTGCAACCGCTCGACGGGTACCTCGACGTGCAGCTCGGGCAGCAGCATGCGCCCGCTCGCACTGTCCTCGATGCGTGCCAGAAGCTCGCGCAGCACGCGAAAACTCGACGGTGCGACCCCCGATGCCGCGCCGCTGTGCACGCCCTCGTGCAGCACGTCGGCGCGCAGGCGCGCACTGATCATTCCGCGCAGCGATACGGTAAGCCACAGCTGCTCGTAATTGCCGGCACCGGAGTCGAGGCACACGATCAGCGAGGGTGAGCCGATGTGCTCGCGCAGGTGTTCGATGTATGCAGGCAGGTCGGGGCTGCCCGATTCCTCGGCGGCTTCGATCAACACCACACAGCGCGCGTGCGCCAGGTCGTTCTCCTGCAGTGCAAGAATCGCCGCCAGTGAGGCGTAGGTCGCATAGCCATCGTCGGCACTGCCACGGCCATAGAGCCGGTCTCCGCGCAGCACCGGTCGCCACGGGTCGAGTCCATCCGACCAGGCGGTCGTTGCCGGCTGCTTGTCGATGTGCCCGTAGAGCAGCACGGTTTCCTCGCCCTGTCCGGGAATGTCCATGAACAGCAGCGGCGTGCGCCCCGGTAGGCGCAGTACCTCGAGTCGCATGTCACGCGGTGCGTGGTTGCGGCACCACTCGGCGACCAGCGACAGCGCGCGGTCCATGTGGCCGTTGCGCTCCCAGTCGGGGTCGAACTGCGGGGAGAGGTTCGGGATGCGGATGTACTCGCCAAGCGATGGCACGATCGAGTCCATCCACAGCGAATCGATGAAGCGACGCGTCGTCTGTACATCCATTGGCGCTGCCTCCGGGTTTCAGATGGGCGCAGGCTTCAGCCCGGCTTGCCGTCGATCCGCGGCTTGAAGAGCATTGGCAGCCAGGTCGTTGCAAAGACTGCGAAGGTGATGATCCAGGTGGTCTGTGCACTCAGCACCCAGCTGGTGTAGGCCGCAGGGTAGAGCATCGGGCCGACCACGCGCAACGCAGCGGTGACGAGCAACAGGGCAAACATTGCAGCAGCGACCCGCGGCGGTGCCTGGACGTTGCGACCGGTATGACCGATCGATACGCGAGCCATCATCGATAGCGTGATGAGGCCGATGCCACCGATGGCGAAGGTATGTACCGCGAGCGTGGAGTCGAGCGTGGTGAATGCGCTGATCGCATAGAGCAGGAAGCCGACTGCGATCAGTCCAAAGGAGAGATGCATGCTCCACAGCAGCGGGCGGCTCCAGATGCCCGGCGTGTACCAGAACATGAGGCGCCGTGCGTTGATCAGGAACATCAGCGCGCTGGCGACACCGGCGACCTGAGTCCAGCGCAGGAACACCTCGGCAATCCAGAACACGAGCAGCAGCACCAGACTCGACATATCGAGCCACAGTGCATTGCGCAGCCGGATTGCCGGCGTGATGGCATTCATGGTGAACGAGGGAATCACGCGGCGCATCATCGTGAGGATCAGCGCGATCACGATATAGAAGGCACCGTACAGGCCCCAGTGCAGACCGGACTCGAGGACGCCGAACGCGCCCGCGTAGAACAGCGCGTTGCCGATGCCGAGCATCACCAGCTTCGAGAGGATCGCCATCTGGCGCCACTGCTTCGCCCGCACCAGTGGCAGGGCACAGGCAAGGATCAACACCAGCACGAACAGCAGGTCGGCAACCGCAGCGATGCCGATGAACCGGCTGCCCGCGGTGAACGCCAGGCGTGCAATCACCCACAGCGTGAAAACAAGCGCAAGCGGTGTGTGCCGTATGGTCTGGATGCCGGTCCAGTTGGGGATGGCAGTGAGCAGATAGCCGGCGATCACGGCGAGCGTATAGCCGTAGATCATCTCGTGCGCGTGCCACTGACTGGCCGTGATTCCGGACAGCGGCGGTTGATACCACGTCATCCAGATGGCAGCCCAGAGACCCATCGACAGTATCGCAAAGAGTGTCGCGCCGAAGAAAAACGTGCGAAAACCCTTGTTGAACAGTGCGCTCATCCCAGCCCTCCAACTCCAGGCCCATGCCATCTCATGCTCGAAGGCCCCCTTTTGCAGCGTCTTACAGCGACATCGTCACGCGTGCCGAGGCACTGCGCCCGGGGGCGAGCAGGTTCTCCGACGATGTCGAATAGCGCTTGTCGGCGAGGTTCTCCAGGTCCATGACCAGGCTGAACTGCCGGCGTGCGCCGAACTGTACGCCACCGCTGAGGTTCAGCGTGACCCAGCCACTGTCTGTGCGCAGCTCGGGCGAGCCGGTGCTCGAGGGTTCGACACGCTTCGAATGCGTCTCGCCGCGCAGTGCAAGGTCGAGCCAGCCATCGAGTGCAGCAGCAAAGGGGGGCTCCCACGCAACGCCCAGTGAGCCGCTGAGCTTCGGTACACCGGTGTCGTTCGTCCGGAAGTTTTCGTAACGGTTCTCACGCTTCATCCAGGTGAGGCTGGCGTAGGGTCGCCACGGACTGTCACCACCGGCACGGGTTGCGTAGAACTCCATGCCCTGTGCCGTGGACTCGCCGATGTTTGCGTACAGCTTGTCGTTGCTGGTGATGCAGTCGTCGCCCGTGCGACAGAACACATGTTCGATATAGTCCTTCGATGTGCTGCGGAATACGCCGGTGTCGAATATCCAGTTGTCCGTGCGTACCCGTACCCCCGTCTCCCAGGACAGCGCGGTTTCGGGTTTGAGGTCGGGGTTTGGATTGATGTAGCGTGCTGCAGCATAGGCACCGATCGCGAACTGCAGCAGCGAGGGGTAGACATAACCCTGCGAGACGTTGGCGCGCAGCACCACATCGTCGCTCAGCTCGTGGCTCAGGCCGAGGCTTGCGATCAGGTGCGTGTCATCGTTTCTGCCCGGCGACAGTCCCGGGCGGTCGGTTTTCTCGAGTTCACCCATGACGCGGTACTGGCGTGCCCCGAACGTAAGCGTGCTGCGCTCGCTGAAGTGCCACTCGTCCTGTGCGAACAGTGCGAACGTCTCGATCCGTGCCCTGTCACGGATGTCCTCTGGACGCCCGGTGATGCCGTTGATCACGTTGTCGACGTGCCGGTCCTGCGTCACACGCTCTTCGCTGTACTGGATGCCGCTGACGATGTAGTGATTCGGTGCCGGGATCCAGTCGAGCTGCACGATGGCGTCGTCCACCACCAGATCGGCGTTGCTGAAGATACTGCGCACGGTGGTCGTCGGTCTTGGTACCGGCAGGAACATATCGCTGATCGTCACGAAGCGTCGTTCGTTCCAGGCGCGGTTCATGTTCACTTTCAGCAGCGGCAGGAAACTGGCGACCTCGTGCCATTCGTAGTTCAGTGCGAGCTTGCTGCGGTCACGATGTGGTACGTCGACCCGGAAATCGGTCAGCGGGAAGGTGGTGCGTATTTCATCCTCGACGAAGACCTCGGTGGATGCCTTGTAGCTGTCATAGAGAAGGTCGATGTGGTGAGCACCGAAGTCGTGTCCTGCCCATGCGTACACACTGCGGTTGTCGAAAGCGGTGTTGTCGACCCTGCCATCTGGCGTGTGGCGCTTGCCGTGATCGCTGTCGGACAGTGCCACACGGTAACTCAGGCCATCGATATTGCCGAACATGCTGGCAAAACTCTCGTTTCCGCGGGTTGCGGAGTCCCATCCGGCGCTTGCCTCGAACTGCAGTGGCTCGGTTCCACCCTTGCGGGTGATGAAGTTCACCACGCCACTCAGCGCACGCGGCCCGTAGAGCACGGACCCGGAGCCGCGCACGACCTCGATGCGCTCGACCAGCAGCGGGTTCAGACTGAGCGGGGTGCCGTATTCCCAGTGATCGGTGATCTCCAGTCCATCGAGCAGGATCGCCGTGCGCCGTGACTCTTCGCCGCGAATGCGTATCCGTTGCAATCCGGGTTGACCCGCGTCGACCACCTGCAGCCCTGGGAGGCTGCGCATCGCATCGGCCAGGCCCCACGCCGTGCTGCGGCGCAGTTGTTCCTGGTCGATCACGCTGATGGTTTCACTGGCGTCCATGACGATGCGCGGCGCACGGCGCGCGGTGACCACGACTTCCTCGAGCAGTTGTTTTCTGGCTTCGGTAGGCGGTTGTGGTGCCGACCAGCTCGGTGCGGCGATGGCGCAGCTGCCGATTGCCAGCGCAAGCGCGTGTGTCAGTGATCGCATTGAAGAATGCTCCTCATGGGTGAAGGTTCGTTGGCGTGCCTATCGATGTGGTCCTCGCTCAGCTCTGCCAGGAGCCGTGCGGCTGCCGCGTAGTCCGGGCATGCGAGCGCGTCTGCAGCGCCCGGTGCATTGTGGACTGCCGAGCACAGGACAAGAGACTCTCTCCAGCGGGCCAGCTGCACAGCGGATGCGCCAAACAGTGGTGTCTCCAGCAGTTCGTCGCGCAGGCGGGTGCAGTCGACTCCCCAGTGGCGCTCGAGCTGCAGGCGTGTCACTGGTGGACGCTCGTTGAGTGCGTCATCGACACCTGCGCCGGCCGCTCCGGCCGCGAAGGGTCCCGGCAACAGGGCAAGGTACACGATGCTGCAGAAGACGAGGGGGGACAGACGGGACAATACGCGGTTCCGGACAGTGCTGAATTCCGCCGCACATGATCCTCCGTGGCGGTATGTCAATCCACCCTTTCAGATCAACAAATGACGTGAATCAGTGTCTTGCGGATCCGGTTCGTGCATGCTTGCGTCCGCTAAATCAATGGTGAAGGTGGCGGGTGCGTCCGTACCCGCAGGAGACAAATGATCCTTATGAAAGCGTTGCTTGGTGCACCCGCACGCTTGCTCGGCGCAGTGCTGCTGGTGCTGATGTGGTGTTCGGGTACCGCCATGGCGGCGGGACGGCTCGAGACACTCGCTCTGCCGACCGTGCAGAAGGTCTTTCCGCAGGCCGAGGAAGTGGGTGGGATGCTCGATGTGGTGCGTGCCCGGGCCGTCCATGGCGGCAAGGCATTGCTGGGCTGGGTGTTTCTGAGTGATGAGATCTTTCCCGTACCGGCCTATTCGGGCAAGCCGATCTCGGTTCTGGTCGGGCTGCGCCCGGATGCGACGATTGCCGCTGCGACGGTCATCGCTCACGAAGAGCCGATCCTGGTGATCGGTGTCAAGGATGCGGACTTGCAGCACTTCCTCTCCCAGTACGATGATCTGGCGGCCGATACGCGCGTGCGTGTGGGTGACGATGACGGCGACGGGTACCGTGGCCTCGATGCAATCAGTGGGGCGACGATCACCACGATGGTGCTGAGCCAGAGCCTGATGCGCTCTGCACAGATCGTTTCCGCAGCACTGGGCCTGCCGCGTGAAGTGCGCGATGCCGAGGTGCGCACCGAACCAGTGGCTGTCTCCCGGACACGCCTCGACAGTGCAGCACCGATGGTGGCACTGCCTGAACACTCGCTCGATGGGGAACCCGAGTGGTTGCAGTTGTGGAAGACACGCTGGTTGCGCATCGCGGTGCTGGCGTCGGCACTGCTGTTGCTCGTCACCCTGCTGGTGTTCCAGGACTGGCTGGTGCTGTACCCGGTGCTGTTCAGACGTCTGCGCATCGGCTACTTGCTGTTCACGGTCGGTTTCATCGGCTTCTACAGCATGGGGCAGCTGTCGATCGTCAATATGCTTGCCTTTGCCCAGGTGTTTGCCGGCGGTTTTTCATGGTCGACGATGCTGCTCGACCCGGTGACATTCATCCTGTGGAGCTTCGTGGCGGTGGGGGTCATTCTCTGGGGGCGGGGAGTCTACTGCGGCTGGCTGTGTCCCTTCGGGGCGACTCAGGAACTGATCAACAATGCGGCAAAGCACCTGCGCGTGCCGCAATTCAACTTCCCGCCGATGGTTCATGAGAGGCTGTGGGCGATCAAGTATCTGATCCTGATCGCGCTGTTCGGACTCTCGCTCGATTCGATGTCGCGCGCAGCAACAGTTGCCGAGGTTGAACCGTTCAAGACCGTGTTTGCGCTGCACTTCATGCGTGACTGGACGTACGTGTTCTACGCAATCGGTCTGCTGGCGATTTCCGCATTCAACAGCAAGTTCTACTGCAAGTACCTGTGTCCGCTGGGGGCGGCGCTGAGCTTCTTCACACGCTTTCGCATCTTCGACTGGCTGCGCCGGCGCAGCGAGTGCGGCCATCCCTGTCAGGTCTGCGCGAAGCAGTGCGAGCTGGGTGCGATCCGTCCGACCGGAGAGATCGTCGACAACGAGTGTCACTACTGCCTCGAGTGCCAGGTGACCTATCACGATGACCACCGCTGTCCGCCGCTGGTCGAAAAGCGCAAGCGGCGCGAGAAGCGGGAGGCGCGTGCTGCCGAGATCACGCTGAGGCAGATCGAGTAGCGGTTCTGCTGCTTCAGTCGCTGGAGCGATGGCGGCGGGCGCGACCCACGCTGACAAGCACCACGAGCAGGAACATCACGCCGCCGATCACCGCAACCAGGCTGCCCATGCCCATCAGGCCCATGCCGACGATCTCCTGCGCGCGGCTCATGCCTTCGGCGGTTCCCACCATCTTGCGCTGTGCGCCATGGCCACCCGTCCAGGCCAGACCGGCAATGTGCATCACCTGTCCGATGCCGTAGACCACCGGCTGCCAGCGCGCCGTACGCGCCATCGTCAAAGGAAAACCCAGGCGTGGCAGCAGCAGGTAGAACACACCCATGTACGCCAGCGTGACGCCGACGATCGAGCCGTGGTAGTGCGCCGGTATCACCGTGTTCGAGCCGCGGATCAGGAAGCCGAGGATACCGCCTGCTGCAAACAGCAGCAGTGACCACCACAGCGCCGAGTACAGCGTCTGCGCACCGAGGTCTGCTGCGGATGGCGCGCGACGCATGCCCGTTGCCACGAGCAGCAACAGTGGAATGCAGCCGGTGCCGCCCCAGCGCATCAGCTCGCTGTAGCCGATGATGTAGCCGGCCGACCCCGGCTCCAGGGTGAGCAGCCAGGGTACGCCGAGCAGCGGCAGGGCGCAGAGCGCAAACAGGCTGCACTGCATCAGCTCGCTGCCGGGCAGCCTTCCGCCCGCGGCACGCAGCAACAGCGTGGCGGCAACCAGCATCAGAATGGTGTGCATGAACTGCAGTACATGCCCACCTCCCCAGAACAGCAGTTCGAAGTAGCGTTCATCGAGTACCCCCTCTGGCATGCGCAGCCAGCTCATGCCGACGCCGAGCAGCGCGAGCAGGGCGCTTGCTGCAGCAAGCGCCAGGGCAAGGCGAACAGTGACATTGCCATCGCGCGGGTTGCGCATGAAGGTAACGAGGAAGCTGCAGGCCTGTGTGGCCAGTGCAGCGCCGATGGCGAGCAGTCCGGCGTAGAACCAGGGGTGCTGAAGCACCGGAACATAGTTGGCCATCAGTGGCCGTTCGGCACCGATGAATGGCGCGCTGCTGATCAGTACCGTGCCGATGAGAGCCAGCAGCAGCGAGACGGCGGTGATCGTGCGGTGTCTGGGGCCCAGGTAGAGCGTCCACAGTGTTCCCGCGCCGGCGACGAACCACACCAGGACCGAGAGGTCGACATGTGCGACCAGGGCAACGCGAAACCATTGCGTGCCGGGAATGAGGTCATGGAGTACCGGAGTGCGCGACAGGCCGAGCAGCACGGCGAGCACGCCTGCTGCAATCAGTGCGTAGGCACCCAACCAGATCCAGGAGGCCACCGCAGCGGTTGGAGCGGGGGTGTGAGCGGGCTCGTTCATGTGGAGACCTTGTTCATTCTGCGAGCAGCTGGCGCGTGATCGCGAGCATTTCATCGTCGGTGGTGTAGGCAGCGAAGGTCGCTCGTACCCGGCCCTGTCTGTCGATCAGGTAGATGCGATCGCTGTGCGTGAAGTCGTAGCCGTTTTCCCTCTCGCTCTCGCGAACGTAGTAGACCTTGAAAGGATCGGCTGCCGCGCGAGTCTGTTCCTCTGTGCCACTGAGGCCGATGAATGCCGGGTGGAAGTACTCCAGGTATGGTTTCAGCACATCGAGGGTGTCGCGTGAGGGATCGATGGTCACGAACAGCGGTTGCACCCCGGTAGCGGCATCGCCCAGGCCGAGCAGCAGCTGACGCATGCGTGCGAGCACTGTCGGGCAGACGTCGGGGCAGCTGGTATAGCCAAAGTTCAGCAGAACCAGGCGGCCACGAAACTGTTGCAGCGAGACAGTCCCTCCGCTAGTCGCCGGCAGTGTGAAGTCACCACCGAGCGACTCGATGACAGGCAATGCGTCGGGACGTGTGACCAGTTCATCGATGTGCCGGGCCGCGTAGTACGTGCCGATCAGAGCGACGATTGCCATGAAGAGTACGGCGGCTCGACTCATTGCCTACCCCTGATGGTCGCAGGTTCGAGGGCATGGCCAAGACGCATCGTGGCGAGCAGCAGCAGGGTCGCGACGACGCTGTGAGCCAGCACCACCGACAGTGCCAGCGTACTGGTGAGTGTCGCCACGCCGAGCGCACACTGCAGGGCGAGCAGCGCTGCGACCGGCATCCAGAGCCGGACCGGCATTCGAGCCAGGGCAGCAGCCACGCAGGCGATGAACAGAATCAGTGCGCTGAACAGTGCGCCGGCCCGGTGCACCAGATTGATCGTGCGGGCGGGGCCACCGGTTGTCACCCTGGCGTTCGAGTCCAGTGCCAGCTCCCGAAGGGGGTTCAACGCGGCGTCCAGTGAGGGGGAACCAGCGTGTGATGCTTCCGCACAGCCGGGGATACCGTGGCATGCAAGCCCGGCAAAGTTGGAACTGACCCATGCGCCCGTGATGATCTGCAGTGCGAGCAGCAGCAGGCCGAGGCGCAGCGCAGCTCGCAGGAACGGAGGGACTGGAAACGTCCCCGGCTTGCCCAGCACAAGCAGCAGCTGCCAGCTCGACGCAACCAGTGCCGTACCGCCAAGGAGATTGAAGGTGGCGATGATCGGGCGAGTTTTCAGATGGCTCAGGGGGCCAATGACTGCCAGGGCGAGCAGCAGGGAGAGCATCAGCAGAGGAATGATCGAGCGGGCGTTCGGACTGGGGGCCGATGTGCGCGTGCGATACACGAGTGCCAGCGTGAGCAGTACCAGTGCAGCGGCAAGCACTCGATGACTGCGTTTTGCCCAGACAGGGGCCGCTCGCGGGAAATCGGCAGCCTGGGGGAGCGGGTCGCCGTAGCCGTGTCCGATTCGCCCGTAGCAGCTGCTCCGGTCCGTGCAGGCGAGGCCGGATTCGACATGGCGCATGCCCGCGCTGAGTGCGGCGATTGCCAGTGCGGCCAGCAGGATCAGCAACACGTGCGCCCGCAACACAAAGGAATACCTTCCTGCGCTTCGTTTCATCGATTACCCTTGCGCGTGCATCGTGACCCGGCAAGCATCGTGCGCGGAGGAAACCGAATTGGAAATCGTGCTGTTCACCATCGTCGGGGTTGCCCTGTATTTTGCAGCCGACTGGGCACTCAGGGCGCTGGAGCGGTTCAATGGCGCGCCGCTGCCGTACCGCAACGTCATCTATTTCGTGATCATCCTGGCGCTTGCGCTGGTGAGCTTTCAGTTCCTGCAGCGCATCGGGCCGCACTGAACGGTGCCTGGCGCATCGTGGCCTCGATCAGAGGAACACGAAGCGCTTTTCCTGGGAATCGAAGTCGATCAGCAGCACCTGTCCCGGTCGCAGCTCGAGATGTCGCTCGGCAACATAGGGAAACTCCTCCTGATTCACACCGTCCTTCATGCGCACGGTCAGTGAGATGGGACCGGCAGGCACATTGATCCGATGATAGGTCGATGCCATGCCGTCACGATGCAGGCCTCGCGGTTCGACGCGTTCGCTGAGCTGCATTTTTCCGTTCACCTCCAGTTCGATCTCCAGTGGCGAGCGCTCACGAGGGCAGTCAAGCTGGGCGCGCTTCGTCGGTGGCAGCGCGGCGAGTTCCTCGGCCGAGAGTTGCCTGCACTCCCCGAGTATCTGGCCCGAATGGCGCAGGCTGAGCTTCAGCATCGCTTCGTTCGGCGGCAGGTGCTGGTAGCGGGGCGAGTTGGAGAAATGGCCGATGAACAGCGCGAACAGGCCATAGGCCACGGCCTGTCCGATCCAGTGCATCCAGTTGTTGCGTTTCATGACGTGGCCTCCGTTTCGACCACCGGTTGCTCGGCGGAAGCATCTTCACTGCGTTGCAGGTCGGCACGGAAGGCTGCGATATCCGCCTCGAGCCGCTTGCCTTCGAAGATGCCCGCCCAGCTGATCCTGACCTTGTCGTGGCCTGCAGAGGTGCGCAGATGTGGCATGCGCTGGCTGTTGAAGCGCTCCTCCGTCCAGGTGTTCCCCTTGCGGTAATGGCAGTCACCGCCGCAGCAGCCGCTGACCAGTACACCGTCGACATTGTCCTGGCGTGCAATGTAGTCGACGAAGGAGGGCGGTAGCATGCCTGTGCAGGGCAGGCTCAACGCGACCACGCCCTCGCGCTCGATGCTCTCGATCGGCAGTGCATGGTCGCAGCCGAAGACCATGACGCGTGCCTTGCCGTCGAGGCTGGCGACCTTCGCCATCGCTTCCTCGCGCATGCGATTGACGGGATAGGCTGGGATTTCGATGCCCGAAACCAGCTCCTCGACGCGACGGAAGGGGGTTGCCGAAGGGCATGAGCCCTCGCAGATGCCGCACGCAGTGCAGCGATCGGGGTCGACCTGCGCCTGGCGCATGCCTTTTCTGAAATCGTGCGGCACCATCGTGATCGCCTCGTAGGGACAATCCTGGACGCACCAGGTGCAGCCGTTGCAGTTGTTCGGGTCGACCGATGCTGCCGCGGCCTTGGTCAGTTTCGACGGCGACAGCCACGGCATGATGACCAGGGCACCAGTCACGCCGGCCAGCAGAATCCACACGTAGAGCGGATCCACCAGATCGAGCAGCGGATAGAAGTTCATGTAGAACCAGTCGAGCGGCACATTGGCCAGCGTGACCGACATATCCGCCGGTGCCGTGCTGACGGCTGGCTTCACCAGCGACAGCACGATCATCATCACCACGACGCCGACCGCCAGGCCACGGGCAGGCTGGGTTCGGGCCAGCTTCAGGCGGTTCACATGGATGAACATGCCGACCAGCAGGAACAGCGGAATGGCGATGTGCATGAACACCAGCAGCGAGAACAGGCGATCGCTCAGCGTGGTGTTCGACAGGAAGGTCCGCGCCAGCGAATCGCTGATCACCGGCAGTCGTTCCAGCCATTCGGTGCTGGTCTGGGCGACGTACTGTGCGAACTGGTCCCACACCAGCCAGTAGCCGCCGATGCCAGCGGCAAACAGCAGCCACAGCAGCGGCACGCCACTGATCCAGGAAAAGGACTGGGCACCGCGAAAGCGCCCCTTGGCGAACTCGCGCACCAGGTGCAGGGTCACCGTCACCACCATCGCGTCGGATGCGTAGCGGTGGAGGCTGCGCATCACGCCACCGAGGTACCACTGGTCGACGGTGAGCCGCTGTACCGACTCGTAGGCACCGGTGATGCTCGTGTTGAAGAAGACATACAGGTAGAGACCGCTGATGCAGATGATCCAGAACAGGTAGAACGACAGCGCCCCGAGCTGATACCAGGGATTCCACTGACTGCCGAAAGAGGTGTTGAACGCCGCTTCGATGCGCTTGAATACCCCGTCCAGCAGACTCTGCAACTTGCGGATCACGTACTTTCTGCTCCCTTTGCCTTCATTTCCCGTTCGAGCCGCTGCGCGTGCTGTAGCGCCACTCGCGGATGAACAGGAACACGAAAATGATGCCCATCACGATGCCCATCGCGATACCCGCGAGGAACGCATAGTTGAAGCGGTACTTGTCCGATGCCGGGTCGTATACGGTACAGAACAGCCGGAACTTGTTCGTCATCCGTTCGAGGAAACCCTCGCTGAGCTTTTCGCCAAACAGCAGGCGCTTGAGTGGTTCGATCAGCAGTGGCGTATCGAAATCCATGCCGTAGACCTGGCGGCGTACCACGCCGTCTGCATCGAGCACCGTGGTTTGCAGCAGGTGGTCGAAGCCCCCGGCTGCAGGGCGGAACTGGAAGCCGAGCTCACGCGTGAGCCCATCGATCGTGTTGGCATCGGCCGCGAGGAAATCCCAGTGCACGGCGGAAGCCTTCTGCGCCTTGGCGAACTGGCGCATCGCGTCGGGCGTGTCCTTGACCGAGTCGAAACCGATGGTCACCACGGCGAAGCTGTCCTCACCGAGCACCGACTGTGCACGCTCGATGACATCGGCGAGATGGCGTGTGGTGGTTGGGCAGATGTGGTAGCAGCTCGTATAGATCAGGCTGATGACCAGCGGCTTGCCACGGTACTCGAGCAGCCGGCGCTCTCTCCCTTCGGTGTCGCGGAAGGCGTGATCGGTGATGGTGCGCCCGATTGCCGCCTGGCTTGTCGCCAGCGCCTGGTCGCGGTCGAAAGGCAGGGTGTTTGGTGCGGGTTCGGCATGCGAGGAGCCATGGCCACCATCATGCACAGCGCCAGTGGTTCCATGCGTCTGGGCACTCGCGTGCCAGCAACAAAGACCCAGTACCAGGGAAAACAGTATCGATACAGCAGATTTCAAATCCAGTTACCTGGTAAATACGTCCACCATGGCGGCAAGCAGTACCACCGAAAGCTGGACCAGGGAGGCGACGAAGCACTTTATGGCGGCCGCACGTGTCGGGGTTGCCACGAGCCGTGCGGCGCTGTAGATGAAGTAGCTGCCGCCGGCAAGAGCACCGAGCAGGTAGATCCAGCCCATGCTGAAAAGAAACGGCAGCAGCGATACGGCGCACAGCACGATGGTGTTGAGCAGGATCACCCGGGCGGCTGCGGCATCGCCCTTGACCACCGGCAGCATCGGCACTCCGGCGTTCTCGTAATCCTGATGCAGCACGATCGCCAGTGCCCAGAAGTGCGGTGGAGTCCACAGGAACAGCACCACGGCGAGCAGTGCCGATTCGGGGCTGATTCCAGGATTGGCCGCGGCAGCACCGGCAAGCACTGCAAAGCTGCCTGCAGCACCACCGATCACGATGTTCAGCGGTGTGCGCCGCTTCAGCCACAGCGTGTAGATGACGCCGTAGAAGAATGCTCCCATGAACAGATGGAAGGCCACGGCAAGGTTGAATGCCCAGCCGCCAAGTGCGACCGAGACGAGCAGCAGGGCGGCGATCAATCCGAGCCAGCGGTTGTCGGGAGTCGCGACACCGGTGACGAATGCACGCTTCGCCGTGCGCGCCATTTTTGCGTCGAGGTCGTGCTCGACGAACTGATTGAAGGCACCTGCTGCGGCGGAGGCTCCCAGTACCACCAGTGCCAGCAGCAGCAGTTGCGGAGAAGACAGTTGAACCCCTGGTGTGACTGCATAGCCTGCAACCGCGGTCAGTGACATCAGAACGCCGATGCGCAGCTTGAAAATGTCGATGATCTCACGATGGGTCATGCCGGATGACTCGCTGTACGGGTTCGGTAGACAAGAATGAAGAGCCGTCCGAGGGCCGTGGCTGGCACCTCGGACGGGAGCTGTGTATCAGCTCAGTCCCCAGGTTTCGGCCAGGAACTTCCAGTTGATGAAATAGTACAGTGCGAATGCCACAAAGAACACCGCAACCAGCACGACCGTTCCCGGAATGGGAATCGCGCCGACGCCGATCGTGTGGAACTTCTCCTCTGGCGGGGTCGCACGAAGCATCGGGATACCCATCTTCTCGTTTTCGCCGTACTTGCGACCGAACAGGATCGAGCCGACCACCACGACGATGTACATCACGCCGCCCAGCGCCGCGACTACCGCCGACAGGCCGTTCAGGCTCATCAGGGTCAGGGCTGCAGCCGAGAACTCGTAGCCGTTGCCGGCTCCTGCGCTGGAGAACAGGATGTCCCAGTGGCGCCGCGGTACGCCGAGCGTTCCCGCACCCATCAGGAACAGTGCAACACCCGACATGCCCGCCATGTAGACGTAGGGCTGCCAGCGTGCGACTCCCTTCAGGATGAGATCACGACGGAACAGGACCGGGATCAGCCAGTAGGTGATGCCCATGAATGCCAGCGTGCTGCCGACGACGACCGTGCCGTGGAAGTGCCCCGGAACATACATCGTGTTGTGGATCACGAGGTTGATCTGCTCGGTACCCATCACCACGCCGGTGATCCCGCCCAGCACACCGAAGCCCACCAGCGACATGAACATCGCCGAGAACACCGGGTTGCCCCAGGGTGCCTTGCGCAGCCACTCGAAGAAGCCGGTGTTCAGGCCGTGTGCACGCTGGGCCGCCTCGATCGAGCCGGGAACCGTCATGCCGTGGACCATGCTGGCCATTACGGCGAGGTACATGGCATAGCTGGTGTTGAAGATCTTCCACTCGACGCTCAGGCCCGGGTCCACCAGCAGGTGGTGGGCGCTGGCAACCTGCAGCACGGCGATATAGAGGAAGAACGCGAAGCGGCTGACTTTCTCCGACAGCGGCTTGGCACCGAACAGCACCGCTGCCGTCAGGTACCAGATCGTCACGTGGGTTGCCACGTTGATCTGCTGTGAGGAGTGGCCGAAGGCCCACCAGACGAGGCGGTAGACGCCCGGGTCGACGTGCGAGACCAGTCCCAGGTTCCACAGCAGCGTCGGGATCAGGATTACCGCGCCCGAGGCGATGGTGAAGATCGCGATGATGCAGGCGGTCAGCGCCCCGAAGCTCACCAGCGGCAGTGACCCCTGGTAGGTGCGCTCGGCGCGCGCGATGACCAGTGTGCCCAGGAAGATGAAGCAGTGGATCAGCGCTCCGACCGCGAACAGGATCAGGCCGACGTAGAACAGCGTATCGGCCGGTACCGGCACGTACGATGTCATCATCACGCTCGAGTTGCCCTTGACCAGTACCGCGTAGTTGTTCAGCACGACCCCGAGGACCATCAGGCCGGTGGAGGCCCAGCCGAGCTTCGGCGTGGCGATCCGACACCCGAGCAGTATCGCGGATGCGAAGTGCAGCACGGCCACTTCGAAGAAGATCATCCAGAAGATCAGCACGTTGATGCCGTGTGCGGTGAGCACCGTGTAGAAGGTGCTGGCCTGCAGCAGGTGAACCTCCGGCCAGCGGGTGAGACCGACGCCAAGGCCCATCAGGCCACCGATGAGCAGCGATATCACGGCAAGGACGGCGTTGGCCTTGATCAGTGCCTCCGCCGGGCGGTGGATCTTGAAGCCCGTATCCGGGCAGATGCGAAAGTCCGTATTGGTGTTCATGGCTCCCCTTACTCCACCACGTGGATCTTGCCGAGCATCATGTGGTGCCCGATGCCGCAGTACTCATTGCAGACGAGGGTGTACTCGCCCACCTTGTTCGGGGTGAGGGTCAGCACCATGTCGTAGCCTGGCAGTACCTGTACGTTCAGGTTGGCCGGCTGCAGCGACCAGCCGTGCTGCCAGTCCATCGATGTGACGTGCACCCGGTAACTCTGGTTCACCTTCAGTTCGAGTGTCGGCCACCACTCCCACAGGCGACCCAGCATGTAGACGTCGCTGCCTACCGGTGGTGCGACGACAGGCTTGTTGTTCTCGGTGCGAACCGTGTACTGGTCGACACCGGCCTGCACCTTTTTCATGTACATCTCGGGTGTGGTGCGATAGGCCTCGGGTGACATGTTCTGTTTGCCGTAGACGTGCCAGAACGGCATCATCAATGTGAGGATGATGCCCCACACGATGACGACACCGATCCACATCAGCTCGGTCTTCTCGATCGGCTCCTTCCACCAGAGCTTGTTGCTGGGAGGTGAAATGCTGCTCATTGACTGTTTCTCCAGGTAGCTGTTCTGTGGCGTGACGCCCCGTCACGCGCCTTGTTCTGTGTGCCCATCGGCCAGGCGCCCTCAGGGCGAGGCGATCGGCAGTGCCACCAGTTCCATCACTCCCCACACGATGTAGGTCAGCGTCGGCACGGCGAGGCCGATGAACAGCAGCAGGAAGTGATTGTCGAGGACTCTCTGCATGAAGGGCTGATCCTTCGGATCGAGCTCGTCGTCTTTCATAGGTTGTGCTCCCCTTGTGTCGGTGGTGGTGAGATCGGGTCACAGGATGCGGCATCGCCCCTGCGACAAAACGTCGCAACTCTATCTTAGGGAATCGGCTCCGGGCAATTCTTGATGCAGATCAGTACATTCCCGATCGAAATGCTAGGGTTTTCGCGGCGGCGATTCTACCCGAACACTTGCCCTCAGAAGAGGAATCTTGACGCACCTCAAGCATTTCACTTGTGCTTTTTCGTTATATTATGATTCAGGCTTTATATAAATATAAGGTTGTATTGTGGCATTTATCGTACTGGAACTGAAACTCGAACCCAGGAGCACTAGATGAAGACGTTCAGGAGCAGATTGATCAGCGTGGCGTGTGGTGTCGCCGCGATCGCGATGAGTGGTGCGGCGACTGCCGCCGACAAGACGGGTCACCCGGGTACCACGGGTGAGCAGCTGCGCTACAGCGGTGCGCCGACGATGCAGCAGGAACTCAAGATGGTCACGAGCCCGGGTGCTCCCGACATGACGGAGGCCGAGTTCCAGGAGGCGACGAAGATCTACTTCGAGCGTTGCGCCGGCTGTCACGGGGTGCTGCGCAAGGGCGCGACCGGCAAGCCGCTCACGCCGGACATCACCCAGGCGCGTGGCACCGAGTTCCTGAAGGTGCTGATCAACATGGGTACCCCGGCAGGCATGCCGAACTGGGGTACATCGGGTCAGCTCACCCCTGAGCAGATCGATGCCATGGCACGTTTCCTCCAGCACGAGCCACCGGCTCCGCCCGAGTGGGGCATGGAAGAAATGAAGGCCAGCTGGAAGGTCCTCGTGCCCGAGGACAAGCGCCCGACCAAGAAGATGCACAAGCGCAACACCGACAACATCTTTGCGGTCACGCTGCGTGACAGCGGCGAGATTGCGCTGATCGACGGTGATACCAAGGAAATCATCAACATCATCCCGACGGGCTACGCGGTGCACATTTCGCGCTCGTCGCATTCGGGTCGCTACGTGTACACGATCGGTCGTGATGCCAAGATCGACATGATCGACCTGTTCATGGACCCGCCGCAGGTGGTCGCCGAGATCAAGATCGGCCTCGAGGCGCGTTCGGTCGAGACCTCGAAGTACAAGGGCTACGAGGACAAGGTGGCGATTGCCGGCGCCTACTGGCCGCCGCAGTACGTGATCATGGACGGTGCGGACCTCAAGCCGAGGAAGATCGTCTCGACGCGCGGCATGACCGTGGACACGCAGGAGTACCACCCGGAGCCGCGCGTTGCGGCAATCGTTGCCTCGCACGAGCACCCGGAGTTCATCGTGAACGTGAAGGAGACCGGCTTCGTGCTGCTGGTCAACTACAGCAACCTCGATGCACTCAGCGTGACTTCGCTGGAGGCTGCGCGCTTCCTGCATGACGGCGGCTGGGATTCGACGCACCGCTACTTCATGACTGCGGCGAACAACTCCGACAAGATCGCGGTGATCGACTCCAAGGAGCGCAAGACGACGGCACTGATCGACGTGACCAAGATCCCGCACCCGGGACGTGGCGCCAACTACAACGATCCGAAGTTCGGGCCGGTGTGGGTGACCAGCGCTCTTGGCAACGAGAACGTCTCGGTCATTGGTACCGATCCGGTCAAGCATCGCGACAACGCCTGGAAGGTCGTTCGCGAGTTGAAGGGTCCGGGTGGCGGGTCGCTGTTCGTGAAGACGCACCCGAAGTCGAAGAACCTGTGGGTCGACACCACGTTGAACCCCGACGCGAAGCTCAGCCAGTCGATCGCGGTGTACGACATCAACAACATCGACGCCGGTTTCGTCAGTCTGCCGATTGCCGAATGGGCTGACCTCGGCGAAGGTCCGAAGCGTGTCGTGCAGCCCGAGTACAACATGGCGGGTGACGAGGTCTGGTTCTCGGTCTGGAACGGCAAGGAGCAGAAGTCGGCGATCGTCGTGGTCGATGACAAGACGCGTACGCTGAAGACCGTGATCAAGGACCCGCGCCTGATCACCCCGACCGGCAAGTTCAACGTCTACAACACCCGCAAGGACATCTACTGATCCTGCGGAATCGAGCCTGACGAGGCCAGGGAAGGCCCGTGTCAACACTCCCCCGTCCGTGTCGCGAACAATGCGGACGGGGAGTTTCCTTCCATCAGAAAGGTGATCTATGAGACAAGCACGCAAGAGTCTGCTTGCGATGGCCTGTGCCGCCACGGTGGCGGGCACGGCGATACCCCTCGCGGCACAGGAGGCCAGCGGTACGCTGGTCGATGCAATCCGTGGCGGAGAGGTGAAGCTGCATTTCCGTTATCGCTTCGAGGACGTGGATCAGGACAACGCGCTCAGGACCGCGCACGCCTCCACGCTGAAATCACGCCTGACCTACACCACGAAACCCTGGCAGGGTTGGCAGGCGCAGGTTGAATTCGAAGACGTGAGCACGATCGGCAACGACAGCTACAACTCCACCCACAACAGAAAGAACAATTATTCGGTCGTTGCCGACCCTGAGGGAACCGAAGTCAATCAGGCGTGGATTGCCTACTCGGGCCTGAGCGGCACGGTACTGAAGGCAGGTCGCCAGCGCATTCTGCTCGACAACGAGCGCTTCGTCGGTGGGGTGGGCTGGCGCCAGAACGAGCAGACTTTCGACGGTGGCACCATCGTCAACAAGTCACTGCCGAACACGACGCTCACCTACGGCTACATCTATAACGTGAACCGCGTATTCGGCCCGCATGATGGTACGACCGCGGCGTGGAAAGGTGACTGGGACTCCGAGATCCACCTGCTGAACCTGAACTACACCGGGTGGAAGATCGGTGCACTCAGCGCGTATGCGTACTTCATGGACATCGACGACGCGCGCGCGCAGTCGAACGAGACCTATGGCCTGCGCTTCACCGGCAAGCAGGCGCTCAACTCCTCGATCAACCTGCTGTACACGCTCGAGTACGCACGTCAGGAAGACTATGGCGACAACCCGGTGGGGTATCGCGCCGATTACTACACATGGGAGGGCGGACTCGGTCTGCCATACGAGGTGACGCTGACCGTCGGGCAGGAGGTGCTCGAGGGTGACTCGACGCGCACGGGACGCATGTTCCGTACACCGCTGGCGACCGGGCACAAGTTCCAGGGCTGGGCCGATATGTTCCTCGCGACACCCGACCTTGGCATCAAGGACAGCTACGCGGGTGCGACAGTGGTCTTTCGCGGCATTACCGCGGCAGTCGTCTTCCATGACTTCCACGCCGAGGCACGCAACTGGTCCTGGGGCGAGGAACTCGACGTGTCGCTGTCGCGCAAGTTCGGCCAGTACCTCACCGGCATGCTGAAGTATGCCGACTACCGTGAGGACGGTTTTGCTGTCGATACGAAAAAGGTCTGGGTACAGCTGCAGCTGGACTTCTGAGCCTGCAGCGGTGTGTGCGCAGGGGGAGTGCTCAGCGGCCTCTCCCCGCACGCACCCTGCCTCTTGTCGATGCGCCCTCGGTCGATCGGACAGCGCCTGCACGTGGTGCCGCTCCCCGGTGTGATCTGCCACGAGGCGGCAGTGGTGGGCGTGTGTCGATATCGGGGCCCGCGCTGCGCACGACCGCATCCAGTTCTGCAGCATCCTCTGCCGACAGCGTTGCCTGTGGCAGTTTGCGGCGGATCAGACGTTCGATGCCTGCCAGCAGCGGAGCGTCCTCGTCGGACACCAGCGAGATCGCCTCGCCCGACATGCTGGCGCGGCCGGTACGCCCGATGCGATGCACGTAGTCCTCCGAGACATTCGGCAGATCGAAGTTCACCACATACGGCAGTTCCTTGATGTCGATGCCGCGTGCCGCGATGTCGGTGGCAACCAGCACCTGTGTGCTGCCGTCCTTGAATTCCGCGAGCGCCCGTGTGCGTGCCGACTGGCTCTTGTTGCCATGGATCGCCAGCGCCGGGGTGCCGCCCTTGCTCAGTTGCTCGGCAAGGCGATTCGCGCCGTGCTTGGTGCGCGTGAACACCAGTACCTGGTGCCAGCCATGGTGCTTGATCAGGCGGGCGAGCAGGTGGCGCTTGGCTTCCTTGCGCACCCGGTAGACGCGCTGATCGACGAGTTCGGCAGGTGCGTTGCGTCGTGCCACCTCGATCTCCAGCGGGTGGTGCAGCAGCGAGTCGGCGAGGCGACGGATATCATCGGAGAATGTCGCCGAGAACAGCAGGTTCTGGCGCTTTTTCGGCAGCAGCGCAAGCACGCGCCTGACGTCGTGGATGAAGCCCATGTCGAGCATGCGATCGGCCTCATCGAGCACCAGCGTGTCCACCGTCGAGAGATCGAGTGTGCGCTGCTGTGCATGGTCGAGCAGCCTTCCCGGCGTTGCCACCAGAATATCGAGGGAGCGTGCCAGTCGATCGATCTGTGGCTGCATGCCGACACCGCCGAAGATCACCGTCGACTGCACCGGCGTGTACTTGCCGTAGATGCGCACCGACTCCTCGATCTGTGCGGCAAGCTCGCGCGTTGGCGTGAGGATCAGCACACTGAGGCGCCGGCGGGCGCCCGCACCCGACTGCGCGATCTGCGTGTGCAGTCGCTGCAGTATCGGCAGCACGAAGCCTGCGGTCTTGCCGGTACCGGTCTGCGCGCCCGCGAGCAGGTCGCGGCGCTCGAGCACGGCGGGTATCGATGACTTCTGGATGGGGGTGGGTTCGGTGTAGCCGTGCTCGGTAACGGCACGCACGATCGGGTCGGCCAGACCCAGGGCGGAAAAGCTCATGAGTGATCCTTGCTGAAACGGACGGCACGCCGCCCGGGCGGGCGTCAGTCTCGAGCCGAAGGAAATTGTGCTGATATGCGAAAGGCGTGCCGGCAGACTGCATCCGGCGCGCTGCACTCTAGCAGCAAAGTTGCTGCACACACGGCATGCATCGCGGCATTAATACTCCCTTCGGGCCCGGAAATCGTCATCTGCTCCCGTGCCTGACGAGTGGTGTCGTGACGGTTGACGCGACGAAGTGGCCTCAATATAGTACGCGACCTTCGCACCCGTAGCTCAGTTGGATAGAGTACCTGGCTACGAACCAGGGGGTCGGGAGTTCGAATCTCTCCGGGTGCGCCATTTTTTTCAGGATCTTCAGGATCCGTTCCCGCCGTCGATCCTCTCTGTCTTTCTCCGTCCGGCTCGCCTTCGTTTCGACACGGCCTGCGCCAGACGGGTGATTTTTCGGCGTGATCCGCCCCGGCCTTCTCCGAGGACGGTTTCGCTTGAATCAGCCTGCTGCCGTCAGTCGAACTCTGTACCGAGTGTGCCCGTTGGTTGCCGTGAAGCCCTGCCCAGAATGAGCGTGGGTGTATTGAGCGCCGGGACCAGGCTGCTATGCTTGCATCGAAATCTCCATGAGAGCATTGCAATGAACTTCCGATCGACGCGCCTTGCCGTGTTTGCTGCCGTTGCGCTGTGCATGAGTCTTCGGGCTCTGGTGGTCCATGCCTCGGACCCTGTCGCGGCGATGCATGCAGCCCCGCTCGGGCTCGATGTGGCAACGCTCAGGAGCGTGGTGCTGGAGCCCAGGACTCCGGCCCCGGCGAGCGTGGTGCTGAGTGGCGTTTCGCAACCGCGCAGCAGCGTGCTGTTCAAGAGTGAGGCGATGGTCGTGGTGCTTTACGAAGAGCAGCCGCTCAAGTTGGCGCTGAAGGCACCGGGGATGCCTTATGACGAATTTGTGCACGTTGTGGACGGGTCGCTGACCTTGACCGACACGAACGGCCAGAGTCGCGAGTTCGTTGCGGGAGATTCGGTGCTCATCCCGAAGGGCTTCGTCGGAACCTGGGAGGCTCGCGGGAATTTCCGCGAACTGGCGCTCGTCTCTCGCCAGGACTGGGATGCAACGCACTGAGTTTCAGGCCATGTGGCGGGTGTTTTTCCGATTCCTGATCGCGCTGTTGTGCGCGCACGCGCTCACGGTACGTGCTGGCCCCGCAGGGTCGCCGATCGACCCGGAGCTGCCCGCCTCGCGAATCGCCGAGCTCAGTGAGCAGGCGTTCTATTGGGGTATCAATATCGCGGGGTTCTACGAACTGCGCTACCTCTATACACAGCTCGAGGGACAGCCGGCGTTTCATGGTGTGAATCGCATGCTGCCACAGAAGCGCCTGTTCGATGCGCGCTCGAGGATCGCGACGACGCTGAACGCCTCGACCCTTTATTCAGGCGGGACCTTCGATGTCTCGCGTGATCCTGTAGTCATCGAGGCGGCAGCGGTTGCCGACGGACGCTATTGGAGCGTGCAGACGGCAGACCAGAATGCAAACTGGTTTTTCATGATGGGTTCACAGTTCACCGGCAACGGCGCACAGCGTTATCTGATCGTCGGTCCGCACTGGCGCGGGACCTTGCCGGGTGTATTCCGGTCGACCGAAATCGTGCGTGCGACATCAGACTCCTTCACGCTGGCGGTGCGCGTGGCGGTAACGACGCGTGATGAGCATGACATGCAGGCAGCCGGTGCCGTGATCGACAATGTGCGTGTCGCACCGCTTGCCCTGTGGCAGGCCAACGGTGGGCGTGTGCCGCCCCTTGATGAGCAGCCCATCGTGAAGGGGGACTATCGCAGCTTTGCTCGCATGAGTGCGCTCGGCGATATCGGCAAGTCGATGACCGGGGTCGATCTGCTGCAGCTGCTCAGCCTGGCGCTCAACGACCCGACACTGACGCTTCGCGGTGATTCGCTGACCGAACGCCAGACATTGGCCGAGCTGAGGGCGATCGGGTTGCGTGATGGCCTGCTTTTCGACCCGGCGGGACTGAGCGATGGGCAGAAGGCGGCAATCGAGGCGGGTTTCGTTGCTGCACGCAGGAAAGCGAGAGCGGCGATGGAGAGTTCGCTGATCGACATGAACGGCTGGAAACTGCAGTCCAGTCTGTTTCATGACGATCAGGACTACAGGGCCAAGGCAGGTGCGAACGATGTCGCCTGGGGAACACCCGTACCGTATCAATCGCACACCATTGCCTATGTGTTTCGTGACAGCGAAGGTCGGCCACTCGATGGCAGCCACCGTTACACATTGAGTTTTGATCTTGGTGCCCTGCCACCGGTCACCGAGTTCTGGGAATTGCCGGTGTATGACGAATACGGCTACTTCGTCGACAATCCGATCGATCGCTACAGTGTGACCAGCTACCTGCAGCAGGTGGGCAGCTATCACCAGGAAGGCGGTCGGCTGGTCTTCTACCTGCAGGCCGAGCGCCCTGCAGACCCGGACCAGGCACGCAACTGGCTGCCGGTTCCCGCGAACGGTGGCTTTCAGCTGGCAGCGCGCTTCTACGGCCCGATGGCGCCGCTGATCGATGGTTCCTACGCGATGCCGGCAATCGTGCGGATGACGGATGCACCATAAGGCGCAATGCGCCGCGGTGGATGAGTTCCATCTCCCGCTTGCAACAGGGAAGGGCAATGCAGGTCACCCCCGAGATTTGTTCGCAACTGGTGCACCTGCTCTACTCGGCGATGCCACAGGTGGTGTCGTCCACTCTGGCTACTGTGCTGCT